>JARBUG010000005.1 GCA_029239785.1 Symbiobacteriaceae bacterium | reverse complement strand
AGGATGATGAAGGAGTCGTCGAGGGTACGCCCGCGCATAAATGCGAGGGGTGCGACCTCAATCTGGCCTTTTTCCATATACTTCTCGAAGCTCTCGACACCCATGATGTCCCACAGGGCGTCGTACAGGGGCCGCAGGTAGGGATCGACTTTCTGCTGCATGTCGCCGGGTAGGAAGCCCAGCTTTTCGCCAGCCTCAACAGCCGGGCGGGTCAGGATAATGCGGTTGACTTCCTTGTTTTTGAAGGCGGCGATGGCGACCGCCATGGCGAGGTAGGTCTTGCCAGTGCCCGCCGGCCCGATGCCGAATGTGACACCACTTCTGCGAATCGCATCCACGTAAGTTTTCTGGCCCGCGGTTTTGGTGCGAATTTGCTTGCCGCGGTGGGTTTGCACGATGACGTCGGAGAAGACCTCTTCTAGCGGCTTCTCTTCGCCTTCGGTGGCCAGGCGGACAGCGTAGCGGAGTTCGCGCTCGCCAATACGCACGCCGCGATTCTGGTTGGCAATCAGCCGGTCAAAGAGGCGGGCGACTTTTTCAACCGTCTCCTCCTCGCCTTGGAGAATCGCCTCGTTGCCGCGCGGCACCACCTTGACGGGAAAGCTGCTCTCAATCACTTTCAGGTGCGCATCGTTCAGGCCAAAGAGTTCGCGGGCCTTCTCGTTGTCCGGAATCAGAATGCGCCGTTCATGTGTGGAATCCAATGTGGTGATAAACCCCCTCAGATTGGGTTAGGGGTGGACGGAGTTACGCCCCGGTCTTATGGCTGGGGCTGCGTTTGAGGCCCGGGCGTGGCCAGTGGCTGACCGACCTTGGGCTGAGCGATCTCTTCAAGGGTTTCCACTGTCGTCCGAACACCGATGAACTCCTTGGTCTGTTCAACAACTTCGGCCGACATAGGAGTAAGTACCTTATCGGACGGACCGAGCATCCAGCGGATCTGGTCTTCCATGCGGCTTCGTGCCTGCTGGAGCGCCTGCGCGGCCGGAATTTGCTCTTGCTCTGTCCGAACTTCCCGAGCATCTAAAATCACGAGTTCGACAGGGGCCTTCCAATTCCTCCAAGCGGGTAGCCCGTAGGTCCGGCGGCTCTCCTGATAGCGCTCGAATGCGGGTTCTTTCTTTCCACGCAATAGTATGGTCTGATCTTTCCATTGCAACACCCAGCGCTCGTTTGTGCGGCCGGTGGGAACTTCAACAGTTTGGATCAGGGGGATTTCCCGGTAGTTGGTGTGGGTGACCCGCGCCTTGATAATCGCCTGGGCGACCAGGGTGCGGGCTGTCGATTCCCGCTCGGGCAGCGGTGTGCCGGGGTAAACAGACGGGCGCCCGCCTTGCCAGTACTTGAAGGAGCACTCCACCAGCAAATCGCCGGCTTTGACGATATCGCCCTTCTTCACTTTGGGCTCGCCCTGAAACGGAATGATCTCCTCAATGACGCCGGGCTTGCGGGCCACCAGGTTGACACAGCCGACTTCGCCCTGCTTGCGCACCACTTGTTTTTCGACGACCTCGATCACGGCACGGGTTCCCTGCAGGCGGACGATGGCCCAGGAGACTTCGCCCATGCGCTCTCGGATGAGTGTTTCGATTTTGCCCGGGTCAACGTCGCGCTTCCAGGCGCCCCACCTGAGACCACCTTCGGCCGCGACAGCCTTTACGGCCCGCCAGTCGAGGTTTTCCGGGCCGGTCACCTTCACGTTGACGAACCAGATGTGGCTGGTTGCCCAGTAGATGAAGGCCACACAGGCGACGGCGCCCAGGATGAGGGCCGGACGCCGGCGCAGCCGAACCATGTGAAAGGGGAACCCATGGCGGGTCAGCACCCTGACCCGGCACCGGGCGCCCCGGGCCACGGGCCGCAGGGCGAAAAAGTCGCGTATGGTGATCGAGGCCCGCATGAGATCGGGTGTGCGCTGGATGTGCCATAGCGTCAGATTCTGCTCCAGCGCCAGGTTGAGAAACTGCTCAATGCGCCCGCCGGACACCTCGATGCGCAGGTAACCCAGCAGGAAGAGGACGAGGCGTCGCAGCATCCTGATCGTCCCCCTTTAGTCACTGTACTCCATGGATCGGATACTGCCCTGGACCGTGAGCTGGTCGGGGGAGATGGAGCGGATGGACAGCTCCCTGCCGAGCACGGTCAGGCGCCCCTCGGGAACTGCCAGGACCACTTTGTCCGTCTCATATTCGTGGAGACCCCGATGGTTTTCGATCACCAGCTCGCCGGCGCCGATCAGGGTCAGGCGTGAGCAGTTCGTGAGCACGTCCGCGGGCAGTTCGAAGAGCGAGGCTACCTTGTCACGCAGGTCGCGCTTGTTGGGCATGGCGCGGCCCTCCCTTCTGCTTGGGCTTCACAGTGTACAAGGTATGCGCGACTTGTCCGCCGAAGAAGGGGTTCGTCCAGCGTTCTGCGGAATGAGGAGGGTGCCTGTGCGAACGGTTTGGTCCTGGATTGTCGTGGCCGCTCTGCTTTTGGCTGGGTGTGCGGCGCCCAAAGAGACCGAAAAGCCCGATGAGGTTTCGGCAGACGAGGTGGTCATCGCCGTTGCGCCTGGCTGGGCACAGCCGCCGGCGCCGGGCGCCCGGTATATGACATCGGACGACCCCCTGCGGGAGTTGCGCGAGGGCAAGGCTCACGTGGCCATGGCCCTGGGAAAGGTGCCTGATGGGTTTGAAGGATTCACGCTGGCTGTGAACGAGTGGCTCCTGTTGCAGGGCTGGCTGGATCCGCCGCTCTCGTTGACCGCCACTGAGGCAGAAGAGATGCTGAAGCGGGTGGGGACCAGGCGCGAGGTGCCTGAGCCCAAGCCCGGCGCTGTCATCCGAGGCCGGCTGTTTGACATGCAGACCGGGTGGCGGGCGGTGCCCGTGGACGGAGTAACCCCCACGCCCCAGACGGTGTGGAGCGGGGAATATCCCCTGTCGGGCCGGGTGGTGGTTGCTTACCGGCCCGGCGTCAGCGCGGCAGTGCTCGAGGCGGTGCGGCGGGATGCGCAGACGGCCCCGGCGCCCTGGGCCACTCTGACCGTAACCGGCGACTTCATGCTGGCCCGGGGCGTTGCGCGGGCCATGCGGGAGAACGGCACGCTCTACCCGGCTGCCGCAGTGAAGGAGCACTTGTCGCGCGCAGACCTGACCTTCGCTAACCTGGAGGCCCCCATCGGGGTGAAGGGGACGCCCCTGCCAGGCAAGCAGATCTGGTACCGGGCCGAGCCGCAGGCCATGGAGGTTCTCAAGGCCGCCGGTGTTGACGGGGTGACCGTTGCCAACAACCACATCCTCGACTACGACACCGAGAACTTCCTGGAAACACTGGACGGGCTGAAGCAGGCCGGCATCCCCTATGTAGGGGGCGGGCGTAATATCGAAGAGGCCCGCAAGCCCATGGTGCTGGAGGCGAAGGGCGTAAAGATCGCCTTCCTGGGCTACAGCCAGTTCGCTGACCTCTTCTTTGACTGGAACTATCCCCGGTCGTTTGCGGCGACGGAGTCGATACCCGGTGTTCCCCGCATTCAAGAAGACTGGCTGGCCGAGGACATCCGGGCGGCAAAGGCGCTGGCGCCCATCGTGGCGGTGGCGTTCCACTGGGGCGACGAGTTTATGAACTACCCGAACGCGGAGCAGCAGCGCATCGCACGGCACACCATCGACCTTGGCGCCGACCTGGTGCTGGGCTATCATCCGCATGCGATTCAGGGGTTTGAAATTTACAAGGGCAAGTTTATCGCCTACAGCACCGGAAACTTCATCATGGACCGGCAGGATTCGGAACTGGCCCGCGAGTCGATGATTCTCGACTTTGCGGTAGGGCCTGAAGGGGTCAGGTCAGTGAACGTGTTGCCGGTCTGGATCAAGGCAGAGCAGCCGTACATCATGACCGGTGCCGAAGGGGAGACGTTGCTGCAGAAGATGCGAACCATATCGAACTGGAAGTAGCAAGAAGGCCGGGCGCCCCACCACGGGCGCCCGGCCTCCTGTCACTACTGCAGCTTCGTCATCGGATCCATCGGCCGGTTCCCGGCCATATCGTTCTGTCCGTCCAGCAGGTGCGTCATGCCGCGCACTAGGGTGTCATCTTCCAACGTGCTGTACAGATGATACCCAAGGTCCTCCCGGTCTTTCAGGACCTCCTCCAGCACCTCGACAGTGCCGAAATCCTTCAGTTGATGCGCCCGGTCGATCGTTTTGCGCATCATCTCCTGGATCTTCAGCTCATGCTCCAGGTCGTTGCGCAGGAAGTCCCGGATGGAGTGGCGCCCCTCCACCTCATGCTTGATGTAAGACAGCTCATGTTGGGTGACCGGATGCGCTGTCGGCACGCCGCCCAGGCGCGCCACACGCTCGCCTACTTCATCAATGTGCTTGGTTGTCTTTTCGATGTGTTCCTCGAGCAATTCATGAATGCTGAGAAAGCCCTCAGCACCTTCACTCAGCCAGTGGTGCTTGTTGTATTGATGCAGGGCCACAGTCAACGCACACATGTGATCATCCAGGTGAAGCGCCATTTCATGCCGCACTTCGTAAGGCAGGCCGATGCCTGCGCCAACCTTTTTCACGGTGCGGGGCTGCTGGCGGGTCACCATTGTGTGGTTGGAGGCATGGCCGGGCATTTGCGGGTTGTAGCCGGACTTGTCCATGTTGAACTGGCCCTGGAAGTTGCTCAGGTTGGTCATGGTGGCGGTCAGCATCGCCTCGGGCGACTGGTTCGGAGCCGTCAGGTTTTGTTCCACAGGTACACACTCCTCCGTGATAAGTCCGGCCTTATTGTGCCGAAATAGCGAGCCCGCTAAACCGGGCACCCTAACGCTGAACGAAGGAGGTCGCCGTGATGGTCAACCTGTTTCGCACCGGCCCCGCGCAGCAGGGCAGCCTCACGGCTGCCCTGCTCGCACTGCTCGAACACTCGGACAAGGCGCTGCTGAACGGTTTGCTGGAACGGGCGGGCATTCCGCTTCAGGCACGCCCTGACGCCCAACTGACCATCCAATTCCCCGCCCCCGACGCGCCCCCGGACACAGGCCTCATCAGCGGACCAGACTTTCAGGTGACCATCACCGCCCAGGCACCGGGGGAACCCTGGGACCCTGCAGCCGTGCTGGAGCTGCCCGGCGTTCCCCTGGCCATCAGCATGGCTGGCAAGGCCCCGCCCGGCGCCCATGGCCTTTCGTGGGAGCAAATCGACCGCTGGCTGGCCGCTGCGGCCGAGACGTACGACCCCGACAGCCGGACGGGCTTTCTGATTGAGCAGTTTCGGGCCATGCTCCCTGAACTGGGCATCGAGTACTTCGCCGGATTCGACGCACCCCTGCTTGCGGCAGGGCCGGAAGCGGTGACGACGCTCAGCCAGTTCTACCAGGTCGCCGGTCTCCTCTTCGAACGGCTCGCTCCTGCTGTGGCAGGACTGCGTGCCGGTGCCACCCAGGTCCGGCAGTCCAGGCCCGAGGAACTTCTGGCCGGCTATTGCTACCGGGACTACGCTGACCCCACCCTGGGCGCCGCCGGCTTCCTGCGGGTAGCCCTTAACCTGCCCCAGGCCCGGCTGGAGGCAGCCTGCTGGCTAATGCCCGGTGAAGCTCACGGGCGGCTCCACGAGCGGCTCTCCAGCGACCTCGGGTTCCGGGCTGCGCTGGCCCGCCTCCCGCATCAACCCCTGCTCTGGCTCTGGTCGCCTGACAACGAGCAAAAGCTACCCCTGGACAGCCTCGACCACGAGAGCCTGGATGGTCTGGCCTGGGGCGACTACCAGGCCGGCGTTTTCTTCAACCTGCCCTTCGCCAACTTCCCGGCGGAAAACCTGACCGGCCAGGTCCTTGCGTTGATCGAAGATCTCACCACTGCCCTCCAGCCCGTCCTCAGCGGCGGGGTCATCCACTGATTCGCCCTCATAAAGAAGAACTGCGCTGCCCAGCCGGGCAGCGCAGTTTTATTACCATTAGAGCCGCCGGGCGCCCCGCCCCCGGAGGGCCTTGGGCTTCCCCATGACCTCCGAAAGCACAATCGCCCGCATCAACCCGGACGAATCCGTAAGCGTCGACTGGAGGTCGGCTGCGCCCACCGCTTCCGGCGCCAGGCTGTAGGCCCCCCGTTCGGGGCGAACCAGGTCATCGGACAACTCGGCGAGCTCCCGCTTCTCCATGCTCTCGCTCTCACGGGAGAAGCGGTAGACCTCGTCCTCCACACCTTCACCGACGCCGGGGCCTTCAACGCCCACACCCTCAGTCCCGACGCCCTCAGTACCGTAGCCTTCCGACTCCAGTGACCGGGTGAAGACATCGCCGGAGACCAGGGTCTTGGGTTGTTCCTTCTTAGGCGCGGGCGCCTCGGCGGGCTTGGGCTGCCCGAAGCCCGGCCGGGGAGCCGGGGACGGCGCCCAGGTAGAGCCCGAGCCCTGCGGCCTCGGTGCCGGGCCCCAGGTCGGCCCCTGCCCGGGCTTCGGGCCGGCCACCGGCCCTGGCCACTGCTGCGGCGGCGCCTGCGACGGTCCGCCGCCCTGCCGCTCCTGCCGCTGCTTATTCACCTTGTTAGCCAGCGAAAACAGGCCGGCCACCAAAGCGATCGCAATCCAGATGAAATCCTCCAACGCGGATCACCTACTTCTTATCCGGCGTGGACCCACCCTGCTGGCCGCGGGAGATGCTGTCCCGCATCGTCGTGTCGGCGATCACGTTCTGCATGTTGTAGTAGTCCAACACGCCGAGCTTCCCGTCCTTCAGCGCCTGAGCCAGCGCCAGCGGCACCTCCGCTTCAGAAGCGACGACCTTCGCCCGCATCCGCTGCGTCTCAGCCTTCATCTCCTGCTCCTCAGCGACAGCCATCGCACGCCGCTCTTCGGCCTTCGCCTGGGCCATGCGCTTCTCGGCTTCGGCCTGGTCGGCACGCAGCCGGGCACCAATGTTCGAGCCCACGTCCACGTCAGCGATATCGATCGACACGATCTCGTACGCGGTGCCGGCGTCCAGGCCCTTGGCCAGCACGGTCCGGGAGATCAGGTCCGGGTTCTCAAGCACGACCTTGTGGCTCACAGCCGAACCGATGGTGGTAACGATACCTTCGCCGACACGGGCGATGACCGTCTCCTCACCGGCGCCGCCGACGAGGCGGGCAATATCAGCACGGACCGTAACCCGGGCCTTGGCCTTCAGTTCAATACCGTCCTGGGCCACACCGGCGACGATGGGCGTCTCGATGACCCGGGGGTTAACCGTCATCTGCACAGCCTGGAGCACATCACGACCGGCCAGGTCGATGGCAGCGGCCCGTTCAAAGGTCAACTCGATGCCGGCGCGGTGGGCAGCAATCAGGGCGTTGACCACCCGGTCGACATTACCGCCGGCCAGATAGTGAGCTTCCAGCCGGTCGAGCCCAGACTGAATGCCCGCCTTCTCAGCCTTGATCAAGGGGTTGACGATGCGGGCCGGCGGCACCCGGCGCAGTTTCATACCGATCAGATAGAAGATGCCAACCTTCACGTCAGCCGCCAGGGCCGAAATCCAGAGGCCGATTGGCACAAAGCTGAAGAAGATGGAGAGGACGAGCACCACGGCGAAGAAAATCAGCACAGGGCCCATGAGTTCAGGCATTCGGCAAACCTCCTATTTCTCGACTACAGAGCGGACCAGCACCCGTGCGCCGTCCACCCGAATCACCTTCACCGTCGTGCCGCTGGCGATGAACTCGCCCTCGGTCACCACATCGATCCGCTGCGTGCCAAACTGGGCGGTGCCCGCCGGCCGCAGGGTTGAAAGCGCCCGGCCTTCTTTTCCGACCAATCCTGACAGGTCTGCCCGCTCCGGCACGTAGCTCTTCTCATCATGCCGCTGCCGCAGCGTCAGCGCCTTGCCCAGGCCCCGCTTGCTCAACCCCCGCACCAGGGCGAACAGCGTGAACATGAAGGCGATGGACGTCCACATCAGGTAGTTTGTCGCAAGTTTTGGCGAATCGACTGACAAGAAAATGGAGGCCACCACCGAGATCAGTCCGCCCACTCCGAAAACGCCAAAGCCGGGAATGAACGCCTCAATCACCATCAACAGGATACCGAGGAAGGCAAGACCAACCTCTAGCCAGTCGGCGGTGCCCACCAGCATGTTGCCCATGAAGAAGAGCGCCAGGCTGACGATGCCGACCAGACCGGGAACCGTCACGCCGGGCTTGATGAACTCGATGCCGATGGCGATGACGCCCACCACCAGCAGCAGCACGGCGACCGACGGCAACGTCAGGAACCGGCCCACCTGCTCCGACAGTGTCGGTTCGACGACGATCAATTGCGGATTCTCTGCAATGCCCGCTTTCGACAGCGCCTCCAGCAAATCCTTTGCGATGCCGTTGGCGTAGCCGCTTTCCGCGGCCTGATCCGAGGTCAGCGAAAGCAGTTCAGAGACCTGGTTGGGCGCCTTGCGGTTCTTATCGACCATCGCCTGCGCCAGGTCGGGGTTCCGGCCCCGTGCCTCGGCAGCCGAGCGGAACTGGGCGACCCACTCCGACATCGTCTTGTAGTCGGCCGGCTGGTCCGTTCCGGCCAACCGCACTTCCGCCGACCCGATGGTTGAGCCACCCTGCATATAGAGTTTCTCCGATGCCGTGGCAATCAGCGCACCGCTGGATGCTGCCATGTTCGTCACGAACGTGACGGAGCGAAGCTTGGAGTTGAGCAGCGTTTCCTTGATACGAATCGCGGCGTTGGTGTAGCCCCCGGGTGTATCCAGTTTGATGGCTACCGCTACCGTGGACGGGTCCTGGGCCGCCAGCATAAAGGCCCGCTCCACCAACTGGGCCACACCCTGGTCGATGATCTGCTGATGCTCGATCGGAATCACGTACACCGTGGGGCCGGCCGCCCGGGCGCTGCCGGGGACGAGGGGCAGGAACGCCAGTGTCGCGAATAAGGCCAACACCAGCCAGGAAAGAGACCGGCGCATAGCGCCACCTCCCGTGGTTTGCCGGGAGTGGCGCCCACGCCCGTCCCGGCCTAGTTTTTGATCAGTTGATATCGGTCTGGCGTCGGCACCCAGGGCTGGCCCTCGGGCGCCTCGGCCTTTTCAACCTGTACCAGGTTTGTGTGGAAGGACGCACCGCCGCCATAGTCCGCCGGCGTATCCAGCGTCAGCACGTTCAGCCCCACACCATCCGGCATGAACCGGCTCCACCAGAGTGACGGCGAAACCGCCACACCAGCCAGGGACCAGTCGCCCACCTGCACCTGCAGCCGCACCGAGCCCCGGTCGTTGAAAACCCGTGCCCAGTCGCCGGACTGCAACCCCCGCTCCTTCGCATCGGCGAAGTTCAGGTAGACCGTGGGGGCGCCTTCGTTCTTCATCATCCGGGCCATGTTCGCAAAGGTCGTGTTCAAAAAGTGATGGGCCGCCGGCGTGATCAAGTGGATCGGGTACTTGCGGGCCAGTTCCGGCGAGCCGTCCACCGACTCAGCCGGGGGCACATAGTCGACCACCGGGTCGTTGCCAGTCCGGGCCAGCGTCTCCGAGTAAAACTCCACCTTCCCCGACGGGGTCTTGAAACCGCCCTCCGCAAACGGGGCCGGGGCCCGCTTCACCTTGATGATCTGCTCCGCCTGAAGCCGCTCCAGCGTGATGCCCTCCAAGTAGGGGCTTCCCGCTGAAAGCGCCTGGCGCACCAGGTCCTCGTCGCTGTCACGGAAACAGGGGTCGGTAAGGCCCATCGCTGCCGCCAGGCGGCGGAACAGCTCGGTGTTCGGCACCGCCTCCCCCAGCCGCTCAATCGCCGGCTCGTTGAGCTGCAGGTAGAGGTGCCAGTAGGAGTACATGAGATCCAGGTGCTCAAGCTGCGTGGTGGCTGGAAGCACGATGTCCGCCCACTTGCAGGTGTCGGTGAAGAGCTGTTCGTGCACCACTGTGAACAGGTCTTCACGAGAGAGACCAGCCAACACCCGCGAAGCGTTCGGTGCGACATTGGCCGGATTTGAATTATAGACAAATAGCGCCTTCACGGGCGGGTTGGCCACTTCGGTCAGGGCCTTGCCCAGTTCGATCATGTTGATCTCCCGGGGCATCGGCGAAGGCATCAGGTCCGGCCGCTCCAGAGCGGCGCTGTTGAAGCCGTAAGAGCCCGACTGCGACAGCAGGAAGCCGCCGCCACGATCACGCCAGTGGCCGGTCAGCGCAGGCAGCATGGCGATGGCGCGCACAATCGACCCGCCGTTTGTGTGCCGCTGGAGGCCGTAGCCCACGCGCAGCACACCCGGCCGGCTCGCATGCCAGAGGCGGGCGAACTTCCGAATATCATCGGCCGAAACGCCGGTCACGGCGGCGGCCCGCTCGGGCGTCCACTGGGCTGCCTTCTGTGCCAGTTGTTCGAAGCCGGTGGTGTACTTATCGATATAGTCGTGGTCCAGCAGGTCCTCGGCAAACAGGGCGTTCATGACGCCCAGCACGAAGGCCGTGTCAGTCCCCGGTCGCGGGGAGATATGCCAGTCGGCTTCCCGGGCGCCCTTGTAGCGGTACGGGTCGATGACCACCAGCGTGGCGCCCCGCCGCCGGGCCTCCTGTATGATCGGCCACTGGTGCGTGTTGGAAGACGTCACGTTGACGCCCCACACCACAATCAGCTTGGCGTGCACCATATCCTCGGGGTCCGGCCCCTGCTTCGTGCCCAGGGTGGCGACCATCGCCTCGCCCCCGGCGGACGCGCAGATCGTCCGACCCAGGCGGCTGGCCCCGAGCCGGTGGAAGAAGCGCCGGTCCATCGAACCGTACTGCAGCACCCCAATGGTGCCCGCATAGGAGTACGGCAGAATCGCTTCTGCCCCGTGCTCGGCGGTAACTTGCCGGAACCGGGCTGCGATCTCCGCCAGCGCCTCGTCCCACGTAATACGCTCGAACTGGCCCGTCCCCTTGGGCCCGGTGCGGCGCATGGGATAGAGGACCCGGTCGGGGCTATAGACCCGCTCCTCGTAGTGGTTTGTTTTGACGCACAGGTAGCCCCGGGTGACCGGGTTGTCGGGGTCGCCCATCACGCGCACGGCCCGCCCGTCCTTCACGTGGACCAGCATGGAGCAGGTATCCCAGCAGTCATGCGGGCAGACCGCCTTCTTGACCGTCACATCCGGGTCCTTGGCCCGGCTCTGCAGCCGGGCGGCGCCTACCTTCTCCGTATCGCTCATATGTCTCGCCCCACAATATCTCTATAGGATGGACTTATTATATCACCAAGGTTGCAATGGGGGACCGGCGCAACACAATGAAACGGCTGTCCGCCCCGGGATCGGGGTCGACAGCCGTCTCTTCTTGCAGTACACCTATCCAGCCACCTTCCGCAGGCGGTTTCAACTCAGCCGCAACGTCCGATCGCAAATGGCCTCCACATCCTGCTCATCATGCGTAACCAGCAGGCACGTCATCTTCGCCCGCCGCAGAATGTCGCTCAGTTCCTGCCGTATTGACTGCTTGAGCGCCGCATCCAAGTTGCTGAATGGTTCATCCATAAGCAGGATCGACGGCTGCGGCGCCAACGCACGCGCCAGCGCCACCCGCTGCTGTTGGCCTCCGCTCAACTCATGCGGAAAGCGGCCCTCATAGCCCTCAAGCTGCACCAACTCAGCCATCGCCGCCAGGCGCTTCTGCCGCTGCTCCCGCGGCAGCCGGTGCAGGCCGAAGGTAATATTCTGCGCCACGGTCAAATGCGGAAACAGCCCGTAGTCCTGAAAGACCATACCCACGCCCCGGTTCTCGGGCTGCACAAACGTCCGGGCATCCACCACGGTCCGCCCGGCGATGGTAATCGACCCCTCGCAGGGCGTCTCCAGACCGGCGATGATGCGCAGCAACGTGCTTTTGCCACTGCCGCTGGCCCCGAGAATCCCCACGATCGCCCGCTCATCTACTGAGAAGGAGAGGGACTGAATCACCGGTACTCTGTTCCCTGCGTAAGCGAACGACACATTCTTTACATCGACAACGCTCATTCTCCGGCCTCCTTCCCCACTTGATTGAGCACATACACCGCGATCATACTGACGCCAATAATCAACAATGACGGAACCGCCGCCTCGAAGATCTTCTCATCGTTGGCATACTGATACGCCTTGGTCGCCAGCGTCTCGAAGTTGAAGGGCCGCAGAAGCATCGCCAGCGGCAACTCCTTCACGATCTCTACAAAGGTCAGCACAATCCCACTGAAGATCGCACCCTTGATCAACGGAAGATCAACCCGGAGAAAAGTTCGGGTCATTCCAAACCCCAGGGTCCGGGAGACCTCGGTGAACTTCGTGCCCACCCGCTCAAACCCAGCCTCGACGGCGTTAAACCCCGTCGCCATGAAGCGGACCACATAGGCCACCACCAGCATCACCAGCGACATGCTCAGCACCAGCGGGGCCTTCCCCAAGCCCAGGACCGCGTAGAACGGGGCCAGCACCCGGTCCAGCCCGATAAAGCAGGCCAGCACGCCAATGGCCACAATTGCGCCGGGCACCGAGTACCCCGCCGTCACCCACCGCGATAACGCCGAAGTGAACGGGTTGGCATTCGTGCGATGCAAGTTCGCCACAATGACCGCGAAGAACATGATGATCACGGTCGCAAGCAATGCCAACGAGACCGTACGGATGATTAGTTCCCCGAAGGCCGGTGTGAAGACACTCTCAAAGGTCCAGGACGCCCACACACCCAACTGCACCACCGGAAAGAGGAAGGACCAGGCGAAAACGCTTCCGCAGAACAATCCAGCCGCCCAAGACCAGCCACCCTTCAGCCGCCGGGGCGCCAGAGGCCGCATTTTGCTGGTCGACGAACTGAACCGGCGGTTCCGCCGCACCCACCGCTCCACCAGAAAGAGACCCACGGTGCCAATCATCAGGTACGCCGCCAGGCGAATGGCCGAGTCCACATCGTACATTCCAAACCACGTCTGGAAAATCGCCGTTGAGATTGTGTGAACGCCATAATAGCTGGTAACGCCATAGTCGCCTAACACTTCGAACACAACCAGCGCCACGCCCCCTGCAATGGCCGGCCGGGCCAGCGGCAGTGCCACCCGGAAAAAGACCGCCGCCGGCCCGCGCCCGAGCAACATCGCATTTTCGATATAAGACCCGCTCTGACGCTCAAAGAATGACCGCGCAATCATATACACATACGGAAACAGGCAGAGCGTGAAAATGAAGACCGCCCCCCGCATCGACAGGACCCCGAACCACTTGGGGTTTGGAGTCACATCAAACGAGCGCAAGGTCTTCTGCACGATGCCCGTATAGCTGAACATCGTGCTGTATGTGTACGCCGCAATATAAGGCGGCACAGCCAGAGGTAGCAGGAGCGCCCAGCGGAAGAAGCGGCGCAGGGGGAAGTCGTAGGCCGCAATTAGCCAGGCCAGGCAAACACCCAGAGTCACCGTAAAAAAGCCCGTTAGCGCCACCAACTGCAGCGAGTTGAGCAGGTAGCCGGCCAGCAGGTACTGTGTAATGTGCTGCCAGTTCTCATTGGGCGCCTTAAACAGCCCGAGGATGATGGGAACGAGGGGCAGCAGAATAACTGCTGCCCCTAGCAGGCCGAGAATTAGCCAACTGTTTGTGTGTTTCTTGAGCGCCCGGATCAGCTTCGCCCGTTCTGCCATTACTGCCACGCGGCCTTCGTCAGCAGCTCCAGGGCCTTCTTGTTGTTAGTGCCAAGCTTCACCCAATCAATCTGCTGCGTCTTGAACTCGCCCCAGGTCTTAAGCAACTCGGGCTTCTGAGCCTTCGTGTTCACAGGGAACTCGAAGTTCTCCGCAGCGAACTTAGCTTGAGCCGCTTCACCGGTCAGGAACTCCACCAGCTTGATGGCGTTCTCCTTGTTCTTGCTATGCTTGGTCAGGCCAGCGCCGCTAATGTTAATGTGCGTGCCGTTGGTCTTCTGGTTCGGGAAGAAGAGGGCAACCTTCTCAGCAGCCTTCACCTCTTCCGCATCCTTGGAGATCAGCATCTGCCCGTAGTAGTAGGTGTTGATGATCGCCACATCGCCGACGCCTGCGGCGATGGCCTTCACCTGGTCACGGTCCCCACCCTCGGGCTTCCGGGCCATGTTCGCCACGACTCCCTGCGCCCAGGTCTGTACGGCCTGTTCGCCGTTCGTGTCAATCAGCGCCGCCACGAGGGACTGGTTGTACAGGCTGGTCGACGAGCGAACCAGCACCTTGCCCTTCCACTGGGCGCTGGCCAGGTCCTCATAAGTTGAGAGCTGATCAGGCTTGACCCGCTCCTTCGAGTAGGCGATCACCCGGGCCCGGGTGGAGAGGCCGACCCACTGATTATCCTTGTCCCGCAGGGCCTTGGGCACGGTCTGCTCGATGGTGGCGGAGGTCATGGCCTGAAGAACCCCGCTCTCCTTGGCGTTATTCAGCACGCCGCCGTCAACGGTGACAAACAGGTCGGCCGGGGTGGATTCGCCTTCACGCTTCAGGCGCTCGATCAGTTCTTCCGCCTTCCCCTGCACCACGTTTACCTTGATACCCGTCTGTTTCGTAAACTCTTCGTAGAGGACGGTGTCGACCGGATAGTTGCGAGCCGAATACAGGTTGACGACCTGCTCCTTGGCCGGCTGGGTCGGCGCCGGGGCCGGCGTGGTTGCCGCGGGCACGGCCTTACTTCCACCGGAGCAACCCACCAGGAGAGAGACGGAAAGCAGGGCGGCAGCCAGGCCGGAGAGCAACGAGCGGTTGTTCATCATGGGATTCCCCTTCTGTTATATTAGTGATAACGACTATCAATCTCAGTACAAAACTTATCATGTCGAAGATCGTATGATCAATCCACCTTTTGGGTGTTAGACCACCAATAGGGTCTAAACCCTATGTCACCTCAAGTCCGTAAGCATGCAAAAAGCGCCAGCCACTGGTGGGGTGCTGGCGCTCTCCGGTCTTGTATGACACAGCTCAGGGTCAAATTCGGAGCGTGGCCGCCAGCCGCCCGGGGTGGAGCAGCAGGTCAAACGCCTCTGTCGGCCCCCGCACGGCCACATCAGAAGCCAGCAACGTGGCCGTTGCCCCGCCCTCCGCACCGATGATGCAAATGCCCAGGGCGGCCCGCTCCAGCATCAGCCGGTCGTTCGCACCGTTACCAATGGCCACAACGCCCGCGGGGCCCAGCGACTCGACCAGGTCGAGCTTGGCCTTTGCCTGGTCGCCCGCGCCGATAATCTGCAAGGTTACGGGCAGACTGCCCAGTTGCACGGCAGCCAGACCAAAGGTATCGGCCGTCACCACATGAACGCCGACACGGCTGGCCAGGGCCGTCAGCCGGTCAGATACGCCAGGCAGCAGGTTGCCATCTAGCGCAAGCGTCCCGTTATAGTCAAGCACCAGGTGGGCCACCCGCAACGGCGCCCGCCCCGGAATCGGCAGTTCCAGCAATGGTTAGCCCCCAAATCAGCACCGAGTTCGCTACTTATTTGTGGATCAAACCGCCGTGCCCCATACGCACGAAATCCTGCTTGGTCATCACTTCGCCAGCCAGCACAATGGGCAGCACCATGTCAAACAGCGTTTGAGCTTCGAACATGACCGCACCGGGGAGCCCCATAATGGGCAGATCGCCATCCAAGTAACCGAGCATGAACATGGAGCCCGGCAGCACCGGGGCGCCATACGTGACAATCCGGGCGCCGCTCTGCCGAATCGCGCCCGGCGTGGCATCGTCCGGGTCGACCGACATGCCGCCCGTGCACAGAATCAGCTCAGCGCCCGCCGCCCGGGCCTCGGCGATCTTCTCCACCGTCATTGAAGCCTGGTCGTCGCTGTAAGCCTTGTACACGAGCGGGCAGCCAAAATGGGCCAGCTTCGCCTCCACCACGGGGCCGAACTTGTCCGGAATCCGCCCCTTGAAGACTTCGCTGCCCGTCACAATCAGGCCGGTCTTGAGCGGCCGGAACGGCTTCACCTGAACCCAGGCGCCCTGGGCTTCGGCCTGCACGATCTGCTCCTCAGCAATCACAAGGGGGGTCACCTTGCAGCCCGCCAGCAGCATGCCCGCATCAACCGGCGTCCGGTCGCGCCGGGTGGCGACGGTGATCTCGCCGATGCCATTGATCGCTTCCAGCTTGGCCACGTCAATCCGCAGCAGGCCGGGGTATTCCGCCTTCAACGACACCTTTCCCTCCACGGGCGCCCCGAACACCACGCCACCGCCTACCGCTGCCTTTGCGAGCCGCAGCCCCGCCTCTTCCTCATGGATGGTCCCCGGCTCCACTTCCCACACATACAAATGCTCCCGACCCATCGAGAGCAGGAGCGGAATATCCTCCGCCTTCACAACGTGCCCTTTCCGGAAGGCCGGACCCTTGCTCTCGCCCGGCACAATCCGGGTCAGATCATGGCAAAGCACCAACCCGACGGCATCCGCTGTTGCAACGACTTTCATGTATGTGAAACCTCCTGGCCTTTTATCAGTTCTTCGGCTCGATGCGAATCGAGACCGGCATACTTACGCACACATACGCGCACTGGCCGCACCCTGTGCAAAGGTCCGGCACGATAACAGGCTTGCCTTCCACCAGCTTGATCGCCTCGTCCGGGTACGGGCACCGCTGGTAGCACAGGTCGCAAATGGACCCCTGGTAGGCCCAACACGTGGCCGTATCAATGATCGCCAGACCCATGCGCACCTGCTTGGGGTCACTGACAGGCAGCAGGGCCTTGGGTGCGCATACGGGCTGGCACTTGCCGCACAGGTCGCAGGCTTTGTCCAGCGGGTCAATATAGGGCGTGCCCACGGCGGCGCCGGCCGTCGGGGGCAGGAACTTGATGACGTTGGTGGGACACGCTTTGGCACAGTCGCCACACCGGGTGCAGGTCAGCAAAAAGGCCGCCTCGTCGATCGCACCGGGCGGGCGCAGATATTTCTTTCCGCCGGCCGCCTGGGTCACGGTTTCCCCCACGGCATCGGCCAGCATGCGCCCCAGCGCCTTGAAGCTCCCGGCCAGAAACCCGCGCCGATCCTGCGGATTCTCTTTGCTCACCTACTATGCCTCCCCGAGCCAAATCCTCTCTTTACTATAACACAAGCGACCGGGGCATTTACCCCGGTCGTTGTGCCCATTCCTCTTTACGCCTGCGGCTTCGCACCGGCAGCGCTTCCGGCGGTAATCGGATAGGCGCCGATCACCTTATCACCTACATACGCACGGGCCTCGTAAGTACCCGACTTTGGGAGGCTCACGTTCTGGAACAGGCTGATCGCCGTGTGAATGTCGGTAGGACCGTTGGACGTGAACTTGTGCTCACCGGCCTCGGCCACCACCTGGTCATTCGACGAGTCAACCAGCTTCAGCGTACAAGCATTGTCCTTCCCGGACATGCCCCACAGCTTCGCAACGGCGTAAAACGTCGTGCGGGCGGGATAGACCGAGGACTGAAGGCCGTCAAATGCCCCCATAATCACAATGTTGTTGGTTCCGACTTCCATGGCCACGCTGTTGGCCACCATTACCGAAGCCTGCGGATTCGCCATGCTGACACCTCCGAACAGTAGCTTTCCCGTTCGGCGGCAGGCAAAACAAAAACCCGGTGGACTGATGTCCACCGGGTATGTGCCGCTTTATCCCAGCAGTTCTTTGACGATCTGCTGGACCAGCTTGCCGTCGGCGCGCCCCTTTGTGCGAGCGACCAACGGCCCCATCACTTTCCCCATGTCCTTGGGGCCCTGCGCGCCAACTTCGGCCACGATCTGGCGAGCCAGTTCGCGAACTTCGTCGGCACTCATTTGGGTGGGGAGGTAACCGCTCAGAACCTCAACTTCGGCCTTGGCCTTGTCGCTGAGGTCAGTACGGTCGGCCTTCTCAAACTCCTCAATGGAGTCCTTCAACTGTTTCACCTGTTTGGTGACGACGCCGAGGACATCCTCATCGGTGAGAGGGCCTTTCTTGTCGATTTCCACGTTCTTGAGCGCTGCCTTAAGAAACCGTATGGTATCAAGGCGAACCTTACCGGCGGGGCCGGCTTTCATGGCTGCCTTCATATCTTCGGTGAGGCGCTCGTTGAGAGACATAGGTAGCCAGCTCCCCTGTTAGTCCTTCCACTTCCGCTTACGAGCAGCCTCGCTCTTCTTCTTGCGCTTCACGCTAGGCTTTTCGTAATGCTCACGCTTACGGACTTCGGCGAGTACGCCGGCCTTCTGAATCTGACGCTTAAAACGGCGAAGAGCGCTTTCTAGCGTCTCGTTCTTACCGATCTTAACTTCGGACATCCCGGACTATCCCTCCCCTCCGTCGAACATCGGGGAAAAAGAACACGCTTCGCGATTATACCGCAGGGCTTTAGGTTATGTCAAACCCTAGCCTAAATGGCCCAGCGATTTTCCGCCCATCACATGAAAATGCAGATGGTGCACAACCTGGCCGGCATCTTTCCCCGTGTTGGCCACGGTTCGGTAACCGGATTCAGCGATGCCCGTGCTTTGGGCCACCTGCTGCACAGCAGTGAAAATGTGGCTCAGCACAGCGGAATCGTTAACGTGCAAATCATTCACCGAAGCGAGGTGCTTCTTCGGAATCACCAATACATGGACCGGAGCCTGCGGCTGAATGTCGTGAAAGGCCAGAACCAGGTCGTCTTCATAGACCTTATTCGCGGGGATCTGACCGGCGACTATCTTACAAAAAATGCAGTCCGTTGACAAGAGGAATCACTCCATGCGGCAGCGTGGCAGGTGTCACCTGCTTATTTTTATTAATCCTTGTCAAATTATTCTACACCTCGTCGGTGAATTCCTCCAGAGGGGCCTTCATGCCCACTTTCTAGAAGTATTCGTAGAACCACATCTCCTGACCTGCGATTGCCCGGACCAGTTTGTGCAGGGCGTCGAGGTTGGTGCACCGCAGGTGATCGGTTCTAACGGCCTGATCAGGCCGGACCAGCCCACTGTAAATCTGGACCCAGGTGCGCTGGTCAGCCGTGAGCACCGGGGTTTCCGCCGCTGCAGGGGTCACCTTACAGCGACCGGCCTCAAAGGTGAGCCGGAACGTACCGTTGTTCCACGGCAGGTGCTCGTCCGCCACACCGATCACGAAGGAAGCGTCGGGCGCCCCGGGCCAAGGGCGCTGCTCAAAGGCAGCCTGAAAGTCGACAAAGCGCAGCATCCAGCCCGCATCAAGCGTCGACTTCACGTCCCTAGTATTCTCTGCCAAATGCCACACCGGATAGTCGCGCGGCGTTCGATAGCGTACCGTGCGCACCTGCGAATCGTGCTGCGCCACATAACCCCACAGGCCGCGCTCAGCGGCGGGGGTCAGGGCGGCGAGTTCCCGCGCAACCAGAGCCTGCTCGCCCTTGTCATCTTTCCAGAACCGGTAGATCAAGTAGCCCTGTGGTTCGGCGCCCGGGGAGGGGTACCAGACCGCCGTATGCGCGGGCGGCCCCCAGAAGGGCCAGTCTGCCCAGGCAGACTCTGTTTCACGGACCTTGTAGCCCAGGTGGCCTGCGAACTTCGCTTTGTAAATGCGCTCCAGCACCTGCCAGTCAACTGTGCCCGGGGCGAAGCGCCGCACATGTCCTTCCGCCCGTCGGTAAGGCGCCAACTGCTCAGGTGGAATCTCGTGGGTGAGCCAGGCCGATGCGATCTCCCATCCATAGCGGCGGTAAAACGCCTGCTTGAACGGGTAGAGACCCGAGAGCGGCACGCCCTTCTCCTTCTCCTCATGCATCAGGCGAATCAGCAGCTCGCCCACGTTTCCGCCGCGCCGGTGTTCCGGCCACGAAACCACGCCTGCGATGGCGCCCATGCCAACCTTGGCCCCGCTCATGTACAGCTCATAGGGGAAGTTGATGAGGCCGGCCAGCAGGTCACCCTCATCACTGAAGATGCCCCGGAGCTCCTCAGGCTTCATCTTCCGGTCGACGAAGGGTTGATAGTCCGTCGGATCGATAAAGAAGCAGTACTGCTCGGCCTGGGAAAACTTCTGGATTTCGTCGGCGGCTACGGTCCGGTAGTGCATGTTGGTCACCTCGTAAATCATGAGACGCTAAACGCCCCGGACCAGTTCCAGGGCGTTTGTAAAGATTCTACACCGAAGTTGCGTTCCGGTTCTTGTCGGCGTGGCGCTCAAGCGCCAGTTCGATGAGGCGGTCGCACAACTGCGTGTAGCTGATGCCCGATGCCTCCCACATCTTTGGATACATCGAAATGCGGGTAAAGCCGGGAATCGTGTTCACTTCGTTGATGATAATCCGATTCGTGCCCTTCTCGAGGAAGAAGTCGCAGCGAGCCATGCCGGCCCCGTCCAACGCCTTGAATGCGGTAATCGCCTGGCGGCGGATCTCCTCGGCGACATCAGCCGGAATGTCGGCGGGAACCCGGGTAGACGACTGGTTGTCGAAGTATTTGTCCTTGTAGTCGTAGAACTCGTGGCCGGGAATCACCTCGCCCGGAATGGAGGCGATGGGCTCATCGTTCCCCAGCACGGCCACCTCGATCTCTCTTGCGTTGACGCCCTCTTCCACCAGCATGCGCCGGTCGAACCGGGCCGCTTCGGCAAGGCCCCGGGCCAGTTCTTCTCGGTTCCGGGCCTTTGAAATGCCAACCGAGGAGCCCAGGTTGGCCGGTTTGACAAAGACCGGATACTTGCCGCCAAACGCCTCTTCCAGGCGGTTCAGGACGCCCTCGGCGTTGGCCTCCCATTCCTTGCGGAGAACCATCTGGTAGGGCGCCACAGCCAGACCTGCCTGGGCGAAGAGCATCTTCGCGACGCCCTTGTCCATGCCCGCCGACGAGGCGAGCACGCCGCAGCCAACGTAAGGCACGTTGGCCATCTCCAGCAGTCCTTGAATGGTGCCATCTTCGCCATAAGTACCGTGCAGGACGGGAAAGAAGACAGCCCGCTCCGCCTGGGTCTGCGGCAGCGGCGACGGACCTTCACCCACCGCTACCAGCTCCGACCGGGTCGGGTCGCCCAGCAGGCCCACGGGAAAGCCGCCGGCCTGCGCGACACCCTCCGTCAGCGCCTTCATCGGATCGCCGGACAGCAGCCACTGCCCTTCCTTGGTAATGCCAACAGGTACTACGTCGTACCGCGACTTATCCAGGGCGTCCATCACATTCTTGGCGGACATTAGCGAAACTTCGTGCTCACCCGAGCGCCCGCCAAAAATCAGGTATACCCGCGTTTTACTGGCCACAACGGCCACCCCTTCCGATCTGCCCACCTCAGGTGAGCGTTTCACCATCCAGGTAACGTGCCCCGGGGCCGATTGGTTACACCTTATCCGCGGCGGACCAGGGCGACACCGGCCAGAGCCACCGCGGCGCCCAGCACCTGCACCCAGGTGAAGGGCTGCTGCAGAAAGATCGTCCCGCAGGCCGCGGCCAGCGCGGGAATCAGGTACATGGCCAGCATGACCCGGTGGGGGCCGACCCGGGCGATGGCCGAATACCAGATAATGTGTGCGACAAAGGCCACGAACAACGCGACGTACAACACGCTGAGCCATGCCGTCAGGCTGACCTGGGACCAGTCAAACGCCACAGCCGCCGGCGTCTGCCAGACCAGGAAGCCGGCCAGGGCGATCAGGTTGATCCAGGCCTGCACCTTGATCCCGCTGTGCGATACGAGCAGCGGTTGCGCCACCATGCCGTACCAGGCCCAAATGACGCTCGCGGCCAGGGCCAGCAGGTCGCCCTGCCAGTTGGCCAGGTCAAGGGAGAGGCCGGAACCGCCGAA
Source organism: Symbiobacteriaceae bacterium (assembly GCA_029239785.1). Lineage (GTDB taxonomy): Bacteria > Bacillota > Sulfobacillia > Symbiobacteriales > Symbiobacteriaceae > JARBUG01. The sequence goes on along the minus strand of JARBUG010000005.1, from coordinate 48,183 downwards.
CCCAATCACCAGCGCAGCCCCGCTGAATGCCACCAGAGAGCCCAGGGCGAAGCGGAGCCGCGGCGCTCCCTTGCCTGAGAGCCACTGCATCAGCACCCCCCAGACCGGGGAAAGCGCAAGGAGCAGTGAGGTGTTGGCCGCCGCCGTCATCTTCGCGGCGTTCGAGAAGACCAGGCTGTAGACGAAGACCCCGATCAGGCCGGTGGCGGCGGTGCGGGCCCAGTCCTTGCGCGGCAGGCGCCAGTCTTCGCCCGACCTGAGCAGCAAGAACCACAGCGGCGGCACAGCCACGACGTACCGGAGCAGGTTGAAGAGCGCCGTCGGTATCTCATTCTGTCCTAGCTTAAATGCCACATAACCAAAGCCCCAAACCAGCACGACCCCGAGCAGGGCCATATCGGTCGAAGTGAGGGCAGGGCGCCCTGTGGCCCGGCCGGTGCCGGCTGGCTGCGCGCTCATTCTTCGGGTTCATCCTCTCCGGTAGGCATCGCTACAGCTAGTTCAAGGTCCTTTGCAAGGATCACAGGCTGCCCGGTGCCGGGCTGCACCGCCGTCAGCGGCAGGAACGTCGGCCTGTCGATGCGGCGCCGCGGCCCCTCCGGCTGCCCGGCCATTTCGCCGTGACAGACATCTTCCTCGATTTCGGTAATCCGAACGGGAATGATGCAGTTCTTCAGTTCATCGCCGCCCTGCAGGCGGACACGAATGTAGTTGTCGGTATAGCCTTCGAGCCAACCTGCCTCGGTGTCGGCCTCCTCTTCGGTCAAGACGGTAAGCGTCTGCCCCTGGAAGCGCCGTGCAAAGGACAGGGTCAGTTCTCTGCCCAGGGCGATCATTTCGTGTGTGCGCCGCTCCTTGACCGCCTTGGTAATCTGGTTTGGCATCGTCGCCGCAGGCGTGCCCTTGCGGGGTGAGAACGGAAAGACATGCAGCCGGCCGAACCCCATCTCCCGAATGAACGCCATGGATTCCTGGTGTTCCGCTTCGGTTTCACCGGGAAACCCGACAATGACGTCCGTCGTCAGACCGATGTCGGGAATGCGGCGGCGCAGTTCCTGCACCACTTCTCGATACTCCTGGGCCGTGTAGGCCCGCTTCATGCGCTCCAGCACCGTCTGTGAGCCGCTCTGCAGGCTCAGGTGCAGGTGGCGGCAGACCTTCGGGTTGCTCTCCAGGAGGTGCATCAGGTGCTCCGACACATGCTTCGGCTCGAGAGACGAGAGCCGAATCCGGTCGATGCCGTCAATGTGTGCGATGGTCTCGACGACCTCCGCCAGCGTGAACTCGTTCTTATAGTCCTTGCCATAACTGCCGAGGTGAATGCCCGTGAGGACAACTTCGCGAAAGCCGTCGGCGGCAAGGCGCCGGCACTCTTCTACCACCGACTCCGGACGCCGGCTGCGGGGCTTCCCCCGGGCGAAGGGGATGATACAGAAGGTGCAAAAGATATTGCAGCCCTCCTGAATCTTGACCACGGCGCGGGTATGGCCCATGAATGTATCGACCGGCATCTCTTCAAATTCACGAGCCTGCCAGATGTTGTTCACGGCCCGAATGGGCTCCGGCGCCCCGGCGGCCTGCTCGCACAAATCCACCACCCGGTCACGGTCTTGATTACCAATGATCAACGACACCCCAGGTATGGAGACCACTTCATCGGGGTCGGTTTGCGTGTAACAGCCCGCGACCGCCACCACGCTAAGCGGTGACCGCCGGACCGCGTTTCGGATGAGTTGCCGGCTTTTCGCTGCGCCTCTTCCCGTAACGGTACACGTGTTTACGATATATACGTCGGCGGGGTCATCGAACGGGACAACCTCGTACCCGGCCCGCCGGAATCTTGCCAGCATGGCTTCGGAATCATATTGATTGACTTTACATCCCAGGGTTGTGACGGCTACACGCTTTGTGTCAGCCATCCAATCCCCCCCTTTCCCATCCACTATCTTTTCATAATAGCCTCCGGTTGATGAGTCTTCAAGGGCCGTGACCGGTGCAAAGGCCGGGTAAGCAGGAAACATTCGGGCACTGAAAGAACTTATGCAGAAAATTATCGCACTGGTGGGATGATCGATGTCGTGGCAACGGGAGTACAAGGGTGCCGGCACCACGTTCCCGGCGGTGATCCTCGGCTTAGTCTTTCTGTTCATCGGTGCCGTTTTTACGATCCTGATGGGATGGGTCGGTCTTTTGATCGTGGCCGTGGGCATCGCCCTGCCGGTGCTGGTGCTATGGCTTGGGCGACAGCAGACCATTATCTGCAACGATCAGGGCTTCACCGTGCGGCACGCCAGCCGGCGAAGCGGAACCAATGAAGTGACTTATGCCTGGCACGAGGTGACGGCCACGCAGTATTACGAGCGCCGGGTGGGCGCCGAAGGCCAGCGGCGGGGCCATTTCGCCGTAGACACGGTGCGGGGACGAGCGTTTGTGGTGACCCAGGGAATGCGCAACTTCGCCGATCTGATTGATCTCGTGAACCATATGACCATCCAGCTGCCGTACGTTTGGGTGTCACGGGTCGGGTTTGCACTCAAGATCGGGCCGGCCACGGTGGGACGGGAGGCCTACCAGGCCGTGCCCCGGGAGCAGGTCGCCCGACGGTGACACCAGGCGCACCAGAAGAGAGGAGCACCTTCGGCGGTGCTCCTCTTCGTCGTTCCTATGGCATCCACTGGAGATCTCGCCTCGGTGCGCCCTGCATGAGCAGAGCGCCACTCCTATTGCTCAAGGCTTAGTTTGATAAACGGCAAGTGTCGGGTCAGAGGCTCACCGGCCGGAATCCGGTCGAGCTGCGCCCGGCAAAACCGGGCATGCTCCAGCACCCGGTCCACATCCAGGTCCCAGTGCCGGGGCGAGTAGGACCCCAGCCAGTCTATACACTTATCCAGCACCTTGCGGCACCCGGACGGGTTATTCCGCTGCACATGCACAAACGCCGCCGCAAAGACGATCAACCCGCGCAAAAAGAGGTCGTTGTCGGTCTCCTTCCAGAGCTCCTCCAACGCCTCATGCGCTTCCCAGAACTCCTCGTTGTTGAAGAGCGCAAAGTACCGGTAATAGTTTTCGGGGTGGTTCATCCCAAATCTCCCAGGGCGTACAGAATGGCCACAGCCGCGGCCAAACCGGCCGTTTCGGTCCGGAGAATGCGGGGACCCAGCGTTACCGGCACAGCGCCCCGCTCCTTCGCCAGGGCCACCTCCTCAGGCGATAAGCCGCCCTCGGGCCCGATGAAGACCGCGACCCGCCGGGCGCCCGGGCGAGTAGCCAGCGCCTCCCGCAAGGGCGCACCGCCTTCCTCCCAGGGCACCAGCACCAGGTCAAACTCCCCGGCCCGGCCCACGGCCTCCTTCCACGACGCCACCGAAGTCACCCGGGGCACCGCCCCCCGCCGGCTCTGCTCCGCCGCCTCGCGGGCGATTCGCTGCCACCGCTCCACCCGCTCGGCGGCCTTTTTCGGCTCCAGCTTCACCACAGCCCGGGCCGTGTTCACCGGCACAAACTCGCAAATGCCGACCTCAGTCCCGTGCTGAATGACGGTCTCCATCTTCTCGCCCTTGGCCATGCCCTGGAACAGGGAAATCCGCACCGGCGGTTCCCCCGCAGCAGGCCGGCCGGTCAGCACTTCGCCCACTGCCCGCCCTTCCTCGGCGCCCAGCAGGCGGCACTCGTACTCCATGCCCCCCGCCAGCACCACAAAGGGCGCCCCGCTCTCAGCCCGCATCACCCGCAGCAGGTGATGCGAATCATCCTTGCCCAGGGTCACCCGGTCACCATCCACCGCGTCCACAAAGAATCGGGTGCTCATGCTTTCGTAGCCAGGATTGCCACCCAGCCCCCCTCCTCCCGAATCTCTACCGGCAGCAGCCACGTAGCCGTCATGGCATCCGCCACGGCCTGCTTCTTCTCGGCAATAATGCCCGACGCCAGGAACTTGCCGCCCTTCTTCATCCGGGACGCCACGTCAGGCAGAATCTCGATGATAATCGACGCGATGATGTTGGCGATAATCAGGTCGCACTCATCCGTTTCGACTTGATCCAGCGTGCCGGCCCGCACATCGATCTCCACGCCGTTGCGCTCGGCGTTCTCCTTCGCCACCCGCACCGCCACCGGGTCGATGTCGATGCCCACCACCGGGGCGGCGCCGAGGCGCGCGCTGGCGATGGCCAGAATGCCCGAACCCGTGCCCACATCGAGCACCCGCATGCCTGGGGTCACCACCGACTCCAGACGGCGCAGACAGAGCGAGGTGGTCGGGTGCGTGCCGGTGCCAAAGGCCATGCCTGGGTCCAGGTGAAGGGGCAGGTCACCCTCCTGTAGCTCGAACGTCTCCCAGGAGGGGATAATCACCAGCCGCTCACCCACCCGAGTCGGCTTGAAGTACGCCTTCCAGGCGTTGGCCCAGTCTTCTTCCTGTACCCAGGAATAGGCGGGGGCTTCAACAGTACCAAGGCCCAGCTCCCGAATGGACGCCAGCCGTTCCTCCAGGCGAATGCGGGCGCCCTCCACGTCGCCTTCGTCGGCCAACCAGCCCTTCACCACCACCCAAGCAGGGTCACCCGCCACCAAGTCGGTAATCTCCCAGCTTGCCCGGTTCTGAATGATATCCATGGGATCATCAACCGCATACCCGCCGCCAGTCAGTTCGGCGACTGCATTCCCAACCGCATCAGCCGCCTCACGCTGGCAGCGAATGGCCACTTCCAAGTAACGCACGCAACGTCCCCCAGTCTTATGGCTGCGCCGGCGGCGGCTCGCCGCCCACATCCTGCGCAGATGCCTTGATAGTCTCCGGCACCACCAGAGGGTCAAGCCCCCGGAACTGCCAAGTTAGTTCGTATGTGAACCGATCGCCAGTCACGACCGGTTGCCCGCCGGATGCGGGTTGCCGCCGCACCACCTGCATGCTGAAGCGTGCCGGCTCCAACGTGCGGGTATCCACCCAGAGTTCGTAAGTAACCAGGTCCGACCGCAGGTCGGGCTGTCGGGGCAGCATCACCTCGGGGCTCAGGTCCAGCCGATATCGCACCACTGGTCCGCCGGGTAAACGCTCCCGCCCCAGTTCCTCCACCTTCGTCACCCCACCCAGCAACGGTGCGGCCAGGTTTTCGGGCGCAAACGAAGTCAGCTCGTCCAGCGGAGCGTCATGGAGCAAGACCCAGTCCTTCGTCACGGGATCAAGCAAATACAACGTCTTTGCTTCCAAATAGTATTCCAAGGGAATGCGACTCTCTCCCGAATCCACTTCGCCGACCAGATGAATCAGCGCTGGCTCCCGCTGATACTCGCCCTTCATGGATGCGTTCGGAAACGGGTACTCGGCCGACTGGCCTGACAGGTTCATCTGGAAATGATATTGGCCGGCCTGAAGCAACGCCAGGCCGGCTTTTTCCACAACCATATCGGGGGTGAGATTGCGCGTGCGGTCGGCCGGGTACCAGACGTACGCGGCAACGCCAACGGCGGTCAGCAAAACCGCCGCGATCACGGCGGCCAGCTTCAGCCGGCTTCGCCGGGCCGCTCTCTCCCATTCGTCCGGGCGCAGCATCGGATTCAGCCGGGGGTTCAAACTGCGAAGCACGGCCGACGCCCCCTCCGGCTAGAGGTTGTTGATCGCATCCTTCACTTTGTCGAACAGGCCCTTGTGCTGCTTTTCGCCGCCGCCCGTCTTTTCGCCGCGGAGCTCCGCCAGTTCCTGCAGCAGTTCCCGCTCCTTGGGCTGGAGTTTCGTGGGCACGAAGACCTTGACGACCACGTGCTGGTCGCCCCGGCCGCCGCCCCGCAAATGCTTGACGCCCTTGCCCTTCAGGCGAATCGTGTCGCCGTGCTGCGTTCCTTCCGGAATCGTCACCTTCTCAGGTCCTTCCAGGGTCGGCACCTCGACCTCTACGCCCAGGGCCGCCTGAATCATGGAGATGGTGACTTCGCTGATCAGGTCGTCGCCCTCACGCTGGAAGCGGCTGTCGGGCCGGACCCGCATCACGATATACAGGTCGCCGGGCGGGCCGCCCCGGTCGCCGCGTTCGCCGTACCCGGACATGCGGAGCCGGGAGCCCGTCTCCACGCCGCCCGGAATATTCACTTCTACGTTGTGCATTTTCTGCACGATGCCCTTGCCCCGGCAGCTGACGCAGGGGCTCTCGACGATTTTGCCGTCACCACCGCAACGGTCGCAGGTCGCGACGTTGACAAAGCGGCCGAAGATGGTGTTCTGGGCCATTTGAATCTGGCCCGTGCCCTTACACTTGGAGCAGGTGACCGGCGACGTGCCCGGCTTGGCGCCGCTGCCCTTGCAGGTCTGGCAGTCCTCGGTGCGGGGAATGCGAATCTCCTTCTTGATGCCGAAGGCCGCCTCCTCAAGCGTGAGGTCCATTTCGTACTGGAGATCATCGCCCCGGGTCGGCCCGCGCTGCTGCCGGCGCCCCATTTGGCCGCCGAAGAACATATCGAAGATGTCGCCAAAGTCGCCCATGTTGCCGGCGCCGCCGAAGGGGTTGCCACCGCCCGCGCCGCCCATTTGCTCGGCCGCATGGCCGAACTGGTCGTACTTTGCCCGCCGGTCCGCATCCGACAGAACCTGGTAGGCCTCGTTCACTTCCTTGAACTTCTCGGCCGCGTTGGGGTCATCTTTGTTTGCGTCCGGATGGTACTGGCGCGCCAGGCCCCGGAACGCCTTTTTGAGATCGGCCTCGGACGCGTTTTTGGGCACGCCGAGAACCTCGTAATAATCCCGCTTGGCCAATTAGCTCACCTTCCATAGTCACGCTCATGCCGTAGGACCGGCCCCGACGGAGGGCCGGTCCTACGTTATTCTCCACGAATTACTCTTTCACCTTGAAGTCGGCGTCCATGGTGGGGCCGCCTTCGCCCTGGTCACCGGCCTGGGGCCCGGCGCCCGGGGCGCCCTCGGCACCTGCGGCGCCGCCGGCTTTCTCGTAAATGGCGGAGGAGAGCTTGTAGACCGCCTCGGTCAACTTGTCGTTCTCGGCCTTGATCTTGTCGGAGTCGGTGCCCTTCAGGGCTTCCTTCACGGGCTCAATGGCATCCTTGACAGCCGCGAGCAGCGCCTCGTCGATGCCCTTGCCTTCGCTCTCCTTGAGCAGCTTCTCGGCATTGTACACGGCGGAGTCCGCATTGTTGCGGGTCTCGGCCTCGTCACGCCGCTTCTTGTCCTCGGCCGCCATGGCCTCGGCTTCCTTCACGGCCTTCTCGATATCGTCCTTGCTCATGGAAGTCTGGCTCTGAATGGTGATCTTCTGCTCCTTGCCCGTGCCCAGGTCCTTGGCAGACACGTGCACGATGCCGTTCACGTCGATGTCAAACTTGACCTCGATCTTGGGAACGCCACGGGGCGCCGGGGCGATGCCGTCGAGGGCGAACCGGCCAAGAGTCTTGTTGTAGGCGGCCATTTCGCGCTCGCCCTGGAGCACGTGAATCTCCACCTGGGTCTGACCGTCGGCGGCGGTGGAGAAGATCTGGCTCTTCTCGGTCGGAATGGTGGTGTTGCGCTCAATCAGCTTTGTGAAGACGCCGCCCAGGGTTTCAATGCCCAGGGAGAGCGGGGTCACGTCGAGCAGCAGCACATCCTTCACGTCGCCCTTGATCACGCCGGCCTGAATGGCGGCGCCCAGCGCAACGACTTCGTCGGGGTTGATGCCCTTGTAGGGTTCCTTGCCCATGAAGCGGCGAATCGCTTCTTGCACGGCGGGAATACGGCTGGAGCCGCCGACGAGCAGGACCTTGTCAATATCCTTCGCCTCAAAGCCGGAGTCGCGCAGAGCCTGGCGGGTCGGCCCCATGGTCGCCTCTACCAGATCGGCCGTCAGTTCCTCGAACTTGGCCCGGGTCAGGGTTTCGTCGAGGTGGACGGGGCCGTCGGACGTCATGGAGATGAAGGGCAGGTTAATGGTGGTGGTGGCAAGGCCCGACAGTTCGATCTTGGCCTTCTCGGCGCCCTCACGGAGGCGCTGCAGCGCCTGCTTATCCTTGCGCAGGTCAACGCCGTGCTCCTTCTGGAACTTATCGGCGACGTAGTTGACGATCCGCTCATCGAAGTCGTCGCCGCCGAGGCGGTTGTTGCCAGCCGTCGAAATCACCTGGAAGGTGCCGCCGCCCAGCTCAAGGATCGACACGTCGAACGTACCGCCGCCCAGGTCGTACACGAGAATGCGGTGATCGTCGCCCTTATCCATGCCGTAGGCCAGGGCGGCCGCCGTCGGCTCGTTGATGATGCGCAGCACTTCCAGGCCGGCGATGGTGCCCGCGTCCTTGGTGGCCTGACGCTGTGCGTCGGTGAAATAGGCCGGCACGGTGATAACGGCCTGCGTGACCTTCTCGCCCAGCTTGGCTTCAGCGTCAGCCTTCAGCTTGGAGAGGACCATGGCCGAAATCTCCTGCGGCGTGAACTGCTTGTCATCAATGCGGGTCGTGTGGTTGGTGCCCATATGCCGCTTGATCGAGATAATGGTCCGGTCCGGGTTCGTAATGGCCTGCCGCTTCGCAACTTTACCGACCAGACGCTCACCGGTCTTGCTGAACGCGACAACGGACGGAGTAAGCCGGTCGCCCTCTGCGTTTTCAATGACGACCGGGTCCTTGCCCTCCATAACGGCCACCACGGAGTTGGTGGTGCCCAGGTCGATGCCGATTACCTTCGCCATGAATGTATGCCTCCTTAAATCAGCGCATCAGTATGGAAATCCGCCAAAGGGGCGGGCGTTAGCCTTTCTTGCTCACCTGTACCATGCTGGGGCGGATCACCCGGTCACCCAGTTGGTAGCCCTTCTGGAACTCAGACATGACGGTCTCGTCGTCGTGCTCATCTGACTCCACGGTCATGACCGCCTCGTGGAAGTTGGGGTCAAAGGGCTTGCCAACGGCCTCAATGACCGTTACGCCTTCCTTAGCCAGAATGTCTCGGAAAGAGCGGGCGGTAAGCTCCACGCCCTGGCGGAGCTTTTCGTCGCCCGGGGCCGCCGGCGTACCCAGCGCTCTGTCAAGATTGTCGAGCACGGGTAAAAGGTTCAAGACCAGCTTTTGGTTGGCGTAAACCGCCAGGTCTTCTTTCTCTCGCTGCACCCGGCGCCGGTAGTTTTCGAATTCGGCATGCGCCCGGAGGAGCCGGTTTTCCAACTCGGCCGCCCGCGCCTTAGCCTCATCCAGTTCCTGCATCAACTCCACAACGTCAGCGCCTTTCTCACCGTTTCCGTCAGCGGCAGAATCGGCGCCGTCCGCTGCCGCATCGGCTGCAGACGGGGCATCGCCCAGCCCGTCGCCTTCCAGTTCCTGCGGGTTCGGCTTCGCTTTTTCGGTCATATCGACTCGCCACCTCACGTTCTTTGTTAGCACTCACTCTTGCTGAGTGCTAACGCATCCATACAAAAAAATAGCACTCTCCCCTTGGCACTGTCAAGAGCAGGGGAGCTTCCCAAGCCACCGTCTTCCAGCATGTGCTTAGGTGGGAGCAGCGATTCATCTGCCAGATCATCTTCAATCTTGAAAAAACATCCATACTATGGTATATTAAGGAATGTCTCTAAAGATGTGGGGGGATGTCTATGCTTTGGTCCAGGCGGACAACCGAAAGCGACGGCACCACGGTCATAGACCTCCGGGCCATCGCCGGGCATCCGGGCCGGCTCTCTTTTTCCGAAGGCGTCAGCACAAGCCGCATGACGCACGTAACCTGCACGGTGCGTAAGGTCGACCACGCTGATATCGTACTGGACATGCCAAGCGTCGGCGTTCGGCCGGCACCGGAAAGCGCTGTCATTCTCGAGGTAGCAACGGGGCGGGAGTTGCTTCAGTGCTTTACATCGGTCAGGGCAATGGGGCGGGGCAGTGAGGTGGTTCTCCGCACGCCCGCCCGTCCCCACGTGGTCCAGCGCCGGCGTTTTCCCCGGGTTGACCTGTTTCTCGGCATCACACTGCACACACCAGACCGCCCCATCGAAGAGGTTGCGGCGCAACTGATCAACCTCTCCATGGATGGCTGCGCCTGTGTCATGGTGGAGCCTCTGCAGCCCGGTACAGACCTCAACCTGAACCTGTCAAACCTCGGCTTCCACCCGGCCGAAGTCAGGGCCGTGGTGCGCCGGTGCAGCCCCAGCCCGAGCCGCCTATGGATCATTGGGCTCCAGTTCCAGCCCCTGCTGCCCGAGCAGGAGCTATACCGGGGAAAGTACCTGGCCGACTATGTAGACCTGCAGGCGCCCTGATGCGGCGCCTCACAACAAAGACGGAGGCCACCGCCTCCGTCTTTCCTTATTTATTTGCGCTGGCCGGCATCACCCAAATGCTTGGTTACCGAGTTCACAAGGCCCACTACCCGGGCGTACTCCATGCGCTTCGGCCCAATTACGCCGACCCGCCCGATCACATCGCCGCCAAGGCGGTACGTGGCTGAAACCACGCTGCAGTCGGCCAGTTCCCGTACCTTGATTTCCTCGCCGATCTGAATTTCGGGACGATTCGACCCGTCCGCGGTAACCAGGACCTCGGAAATCCGGTTCTCATCTTCCAGCAGCGTCAGCAGGTTGCGCACCTTGTCGACATCGCGGAACTCGGGCTGGTTCAGCATGTGGGTGGTGCCGCCCAGGTAGAGGCGGTGCTTGTCGCCCGGTTCCAGGGAGGTGCCCAGAAATTGAAGCGTTTGCTCGAGCAGCGCCCCGTAGCGGTGCAGTTCCTGCTGAAGCGCCCGCACCGCCGCCCGGGAGAGGGCCTCCACGGGCTGCCCCCGCAGCTGGTCGTTTAGCAGTTCGGAGACCCGCTGCAGTTCGAGCATGGTCACTTCGACCGGCATTTCCAGCACCTGATTCTCCACGAACCCGCTGTCGGTAATGTAGACCAGCACAGCCTTGTCGCCGCCCAACGGCACCAGCCGCAGTTCGCGGAAGTGCGCCTTGGAAATCTGGGGGCCTGAGATGACCGTGGTCAAATGGGTGGTGTCTGACAGGAGGCGTGCGGTCTCACGCACCAGCGTGTCGATTTCACGCGCCTTACGCTCGAAGGCGCGCCTGATCAGGTCCTCTTCGGAAGGCTGAATGTCATGGCTCTCCATGAGGCAGTCGACGTAGTACCGATAGCCGCGGTCGGACGGAATCCGGCCGGCCGAAGTATGCGGCTGCTCCAGATAGCCAAGTTCCTCAAGGTCAGACATTTCGTTGCGAATGGTAGCTGGGCTGACTCCCAGGTTGTACTTCCGGGAGATGGTGCGGGACCCGACCGGTTCAGCGGTGGCTACGTAGTCTTCGATGATGGCTTGCAGGACTTTGTTCTTGCGTTCATCCAGTGACACGGCCGTCACCTCCGCTTACCGAAGTGTTTAGCAGTGTGCGGGTCGGAGTGCTAATTCCCTAAGTATGACCTTATCACCGAGCGGCTTTACAGTCAAGCCAGACAAAGGTTTGCGGGCTCAGCGCCACCTTTGCAGCCCCGCGCACGGCCCGCCGTTTCATCCACCAGAAAAAAGATTTTTACAGTTATATCCTTCACATCGAACCAAGAGACATCTTTACCCGTATTCCTTTCATGGAAGGATATACAAGTGCTGATATTTCAAGATGAGTGGGAAAGGGGGGGTAACTGTGGCTCACATTCTTGCGGTTACCATTCGGAATGGCCCGGAAGCGGCGCTCGATCGCATTCTTGGGCTTCTCCGCCGCCGGTGCATTCCCCTGCGGGGCATCACCTTCGGCGGTACGGAGCAGGGCAACCCGGCACCGGTTCTGCTCGAGTTGGATACAGCGGACCCGTTTGTAGTGGGCCAGGCCATCGTTCATCTGCGCAGGCTCCCGGATGTGCTGTCTGTATACGAGGCTGATGTCGCCCCCGGGTGCGAACCGGCCAGTACCCAGGTCAGCTTGCCGCAGAGCCCCGCAGTTCGGTTGGAGCCGCAGGGTGCAGACTGCACGGCGGCAGAGGCCCTCATCAGGGCGCTCTCGGCCGAGGGGGTGGACGTGGTCTTTGGCTACCCCGGCGGTGCCATTCTCCCTGTCTATGACGCCTTGCTTGCGTCACCCATTCGGCACGTGCTTACCCGCCATGAACAAGGTGCGGTCCACGCGGCTGAGGGGTACGCCAAGGCGACGGGCAAGGTCGGCGTGGCCATCGCGACTTCAGGCCCGGGGGCTACGAACCTGGTGACCGGACTGCTGGATGCGTTTATGGATTCGGTTCCGCTCGTAGCGATTACCGGTCAGGTGCCCCGGGCGTTGTTGGGCCGGGACTCCTTCCAGGAAGCCGATGTGCTGGGTATTACCTTACCCACTACCAAACACAGTTATATCGTAAAGGATCCGGCTGACCTACTGTCCGTGGTCGCTGAAGCGTTTCACCTGGCCAGAAGCGGGCGCCCCGGCCCCGTTTTGATCGATATCCCGAAAGATGTCGCTTACGCCAAGGTTGCCTATCATTACCCGCCCTCGTTGGCTCCCCACCTGACCCAAGCCCCGCCGCCGGTTGACCTCCCGGGCCTCCGGCAGGCTGCGGCCCTTTTGGCCGGCGCCCGGCGACCGGTAATCCTGTGCGGCGGCGGTGTCGTCGCCTCACCGGGCGCCCCGCAGTTGCTGCGGACGGTGGCCGAACAGATGCAGGCGCCCGTGGCCGCCACCTTGCACGGGCTTGGTGGCATATCTGGCCGGCACGACCTGTTCATCGGCATGTTGGGTATGCACGGCCTGTATGCCGCCAACAAGGCGGTCCAACAGGCAGATGTCCTGCTGGCTGTCGGCATGCGCTTCGACGATCGGGTGACCGGTAAGCTGGCACAATTCGCGCCCAATGCCCAGGTCGTACACATTGATGTCGACCAGGCGGAACTGGGCAAGAACGTCAGGCCTCTGGTCGGCCTCGTGGGGGACGCAGCCCGGGTTCTGGGGCGTCTCAGTGCCGCGCTGGGTACGCATCAGACTGACATGGAGACTCGTACCGACTGGCTGCGGCAAGTGCGTGCGTGGCACAAGGAGCATCCGGTTTGGATAGAGCGCCGGCGCCAGTTCCGATCGCCCTACGTCCATCCCGACGTCCTGGCACAGGTAGCTGCAGCCAACGACGGAGGCGCGCCCCCGCCGCCCCCCACCCCGCTCAGGGCCGAAGATGTCATGCGGGCGATCCAGGTTGCGTTCGGCCCTGAATCGCTTATCGTCACCGATGTTGGCCAGCACCAGATGTGGGCTGCACACTTCTGCCTGCGAACTGAGCCCCGCACCTTCATTACTTCTGGCGGCCTTGGGACCATGGGCTTCGCCTTGCCGGCGGCGATGGGTGCATGGCTGGCCCGGCCGGATCGCACGGTGGTAGCGATCGCCGGTGACGGCGGATTTCAAATGAACATCCAGGAGCTGGCCACGGTGGTGGCCGAGCAGATCCCGCTCAAGATCATGGTCGTCAATAACGGCTACCTCGGCATGGTCCGCCAATGGCAGGAACTCTTCTACGACCGGCGCTACTCGGCCGTCGATATGCGCCCCGGTATGCCGGACCTGGTCCGCCTCGGCGAGGCCTACGGCATCAAGAGTCTGCGCGTGGACAGGCCTGACCTGCTGCCCTGGGCCATGCACGAAGTCAAGGAATATCAGGGCCCGATCCTGGTTGAGTTCGTGGTCATGCCCGAGGAGAACGTGTACCCGATGGTGAGTCCCGGGGCCGCGAATGACGACATGATCGTCAGCCACAGCCCCGTTAGAGAAAGCGAATGAAGGGAGCGAGTTTTGTGGGGACGCGGATCTATGTTTTGGACACAACCTTGCGGGACGGTGAACAGTCACCCGGATTCAGCATGACCCCGGATGAAAAACTGCGGTTGGCTTTGCAGTTGGAGAAACTCGGCGTGGATATTATCGAGGCCGGTTTCCCCGCTTCGTCCCCCAGCGATCTTCAGGCGGTCCAGCAGGTCGCCCGCGAGATCAAGCAGGCTACTGTATGCGCCTTCGCACGGGCGACCAAGGCCGACATCGACGCCGCTTTTTCCGCCATCAGATACGCAGCCCGCCCTCGCATCCAGACCTTCATCGCAACCTCACCCATTCACATGGAGAAGAAACTGGGCCTCAAGCCCGATGAAGTGGTCCGGCGGGCTGCCGAAGGTGTGGCTTACGCCAAGTCCTTCGGTGTCGAGGTACAGTTCGGCCTGGAAGACTGCATGCGCAGCGATCCGGCATTCGCCGCACGGGTCACCCAGGCGGTGGTTGACGCCGGTGCCACGATCATCAACGTGGCAGACACGGTGGGCTATGCCACCCCGAAAGAGATGTTCGATATGATCCGCTACTTGATGGATCATGTGGTGGCTCCGCAGGGCGTCATCTTCTCCTGTCACTGCCATGACGACCTCGGCATGGCGATGGCCAACACCATGGCCGCCATTGAAGCCGGCTGCACGCAAGTGGAAGGCACGATTAACGGGATTGGTGAACGTGCCGGAAACGCTGCTGTTGAGGAGATCGCCATGATGCTCCGCACCCGCGGTGACTATTTCCAATACGTCTCCGGTGTAAACTCTGTCGAGCTGTTCCCCACTTCCAGGTGCCTCCAAAGCATAACGGGCGTCGGTGTACAGCCGAACAAGGCCATTGTGGGCGCCAACGCCTTTGCGCACGAAGCCGGAATCCACCAGGACGGCATGCTCAAAGACCGGAGCACCTACGAAATCATGCGCCCGCAGGATGTCGGCGTCCCTGAAACCGTGCTGGTTCTCGGCAAGCACTCGGGACGTCGTGCCCTGAAAGACAAGCTGGAGCGTATGGGTTATCAGTTGATTGACACGGAACTGGACCGTCTGTTTATCCGGTTCAAAGAGTTGGCCGACCGGAAGAAGTACGTCACCGATGAGGACCTGGAGGCCATGCTGCTGGAGAACTACCAAAATATCGGCGCAGACCTCTTCCAACTGGTCAGCTTCCAGGTGGTCTCCGGATCAGGGGCAGTGCCCACGGCGACTGTCAGGATCAGCCTGGCGAATAACAACACGAAGCAGGAAGCCGCCTCCGGCTTCGGGCCTATCGAGGCGCTCTTCAAAGCGATCGATCGGGCGATCGATTTCACCGGCGAGGTGCTCGATTTCCAGGTCCGTGCCCTCACCATTGGTTCCAGCGGTGCGGCAGAGGTTTCGGTGCGGGTCGGCTGGAGGGAGAGCAGCGCGGTCGGAAGGGGTGTCTCCACCGATCTGCTCGAAGCTTGCGCCCGTGCTTACATCGGTGCAGTGAACCGGCTGGTGTTGGGTATTCAGCCCCGGCTGAATGTAGCGGCCAGCGACGGGTGGATGGAGTCGATCTTCAGGGATTAGCACCGGCGCGAATGGGGGCAGCGATTCCCGCTGCCCCCGGGCTCCCGCACGTTGCATATATCTGCCTTTTCTGTATTGACATTCTCCACATCCACTGTATAATAATGCCATGACATTACATATAGGACATAGATTGCCTTTACTACCTCGAAAATCCAATTGCCGTAATGATGGCGTTCAAGAGAGGAGGGTACAGGGTTGTCATCAAAGGGTCAGCCAAAACCGCAGGCAAAGCCCAGGGGGGCCAAGCCAGCCATGCGGTTCAGTATCGGAGCCAAACTGACAACCGGGTTTCTGCTGCTGGTTTCACTGCTGGTCGCCAGCAGCGCCTGGAGCTACCGATCGTTGGTGCAAATGCAGGCGGGTTACGGCCTTCTGCTTCAGGAGACCTACCCGGTAGCGCTTACCGCCAAGGATCTGTACGCCGAAATCCAGGTGCAGACGCAACAGATCATGGGTTTCGCCGCCTCCCGTGACGGACGTGCCGCCGAAAGCATCAAGCAGTCTCAGCAGAAAACCGATGAGTACCTGGCCGTGCTGACCGAGGCCGGTAAACGCGATGCCACAATCGGCGAGCTGGTTCAGGAGATTAGCGAAAAGCGGATTGTCTTCGACCGAATGGTTCAGGCCTCTATTACCAATAGCGAGGCGATTGAACAGTATCAACTACTGCTGGCAGCCGACAACGCACGCAGTATGGGCAGTGCCGTGGGGCAGCACGTTTCTGAACTTGTCACCCACCTGCAGAAACGGGTAGTGGACAGTCAGGAGCAGTCCCGACAGGCGGCCCGCTCTGCAGCGAGCGTGCTCCTGGTGATCGGGCTGGCAAGCCTCATCGCCGGCATGCTGATCAGCTACCTCGCCTACCGCCTCGTGGCGAATCCGTTACGTGACCTGGCCACCCAGCTCCGTCGCATTGCGGCCGGTTCGGGTGACCTGACGCAGCAGCTCCAGGTGAATACGGGCGATGAAATCGGCATGCTGGGCGAGAGCTTTAACCAGTTGGTGGCCGGCCTGGCCGATATGGTTCGCAAGGTGATCAACGCCAGTGAAGAGATCTACCTCAGAAGTCAGGGGATGAACGGCGTCGTCTCGGCGGTGCGGTCGGCCAGCGACAACGTCGCTTCCGCTATGGACGTGGTGGCCGGCGGCTCCCGGGACCAGGCGCAGAGCTGCGATATCGCCTCCCTCAGTCTGGCCGAGCTGAACATGGCGACCGAGCAAATCGCCAGTGGTGCTCAGCACCAGGCTGCCCGGGTCCAGGACACCACCTTCACCGTTCAGAACATGGTCTCTTCCATGGAGGAAATGGCAGCCACAGTCGCCGTCATGAGCGCTGCCTCAAATCAGGCCATGACACAGGCGTCGCAGGGCGCTTCTATTGTGGACGATACGTTGGCAGGCATGCATCGCATCCGGGACCGGGTCCTGGGGGCAGCCGACCACGTGAAGGAGCTTGGCCGCTACGGCGGAAACATCGGCGAAATGCTCCAGGTGATTACCGACATTGCCGAACAAACGAACCTGCTGGCGCTGAATGCTGCGATCGAAGCGGCACGTGCCGGTGTCCATGGCCGTGGATTCGCAGTCGTCGCCGAGGAAGTCCGCCGACTGGCTGAACGCTCCGGTGCATCGGTGAAGGAAATCCGCGAGCTGGTCAACAGCATTCATGCGGGTACCCAGAAAGCAGTCGTAGCCATGACTGAGAGCAGCCGCGATGTAGAGCAGAGCGTGGCGCTTTCCAGTCAGGCCGGCGGGGCGCTCAAGCAGATCCTGGAAGCTGTCGAAGAGACAACCTCCGGCATCCACCGGGTACATGAGTCCATCGAGACCATGCTGGTCTCCGCTCGGTCGGTCTCCCAGTCGGTACAGGAAATGGCCGCCGTCACCCAAGAGAACTCAGCCTCCAGTGAGGAGATGGCAGCAGGCGGCGTTGAGGTCTCCAGGGCCATGGACCAGCTGACCAGGGTGAGTCAGGCCAATAGTAGTGCTGTGGAGCAGGTTGCGGCTTCGATGGGCCAGGTGACGGAGTCGGTAGGCTCCATCGGGCTGGCCGTCAATGAACTGGGGCAAATTGCCGAGACATTGCGCGAACTGGTCGCGCAGTTTAAGGTATAACATCCTAAGGAGGTACGTTAAGACTATGCGTGGATTTAGGTCAGTGGCGCTCGTTTTGATGGCTGCGGTCCTGGTTCTCGTGGGGTGCGGGGGGAAGCCTGCCAGCAAGCCGGAAACCCTCTCTGACACCAAAGCCCCGGCAGCGAACACGCCTACCGCCGCTGCTCCGGCTCCTAAGAAGGAAACGCTGAATGTAAAGATGGCGTTCGGCGGCTCTCGCGGCAGCATAGTTTACCTCCCGCCGGTCTTCGCTGAATCGAGCGGCTTCTATGCGGAAGAAGCGATCAAGATGACCATGAGCGATATGCAGGGTGGACCGCAGGCGATTCAGGCTCTGGTCAGCGGTGAAGTCGACTTCGCCTCGGCCGCTGTGGAACACGCCGCCAAGGCGAAGGCTCAGGGTGTTGATCTCGTAATGGTGGCGCTGTACGCCCGGTACCCGGGACTAACCCTCGTGGTGGACAGCAAGCTGAAGGATCGTGTAAAGAGCATCAGCGACCTGAAGGGGCTGAAGATCGGCGTTTCCAGCCCGGGCTCCTCGACTCACAAGGCGCTGATCAGCATGATGAACAAGTTCGGACTGAAGAACACCGACTATGAAGCTGTTGGTGTGGGCATTGATGGTATGCCGGCAGCTCTGGAAAGCGGCAAGATCCAGGCTGCGGTCGGCGTTGACCCGTATGTGACAAAGGTTGTCACCAGCGGCAAGGCGTTCGTCCTCTGGGACCTTCGTACCAAGAAGGATACCGAAGCGCTTTACGGCGGTGAGTATCCGCTGGTCGGCCTGGTGACACGGCGTGAACTCGTTGAGAAGAACCCGGAAATGGTCCAGCGGGTCGTCAATGCGATCGTCAAGTCGAACAAGTTCATTTCCAGCGGAGCGGCCGAGTCGGTCACGGCGAAGGTGCCGGCCGAACTGAAGGGCGCTGATGAAGCCCTCTACCTCTCCTCGCTGCGCTCCAACGTGGAGGTTATTTCGCCCGACGGCCTGGTCAGCGACAAGGGACTTCAGACCGTGATCGACAGCCTCAAGGCCGATAAGGTGATCCCGGACAACGTCACCATTACGCCGGCCGACATTTTCAACGGTACCTTTGCTCGCAACGTCAAGTAGAAGCGACGAGACCGGTCCGGCCAATGTCGGGCCGGTCTCCAGTCTTGTGGGGGGATTCTCTTGAACCTTGATGAGCGGGTCCCGCTGTTCTCCGGCCTGTCCAAACTGGAGCAGGCGAAGCTGCTGGGCGATTTGGAGGAGTTGGAGTATGCGGAAGGGGAGATGATCCTGGGGGCTGACACCCCCGCAACGTGGCTCTACTTCCTGTTGGAAGGCAAAGTTGAGATCGCGCACCTTTGCTATGGCGAGTTTGTCCCGGTCAACATCCTAACGGCCGGTCAATTGTTTGGCGAGGCAAGTCTTACAGGCGAATCGCCGGGCGACCTGCGCGTGAAGGCGCTGGCCCCCGTGCGCCTGTACCGGCTTCCGGTAGGAAAGTTCCAGCGACTCATGCAGGTCGAGCAGCGGTTGGCCAGTAACCTTGTCAAGGTTCTAGCTTTCAAGTTGACTGGATCGGGCTCGGAACTGGCACAAACGAAATCGGTCTTGACCAAGTATGCCGCCCAGTTATGGGACTCTGTAGGTCCGGCCCCTACGGTGGAGGCAGCCCCATCGGTCCTTCCTGCAGTGGCGGCAACCGTCGCCGTTGAAAAGGCTGACACACCGCCGACCGGTCTGGTGCGGGCTCTGAACTGGTTGAAACTTCAGGGATGGAGACCCATCAGCAGTGTACTGAGCCTGCTTGTGGCTGTCAGTGTCCTGCGATTTGTACAGGCCCCCGCTCCGGTTCCGGCAGTCGCTGCCATTCTCGTTTGGGCTGCATGGAACTGGCTTACAGGCATTCTTCCCGATTACGTAACAGCCATGACAGCTGTTGTCCTGCTGGTCATCGCGGGTCTGGTATCGCCGGCTGTGGCCCTTTCGGGCTTTGCCAGTCCTTCCTGGTTTCTGCTGCTCGGCGTGTTCGGCATCGGCGCGGCAGTGACCAGGTCTGGGCTGTTGTATCGGCTGGCGCTCCACATGCTCCGGCTATTTCCACCCACGTACAGGGGACAGTCGTTTGCGCTGGCCCTGGCAGGGCTGATCTCCACGCCTCTCCTCCCTTCCGCAAACGGGCGGACGGCCATGGCAAGTCTGCTGGCCAAGGAGCTGAACGAGGCGATGCGGCTGCCCCCTCTGGGGCGGGGCTCCGCTGGGATGGCCATGGCAAGTTTCCTGGGGTTCGGTCAGATGTATTTCATGTTCCTGAATGGCACCAGCGTGTGTCTGGTCGTCTGGTCACTCATGCCTGAACCGCTCCGCAGCGGCATCAGTTGGATATCCTGGCTGGGGGTCGCACTTCCCCTGGGGCTGCTGGTCTTCGGTGGTTGTTACCTCGCCATTTTGTATATGTACCCGCCCGAGAAGAGTTCTGGCGTCTCACGCCGTACCATTTTGGCGCAGCTTCAGGTGTTGGGTTCCCTGACCAGAACCGAACGCATAACGGTGTTCGTGCTGGGGTCGGTCCTCATTGGCTTCCTGACCCAGGGCCTGCACGGCATCAACCCGGCCTGGCTGGCCCTCGCAGGCTTCCTTATCCTGACGGGAATGAACATTGTAGACAAAGCTGCACTTAAGGGAATGGATTGGGGCTTCATGCTGTTAATTGGCGCCCTGGTAAGCCTGACCGAAGTGACAGCCAAGACCGGCATTAGCACCTACCTGACTTCCTGGGTGGGCTCTTTCCTTGAGCCGCTGGGCAGCAGCCCGTACCTGTTCATTGCGGCCCTCTCCGTCCTCACCCTGGCTGTCAGCCTCGTCGTCACGGCCCAGCAGGCGATTATCATCATGGTGATGTCCCTGGTTCCGATCACGGTGCACCTGGGCTACAGCCCCTTCGTTGTGGCCCTGGTGGTTCTAGCGATGGGCGGAGGATGGATTCTGCCGCAGCAGAACCCTGTGTATATGACCGTCCTTGCCGGCACGGAAGGAAAGGCGTTCACGCACAAGCAAGTTCGCCCCTTGGCGATTGTGCAGGCGCTGATTACCCTGCTGGCTGTGCTGGCCTCGATTCCCTTTTGGCAGGCGCTCGGTCTCATTCCCGGCTAGGCGATCACAAAAGCAGGAAGCTCACCCCGTGAGGGTGAGCTTCCTGCTTTTGTGATCACATCATCGCACGCCGGGCCTCAAAGGCTTCAATGGCCTGCACGTACCGCAGCGTCATGCCGATCTCGTCCAGTCCCTGCATGAGTGCCTCACGGCGGTCAGGGTCGACCTGAAAGGGCTCATGGAATGTTTGGCCATCGGTGACTACACAATGCTGCAAGTCTACGGTCAGGAAAGTCTCGGTGGTTTTTGCCTGCTGCAGGAGCCAGTCCACGGTCGCTTCCGGCAGCGATATCGGTAATAGCCCGCTCTTGAAACAATTGTTATAGAAGATGTCCGCAAACGTGGGGGCGATGATGACCCGGAAACCGTAGTCCTGAAGAGCCCAGACCGCATGCTCCCGGGAAGATCCACAGCCGAAATTCCGACCTGCGACCAGAATGGCGCCCGCCCTGTACTGGGGCTGGTTCAGCACGAAGTCAGGATTTGGCTGGCCGTCCGACAGGTAGCGCCAGTTATACATAAGCACCTTACCGTAGCCTGTCCGTTCGGTACCTTTGAGAAACTCCTTGGGCGTCAGCTGGTCGGTATCCACGTTGGCCCTGTCGAGCGGCACGACCGTTCCGCTGTGCACGAGAAAACGTTCCATGGTTTGTTCCCCCCGTCAGGCTCTGGCGTATGACCAGGTTCGCACGTCGACAAAGTGGCCGGCGATCGCAGCGGCAGCCGCCATTTCCGGACCCACCAGGTGAGTGCGGCCGCCAGGACCTTGCCGGCCTTCGAAGTTCCGGTTCGAAGTGGATGCGCATCGCTCACCAGCCCGCAGGACGTCGGTATTCATGGCGATGCAAAGACTGCAGCCGGCCTCGCGCCACTCAAACCCGGCCGCACGGAAGATCTGGTCCAGCCCCTCTGCCTCCGCCTGGCGCCGGGTTTCGGTGGACCCCGGCACCACAAGGGCGTGGACGCCTGCGGCCACCTGGCGCCCAGCCACAATACGGGCTGCCGCCCGCAGGTCCTCGATTCGCGAGTTGGTGCACGACCCAATAAAGACGCGGTCCACACGAATCTCTTCGATGGGAGTGCCGGGCGTAAGGCCCATGTAGCTTATGGCTGCGGCAGCCGTTCGCCGTTCGACCGGGTCAGCGAACTCCTCCGGGTTCGGAACGACGCCTGACACGGGAACGACCTGTGCCGGGTTGGTACCCCAAGTCACCATAGGGGCGAACTCTGCCGCTTCGAAGACGACCGACCGATCATACTGGGCGCCTTCATCGGTCCGCAGTTCTCGCCAATCGATGAGCGCCCTCTCCCAGGCCTCGCCCGCCGGGGCGAAGGGCCTGTCCTTCAGGTACTGGAACGTCACTTCATCCGGTGCGATGATCCCCGCCCGAGCGCCGGCTTCAATAGACATGTTGCAGACGGTCATGCGTCCATCCATGGAGAGGGCGGTAAACGCATCGCCCGTGTACTCGATGACATGCCCGGTCGCTCCGTCTGTACCAATGCGGCCGATGATGCCCAAAATGAGGTCCTTCGCGGTTACGCCAGGGGGCAGTGTGCCGTTGACGCGAATTTCCATAGTCTTGGGCTTCTTCTGCCACAGGCACTGCGTGGCCAGAACATGCTCGATTTCACTGGTGCCGATGCCGAAGGCGAGGGCGCCGAACGCCCCATGCGTTGACGTATGGCTGTCACCGCAGACGATCGTCATGCCAGGCTGCGTGAGCCCGAGCTCGGGGCCGATGACATGGACGATGCCCTGCCGCGGATGGAAAAGGTCGTAGAAGGTGATCCCAAACGCCTTGCAGTTCTGCTCCAGCGTATTGATCTGGTCATTCTGGATACCTTCGAGCTTCAGTTGTTCGCGGCCATGGGTGGGAATGTTATGGTCCACCGTGGCCATTGTTAAGTCCGGTCGGCGCACGCTCCGGCCAGCGGACCGCAGGGCAGTAAATGCCTGCGGTGAGGTCACTTCATGTACGAGGTGCAGATCAATGTACAGCAGGCTGGGGCGCCCTTTTTCCTGGTGAACAACATGCCGTTCCCAGAGCTTATCAAATAACGTTTTGGGTTCCACTACCTTCACCGCCTCTATTGGTTTGCCAGTTTTGCATTGACCCATGCGGCCAGGGCCTGTTCCTGGTCCTTTTCGCATACGAAGCGCAGTGCAACCACGTAGCGGCCTTCCGGCCCGTCCGTACAGCGGACAACTTCGGCGCCCAGGTCCTGAAAGCAGAGCCCTGAGCCCAGGTCGAAGACCAGAAGGACCCGCTCGCCTGCGGCAACGGGGATTTTGCTGATCAGTGCCCCACCGCCGGCACTCAGGTCACGGAAGGCCATGGAGATGGGCTGCCCTGTCCGCTCAAGCACGAGGTGCACCGGTACTTGCAGGTCAACCCGAGGGTAACGGCGACGCTGTACCGTTTCAACGCCGGCGGGCGCATGAATCAGCAGCCGATCCAGGGCAGCCCCGGCGATACTGTGCAGCGTGGTGTAAAACCAGAGCAGATTCCCGTTTGTAAGCACTTCAACCGATAAGCGCGTGCCGGGCGCAGCCACCGGCACCGGTCGGAGACACTCCACCGTTAGCAAGGAGCTTCCTGCCTGGACAAGCATCCCGGCCGTTCGCTCCAAGCGTTCAGGGGACGCAGTCTCCAAAAACGTGACACGCACTGGCTGCCCGCATAGATCTGCCAGGTTTCTCAGAACGGACTCCACGGGTGTCGTCAACCCCTTCTGCATGCCCGCGACCACCTTCCTGGTTTGAGTGCTCCGCTTCGAGCCAGAGCCTCCCTACATACAGAATACGTAAACGTTCAAGACGATGTTCGAAACCAAAATCAGCTTCTGGCGAAAAACTTGCCGCAATCCCGGGACGTCTGTCTCAAAAATGAAACCAGGGATGTAAATGTATGGGACTACAGTCCTTATATTGACCGAACAATTGATATATTTTCGCCGGTATAGTATAATCAAAGCTACCAGATTCCGTTAATTTTAGGGAGGGCTTTACATATGCAAACAGCACAGCGGCTGGTAGCCGCTTCCCCCGGATATGAGCTTCCGGCCGCGATTTCGTTTGACAACGTTTCCTTTTCATACCAGCGTGGAGACCAAACCATACAAGCACTCGAGCGGGTCAGTCTACAGGTGTCTCCGGGCAAGTTTGTTGCACTGGTTGGCCCCAGCGGGTGTGGCAAATCTACACTGCTGCACCTTGCAGCAGGTCTCCACAAACCCAGTTCGGGCTCGGTATCGCTGTTGGGTCAACCGCTCCAGGGGCTGGCCAACGAAGTGGGCTACGTCTTCCAGAGCGACGGCCTGCTGGCCTGGAAGACCGTGAAAGAGAACATCTGCTTGCCCCTGAGAATCCAACGTCGCCCTGAAGTTGAAGTGCGGGAACTGGTCGCCGACTGGCTGCGTCGGACGGGGCTGGCACCTTTCGCTCAGGCATACCCCGCTCAGCTGTCAGGCGGCATGCGCAAGCGAGTGGCCTTGGCGCAGGCGCTCATTCATCATCCCAAACTCCTGCTCATGGACGAACCGCTCTCTGCCTTGGATGTTCACAACCGCGCCCTGATTGGGAGCGAACTGCTGACCCTGTGGACCAAGCAGAAGTCTACGGTCCTGTTTGTCACCCACGATCTGGAGGAAGCGATCGGTCTGGCAGATGAGATTGTGGTGCTTTCGGCCAGGCCGGCACAAGTAAAGGCCGTCTATCCGATCGATCTGCCGCGGCCTCGTAACCTGATTGATATTCGGCTGTCACCCGAGTTCCAGCGGCTCTATGCAGCGATCTGGGGCGAATTGCGCGGGGAGGTGCTTTCTAGCTGTGTTTCGCAGTCGTAACTCGGGCCGCTGGCTCGTCATCGGGATGCAGTTGGTGCTCGCCCTCTTGCTCCTTGGCGCCTGGGAGTGGTCGGCACGCCGGGATATCACCTTTCAGTTCTTCGTTAGTCGGCCCTCGAAAATTGCAGATAAACTCTGGCAATGGATCACAGCAGGAGACCTTCATATCCACGCCTTTCATACGACCCTGGAGACAGTCGCGGGCTTTCTTCTCGGCGTCGTCGCCGGTCTGATACTTGCACTTGTCTGCTTCTACAGCCCCCTGGTCTATCGGGTCATCCAGCCTGCTGTTGACGTGGCCAACGCCATGCCGCGTGCGGTCTTCGGTCCGCTCTTCATTCTCTGGTTCGGGCTGGGACTGACGTCAAAGGCCATGTTGGCTGCCAGCCTGGTTCTGTTCATCGTCTTCTTTGGAACCCTGAGCGGCCTGCAGGAAGTGGAAGAGAACGTCCTGCACAAGGTGCGGCTGATGGGTGCATCACGGCTGGACTTGCTGCTTCACGTTCAGCTTCCCTCGGCACTGGTTTGGGTCTTTTCGAGTCTGCGTTCGAGCGTCGGCTTCGCCCTGGCGGGGGCTGTGATCGGCGAGTACATGGGCGCAGGCCGGGGCGTGGGATTCCAAATTGCACTCTCGCAGGGAAACCTGGATTCCACGGGCGTGTTCGCAGGGCTGCTGGTTCTTTCGATGATGGTGCTGGTCATGAACGGGTTGCTGCGGCGTGTGGAGCGGCTTTTGACGCCCTGGCGAGTTTCATAAGACAGATAGAGACATCCACTTCGAGATGGAGCGGCCTTCACCTAAAGGAGGGGCTTTATGATCAAGCACCCACCACTGACCGGACTGACTGTGTTAGAGTTGGGACAATTCGTTGCCGGGCCATTTTGCACACGCTTACTGGCTGAGTTCGGAGCCACCGTCATCAAGCTGGAACAGCCTGGAACGGGCGACCCCCTCCGAACCTGGCGGCTCATGGCTGGAGGGACTTCCCTGTGGTGGTACGTGCAAGCCCGGAACAAGAAGAGCGTTACACTGGACTTGCGTACGGAGGCGGGGCAGGAGTTGGCCCGAGAGCTGGCCGGCCACGCCGATATTGTTGTGGAGAACTTTCGTCCCGGCACACTGGAAGGCTGGGGATTGGGCTGGGAGCGACTCCATGCCCTTTATCCGCACTTGATTATGGTGCGTATCTCCGGATACGGCCAGGACGGGCCCGACCGGGAGAAGCCGGGGTTTGGCAACGTCGGGGAAGCGGTCGGCGGTCTCAGGTACGTGACGGGATTTCCTGACCGGCCTCCCGTGCGCTCGGGTGTCTCCCTGGGAGACACCCTTGCAGGGCTTTATGGGGCGCTTGGGGCCGTGATGGCCGCCTACAACCGTGATGCCAGCGGCTCTCGGCGCGGTCAGATGATCGATGTTGCCCTTTATGAAGCGGTCTTTAGTATCATGGAGTCGCTGATTCCTGAGTACGACCGTTTCGGGTATGTGCGGGAGCGCACAGGGAACAGGCTGCCTGGTGTGTCTCCGTCGTCCACCTACGCCTGTGGCGATGGGCAGTATGTGGCGATTGGGGCAAACGGCGATTCGATTTTCCGCCGGTTCATGGCTGCAATCGGCCGGGGCGACCTGGGTGAAGACCCGCGATTCCGGTCAAACGAGGGACGGGCCGCTCACGCCGACCTGCTGGAGCATGCCATTGAGCAATGGGCGGCCTCACGCGCCAGCGACGAGGTGCTGGCGGTGTGCGAGGAAGCGGGCACGCCAGCGGGACGCATATACACGGCCGCCGACATGGTAAATGACCCGCAGTACCTGGCCCGCGAGATGATTCGGACGGTGATGCTGCCGGACGGGCCGGTCAGAATGCCCGGCGTGGTGCCAAAACTGAGCGAAACGCCCGGCGATATTCGCTGGCCCGGGCCCGCCCTGGGCGAGCATACCGAAGAAGTACTGCGGGAAATGCTGGGCCTGAGCGGGGAGCAGATCGCGGCGCTCCGTGCACGGAAGGTGGTGTAACGGCCGTGCGATTGCCGGGTCGGGTGAAGCTCATTGAAGTTGGCCTGCGGGACGGAATACAGAGCGAGCCCCGGTTCATCCCCACGGAACGGAAAGTCGCGCTGGCCCATGCGATTGCCAGGGCCGGCGTTCCCATGCTGGAGGCCACAGCCTTTGTCCATCCACGGGTCGTTCCGCAAATGGCCGACGCCGAGGCTGTCACCGCACGGGAAAATCGTGCGCCCGGCATCGCCTATGCAGCCCTGGTGCCGAATCGGCGGGGTGCCGAGCGGGCCCTGGCCGCCGGGGTAGACGAGATCCGGTGCGTCATAATGTGCTCAGAGACATTTAACCACCGTAATGTACAAATGCCCGTGAGCGAGTCGCTGAGGCAGGCTGCGGAGATGGCAAGGCTAGCGCATGAGGCCGGGGTTCGCTTTGTGGGTGGCCTCGGCACGGCGTTTGGCTGTCCCTTTGAGGGTGCGGTCGATGAGAAGCGCGTACGGTCGCTTGTGGCGGCCCTGGTTGCCCTGGGCGTGGACGGCGTCTGCCTCTCGGACACAACAGGGATGGCCAACCCGGCGCAGGTCGAGCGGCTCGCCGGGCTGCTGCTGGACCAGTGGCCCGAACTGCCAGTGATCCTGCACTTCCACAACACCCGGGGGGCAGGCCTGGCCAACGTGCTGGGCGGCATGGCAGCCGGCGTTACCTGCTTTGAAGCATCGGTGGGCGGCATTGGCGGTTGTCCCTTCGCCCCCAAAGCCACGGGGAACATCTGCACCGAGGACACGGTGCACATGCTCCATGAAATGGGCGTTGAAACCGGCATTGACCTGGCCGCACTGCTCGACGCAGCCCGTCTCATGGAAGAGACGTTGGGCCGGGAACTCCCGGGACAAGTACTGAAGGCCGGCCCCAGGTCACGGCTGTTTCCGGCCACCTGAAGAGCGAAGGACCCGCCGGGTGGCGGGTCCTTCGCTTTGCGCTCATATCGCATTGGCCACAAGATCGCCCATGCGGTCCGTTCCCACCAACTCACAACCGGGTTGATGGAGGTCGCCCGTACGGTAGCCGGCATCCAGCACCCGGGCCACCGCCGCCTCGACCGCGTGTGCCGCCTCTTGATGTCCGAATGAATGTTGGAGCATCATGGCCACACAGAGAATGGTCGCGAGCGGATTGGCTTTGTTCTGGCCGGCAATGTCAGGGGCACTCCCGTGGACAGGCTCGTAGAGGGCCACTCCTTCGGCGCCGACACTGGCGCTGGGGAGGAGCCCGATGGAGCCCGGCAGCACGGCCGAGATGTCACTTAGAATATCGCCGAACGTGTTTTCCGTAACAACGACGTCGAACTGAGCCGGGTTGATCACAAGCTGCATCGCACAGTTGTCGACGTAGAGGTGGCTAAGGTCGACCGACGGGTACTCATGGCTGCCGATCGCCGTAGCCAGTTCCCGCCAGCGGCGGCCCGTAGCCAGTACGTTGGCCTTGTCGACCGAACAGAGCCGGCCCTTGCGCGTCAACGCGAGGTCGAACGCCAGACGGAGGATGCGGGTGATCTCTTCGTCGGTGTAGGCGAGTGTGTCGACGACGCGGTCGGCGCCATCGTAAACCTGGGCGCCCTTGGGCTGGCCAAAGTAAAGGCCGCCGGTAAGCTCCCTCACGACGATCAGATCAATGCCAGACCCGATGACCTCAGACCGTAGTGGAGAGCGGCCGAGCAGCGAGGGGTGGGTGGTACAGGGGCGTAGGTTCGCGAACAGGCCCAGTTCCTTGCGGAGTCCGAGGATGGCCGCCTCGGGGCGCAGGTGCAGGGGGAGATGATCCCACTGCCCGCCGCCGACCGCTCCAAATAGAATGGCCTGGCTCTCACGGGCCAACTTCAGTGTCTCAGGGGGGAGCGGATGCCCCCTGCGTTCGTAGGCAACTCCGCCCACCAGCCCTTCTCGGAGCTCAACCTGCAACCCGAACCGGTCTGCTGCTTTGCGAAGGACTTTTATCGCCTCCGCTATCACTTCCGTGCCAATACCGTCGCCAGCCATCACGGCAATCTGGTACGCCATGGCCGGGTTCCTCCCCGTTTATTCGTTCCCAGCTTGCCCGACGGGCTTCGGCAGCCAACTCATCATGGTTCGGAGTTTACTGCCTACCGTTTCGATTGGATGCTGGGCATTTTGGCGGCGGAGGGCGCTGAACTGCGGGCGGCCGACCTGGTTTTCCAGGATCCATTGCTTCGCGAATCCGCCGTTCTGGATCTCCGACAGGACCGCCTTCATGCGCTCCTTCACTTCCGGCCCGATGACGCGGGGACCGGAGACATAGTCGCCATACTCGGCGGTATCGCTGACGCTGTAGCGCATGGACGCCATGCCGCCTTCGTACATAAGGTCCACGATCAGCTTTAGCTCATGGAGGCACTCAAAATAGGCGATCTCAGGGGCGTATCCCGCCTCGGTAAGGGTTTCAAAGCCGTACTTGACTAGCTGCGTCACTCCGCCGCAGAGGACGGACTGTTCGCCGAATAGATCGGACTCGCACTCTTCCTTGAACGTCGTCTCGATGACGCCGGCGCGGGTGCCGCCGATACCCTTGGCCCAGGCTAGCGCCAGATTGCGGCAGTGACCGGATGCGTCCTGGTGGACGGCGATGAGGCAGGGGACGCCCTTGCCTTCCCGGTAGGTACGCCGCACCAGGTGACCGGGCCCCTTGGGGGCAACCATGAAAACATCGACCCCGGGCGGCGGCTGCACCTGGCCGAAGTGGATTGAGAAGCCGTGCCCGAAGGCAATGGCCTTGCCGGGGCTCAGGTGCGGGGCGATTTCGGCTTCATAGACAGCGCCCTGCTTCTCGTCGTTGATGAGGAGCATGATCACGTCTGCCGCTGCGGCTGCTTCGGGAATGGAGGCGACGTTCAGACCTGCCTCCTTAGCCCTGTTCCAGGAGGGGCGCCCGGGGCGCAGGCCCACCGTCACATTGAGCCCGCTCTCCTGGAGGTTAAGTGCGTGTGCGTGGCCCTGACTGCCAAACCCGATGACGGCGATCCTTCTCTCTACCAGGTAACGCAAATCGGCATCCGCCTCGTAAAACATGCGAAGCATCGGTTCATTCCTCCTATTGCTTGGTGGAATGGAGCCGGGGCAAGGCAACTACTTACCGATACGTATATGACATTCACATTGTTCGACTGCTGTTACAGAAACAGAAGGAGAAAAGACCCACCCCGAGTTGGGTGGGTCTGATGAATCATGCTGACTTAGCGGACGCCCGCCTTTTCTTTGAGCTTGAGGCCACGTTCCAGTTTGGAGAGCGCTGCTGGGGCCAGGTTGCCCTCGGCCAGATTGTAGAGCTCGGTTTCAACGGACCGGAGGATACGCTCACCCATTTTGCCGGCCTTGGACTCGACTTCAATGTCGAAGAACGGGTTGGCCGTTAGGCCGGGGTATTCGATCATGTCGAGCGTGAGTTCCGCTACTTCGCCGATGGGCCGGACAAGCCGTGCCGTACCAACGATGAGAATGGGGATGAGGCCGCCAGTCGGTTTGCCGGCGTGGAAGTCCTCCGCCGAGAACGGGCCCTCACCCACAATGTCGCGGGCTTGGGACATGATCCAGTCGACACGTTCCTGGGTAAGGACCTCTTCGAACTCTTCGCGGCCGGTTAAAGACCCGTCGCGGTAACGACCGATTTTCAGGGTGAGGTAGGGTACTCCGTCCTGAATGCGGGACCGCAGTCCGGCGCCGGCTTTGGCGAGGGCGCCATCGGCCGTGTCGTAATACATGTCCATGATCTCATGCTTGGTGATATCGCCCAGCGGGAAACCCGCAAGCTGAGGCTGCATGGTAAGCTTTGTAAACAGCATAATGGGACCGCCGACGATGGCCGGCTTGACGTTCAACTTGATTTCTACTTCCACCGAATGCCCCGCCTTCTCTTCAGCCGTGTCCTTGTGAAAAGTATGCCCAACGGGCATGCCAAACTTCCGCTGTAATGCTCGCACGGCTAGTGACCGAGTTACGAGGCCGCCGAAACGAGAGTCGGTGTGACGCCTTCCAGCCGGAATTGCTGCCAGGGAACGCTGCGAACGACGGCCACCGGCCCTTGGGCCGGGTCGCAGCCGCGCACAATCCAATTGCGGACCAGCGGCATGTTGACCGCCGCTGTATGAATGATAGTCCAAACGTGGCCGCATTCACATTGGGCCGTGGTGACCGCCCAGCAGCCATCGGGGTCGACCATGTTCCAGGCTTCATCGTGCAGCCGCCCGCAGCGGCGGCACTGGTTATGTGGCATAGACTTCATCGGGTGATTTCTCCCAGGGTGCGATTGTGGGTATAGGTTACGGAGGATAACCTGTGAATACCTTGTGCGCACCCTGTGTATAACCCGATAGTTACGAACAGAATCGCGTTCTAGATGTGGAATTCTCCTTTTCCGAGCAGACAGACTTCGCCGCCAACGCGGACCCGGAGGGTGCCGCCGGGTTCGGTCACTTCGACCCAGAGCCGACTGGGGCGGCCCATTTCGATGCCTTGTTCGTACCAGAAGGCGTTGCTGCCTTCCGGCATCAGGCCGTGCCAGTGGAGGTAGGCGCCCAGGGGGGCAGCTGCCGAACCGGTGGCCGCGTCTTCGGAGATGCCGAAGAGCGGGGCGAAGAGGCGGGCACGGGCGTAGGCGTCGGTTTGTCCGTCGGTGCTCCGGGGCAGCAGGGCGAAGGGGTAGGCCCCAATCACACCTAGCTCCCTGGAGAGGGCGGTGAGCGCGCCCGTGTCGGACGTGATGCCCGCCAGCACCTCGGGCGATGCGACGGGTATGACGAGGTGCTTGACGCCGGCGAAGATGACCTCCGGGCGCAGGCCATTCGGGGTGACGTCTTGTGCGGTGAGGCCGAGGGTGCGGGCGACGGCGGCAGGGTCGGGGGTAGCGGCCAACTCCGGGCGGGGAGCGACCATGACGACCCGGTCCAGCCGGTCGCCGTCGTAGATGAGTTCCAGGGGGGTCAGGCCGGACTTGGTCTCCTGGACGAAGGCCGAGCCGTTCACCCGGCCGGACAGCGCCATGGCGGCGGCTGTGCCAAGCGTAGGGTGGCCAGCGAAGGCCAGTTCCCCGCCCGGCGTGAAAATGCGGGTGCGGTACGTGGCGCCCGGTACGGTGGGCGGCAAAACGAAGGTCGTCTCCGAAAGGTTTGTCTCCTTGGCGATGGCCTGCATGTCGGCGTCGGTGAGGCTGGTGCCGTCGAGCACGACGCAGAGGGCGTTGCCGGCGAAGGGCCGGTCGGCGAAAACATCGAGCCAGAGGTACGGAAGTGTGCGCATGAGAGGGTCACTCCTTAGTCCTGCAAGAACTCCTGCCAGACCTGGTTGCCAAGCCGCAGGCCCCGGTAGGTCAGACGCAAATGTCCGTCTGCCCGTTCCAATAGGTTATGAACGATGAGTTGCTCGATTTTCGGCCCATAAACCTGGTCGAGCGTCGCACCGAATCGGTTCAGGAAGCGCTCCTCGCTGACACCTTCCAGCAACCGGAGGCCGAGCATCATCGTTTCGGCCATCTCCCCGGGGCGGTCGATCACTTCGCCGGCCTCGACGGGCCAGTCGCTCCGCTCCACGGCGCCGCGGTAGGCGGTCGGGGTTTTCAGGTTCCAGAAGCGGTACTTCTGGCCGGGTTCGCCGGGCGCCGTTTCGACGGCAGCCCCGCCCTGGACCCGGGAGGCAGTGAGCCGGGGACGGGGGGCGCCGAGGTTGGGCAGGGGCGCCGCCAGCTCCAGGAAGGAGTGCGCCCCGCACCCGAGACCCAGGTAGGGCTCGTTCCGCCAGTAAACCTGGTTATGCCGGGAACGGTGCCCGGGGCGGGCGAAATTTGATACCTCGTAGTGTTCGAACCCCGCCGCTTCCAGCATTGCCTTGCCCTCGGCGAACATCTCCTCCTCCGCCTCCTCGGGCGGCAGGGGCAGGCGCCCGGCATCGTAGTCAACGTAGAACGGAGTGCCCTCTTCCACAATCAGGCTGTAGGCGCTGATGTGGGTGGGGCCGAGGCCGAGGGCCCAGTCGACCGTTTCCCGGAACTCGGCCGGGGTTTGGCCCGGGAGGCCATACATGAGGTCCAGGTTGATGTTGCTGAACCCCGCGGCCCGGGCCGCCGCCACGGCCTTCTCCACCTGGTCGGGCGTGTGAATGCGCCCCAGGCGCTCCAGCAGGTGCGGCTGTCGGGCCTGCACCCCGAAGGAGATGCGGTTGGCACCCGCTTCGTAGGCAAGCTTCAGCTTGTCGCCTTCGAAGTCGATGGTGCCGGGGTTCGCTTCGGTGGTCACCTCGGCGCCGGGGGCAACGGCGAAAAGTCGGCGGGCGCCGGCAATGACGGCGGCAAGGTGGCGCCCCTCAAGCATGGTCGGTGTGCCGCCGCCCACGAAGAGAGTGGGAACGGGCTGGCCCGCCAGCTCGGGGCGCCCGGCCCAGCGCTCCATTTCGCGCAGGAGGGCGCGCACGTAGCCCTCCTGCTCGTCGGGCCGGGAGCCGGCGTAACTGTTGAAGTCGCAGTAGCCGCACTTCTGCACGCAGTACGGGATATGAATGTAAAGCGAAACGGCCACGGACAGGGTCCCTCCTCCGGTCGGAACGCATCGCGGCATTGAGAAAGGGCCGACCCTCCCAGGGTCGGCCCACGTGGACGGTCTAATCGTCGTCGTCCTCGGCGGAGAGGATCGCCATGAACGCCTCCTGCGGCACCTCAACAGAGCCGACGGCCTTCATGCGCTTCTTGCCTTCCTTCTGCTTTTCCAGCAGCTTGCGCTTACGGGTGATGTCGCCGCCGTAGCACTTGGCCAGCACGTCCTTACGGAGCGCAGCGATGTTTTCGCGGGCGATGATCTTGTTGCCGATGGCCGCCTGGATGGGCACTTCAAACTGCTGCCGCGGAATCAGCTTGCGCAGCTTGGTCACCAGCGGCCGGCCGATCCTTTCGGCCTTTTCGCGGTGAACGATCACCGAAAGGGCGTCGACGGATTCGCCGTTGAGCAGGATGTCCATTTTGACCATGTCGGAGTCTTCATAGCCTGTCAGCTCGTAGTCGAAGCTGGCGTAACCGCGGGTGCGGGTTTTGAGCTGGTCGAAGAAGTCGTACATGATTTCGGCCAGGGGCAGCCTGTAGTGGAGGTTGACCCGCTTTTCGTTCAGGTACTCCATATTGACGAAGGTGCCGCGCCGGTCCTGACAGAGCTCCATGAGCGGGCCCACATATTCAGATGGGGTGATGATGGAGGCCTTGACCATTGGCTCCTGGATGGACGCGATGTTGGTCGGGTCAGGCCAGGCGGCGGGGTTCTCAATGATGATCTCCTCGCCGTTCGTCATGTTCACGTGGTAGATGACGTTGGGCGCGGTGGTGATGAGGTCGAGGTCGAACTCCCGCTCAAGCCGCTCCTGAATGACGTCCATGTGGAGCAGACCCAGGAAGCCGCACCGGAAGCCGAAGGCCAGCGCCTCGGATGTTTCGGGCTCAAACTGGAGCGACGCATCGTTGAGCTGGAGCTTTTCGAGAGCGTCGCGCAGCTTGCTGTAGTCGTTCGTTTCGACCGGGTAAAGGCCTGCGAAAACCATGGGCGTTGCCTTCCGATAGCCGGGCAGCGCCTCCTTGGCCGGCGTTTCTGCCAGGGTGATAGTGTCGCCAACGCGCACGTGTTTGACTTCGCGAATGGCCGCGGCCAGGGCGCCGACCTCGCCGGCGATGAGCTCATCGACCGGGGTGAGGCCAGGACGGAAGACGTAGAGGTCGTCCACCACGAACTCCTTGCCCGAGGCCATAAAGCGGATTTTGTCGCCCTTCTTGACGCTGCCTTCGAAGATACGGAAGTAGCTGACGACACCCTTGTAGGAATCGTAGAAGGAGTCGTAAATCATGGCCTTGAGCGGCGCCCGGATGTCGCCCTTGGGCGGCGGCACGAAGGCGCAGACCGACTCCAGAATCTCCTTCATGCCGATGCCGGACTTGGCAGAGGCCATGATGGCGATGGAGGTGTCAAGACCGATTACTTCCTCGATTTCGTGCTTCACCTTTTCGGGGTCGGCACTGGGCAGGTCGATCTTGTTGATGACTGGAATGATTTCAAGGTTATGCTCAAGGGCCATATAGACGTTGGCGAGCGTTTGGGCTTCGATACCCTGGGAGGCATCAACCACCAAAAGCGCGCCTTCACACCCTGCGAGCGCACGAGAGACTTCGTAGGTGAAGTCCACGTGTCCCGGGGTGTCAATCAGGTTGAGCACGTAGTGCTCGCCGTCGTCGGCCGTGTAGTCCATGCGAACGGACTGGGCTTTAATGGTGATGCCGCGCTCGCGCTCCAACTCCATGTTGTCCAGGATCTGGTCCTGCATCTCGCGCTGGGTGAGTACGCCGGTGAACTCGATCAACCGGTCGGCGAGGGTGGACTTGCCATGGTCAATATGGGCGATAATGCAGAAGTTCCGAATGTGCTTCTGATCGATCATGGGGTGTAAACATAGCCTCCCGCGTAAGGGCTTCAGGATATTATATCATCCTTCAGGCATGGGGGACAACGTCGGGAAAATTACGTCGCCCGTATATCCTTCAGAATATTTTGTTCGGTGTTAGACAGACTATTGACTACAAGTATAAATGTTATTATTATTGAGTATACAACAGGCTGATGGAGGGATCGGCAGTGCAAGTAGGGCGGCGCGTAGCAAAGTTGCGGGCGGCTCACGGCGAGTCGCTGCGCGATGCGGCCGTCCGGACAGGAGTCAGCCATACCACTATTGCCAGAATCGAAAAGGGTGAGGTCACCGGCAGTTTCCACAGTACCCTGCACAAGATTGCCGAGGGCTATGGCGTGCGCATGGAGTTTCTGCTGACGGGGCGGGACCCCAAGCAGGACTTCGAGCAAGCCATTCGCCGTCTCCCACCCGAGGAACGCAGCCAACTGTACTTCGCTTCTGTCCGGACTCGGGTCAAGATGGTCCTGGATTTTCTGATGGCTGAGTATCCAAACGAGTTTTCCTTCGAGCATCTGGCACACGATTTGGGGACCGAGATCCCCTCGTTCCAGGAGTTGCTTGACCTGTGGCAGTCTGACCAACTGCCGGAGGCGGCCAATCTGCGGCTCGCAGAAGCGCTGTCGCGGATTACGGGAATCTCGTCGCATTGGTTCAAGTGGGGCGTTTCCGGCAGCGCCGATACGGTGGAGATTCTGCCGAAGGAGATGCTGACGGCTTACGTCAACCTGATTCGGAAGGCCGCCCAGGCAGGCGTCCAGCCGCAGATGCTCGATATGGCGATCGATCTGCTGATCATGAAGAACAAGGAGAACCACCCCTCTCTTGTGTGAAACGGATCAATATGCAGAAGCCCTCCCAGATGCTCATGGGAGGGCTTCTTTTACGTGATTGAGCTGCTCCAGCGCTTTCTGGCGCCAGATTTCGGAGGAAATGCGGGTGTCACGCCCGAGGAATGTGAGGACCCAGTCTTCGCTGCCTGACTCCCGGGAGATGCGGAGGAACTGGCTGGGCGCCCGCGCATGCCCCTGAATTTCGGCCACACCCCGTTCGGCCCGCCAGATGGCCAGGATGAAGAGCAGCAGGAGCAGTGGGAATCTGCGGGTCAGCGCCTTGGCCGGATTGTTCACGTATATCACCGGCGATAGTCTGTCCCGGGGTTACCTGGGGTATGCATCCTCGCGGATCATTTCGGCCAGGGCTTCGGCCAGGTAGCTGGCGGCACGGTCGGCCTCGGCATACTGGTTCATGGCACCGCCGATCTCCAGGAGGATGGCGCCCCGCATGACGTCCTGGTTGAAGATGTTTCCTTCCTTGACCATGGTGGGCAGAGTGATGCCGGGGTGCTTTTGCTCGAGCCGGTGCATGAGTTGGTCGCAGAACGCCTTGTTCTGGTCCCACTTGGCGTTGCTCTGCCCAATCACGCAGCGAATTTGCGCCACCCGTTTTCCGCCGATGTTGGCGGTGAGATCAAGGCCCCAGGCGGCGTCGCGGTGCAGGTCGAGCAACACCTTTACGCTCGGATATGCCTTGAGGATATCTTTGGCGGTGGAGCGGGAGACCTGGTAGGCGTAGTCGTACCCGAGTTCCCGGTGCGTGTACTCGGCGTACACAGTCCCCACGCCCAGCTCCTTGAGCCGGAGGGCCACGGTCCGCCCCACCCCCATGATCGTCCGCTTCGCATGGTTCTCCGAGGCGATCTTGTCCAGGTCCTTCGGGGTTTTCGGTACAAAGGCCGGGAACTCGGAGATATACGATTCCCAGTCGTGCGTATGGTAGATACCCACGATGGGCAGGCCGTTAGCCACGGCCGGTGGTTTTGTGGATTCCGGCTGTGCCGGCTTTTCATCAGGCGGATCGGGGTTCGGGTTCGCAGGCACCACGGGCGTCTGTATCGGCGGATCGGGGGTCTCACGTGCCAGTTGGCGTTCCTTGTCCGTTTTGAGAAACGGCAGCATCGCTTCGAACATGGTCTGGGGGCGCTCGTCTGTCAGCCCGATGTGCCTCAAGGTGCGGTTGTCGGCCGCCTCGGCCGACCCGTCGGCAACCGAGAGGAACGGCAGCCCCAGACGCAGGAGCCGGCGGACCGTCGGCTGACTAGGGCGGAAGAGTTGGCGCCACATCGGTTCGGCGGCCGGTTCGGGCCGTTCGTCATCGGACAGGCTGGCGGCGCCCGGGGCCAGGGTGGGCACGGCAGTGCCGGATGGGGTGCGGTCGATCAGCATGCCAACCGTGAATCCGACCGCGACGATGTAGGCGATGATAAGCGGTTTGGCAGTCCATATGCGCTTCGTCGGGATCACCTCACACGCAGGGGTCTGGCTCGTACAAGCTAGATTTACGTGGGAGGGCGCCGCGTTATGACAAGCGGATTGCGAAAAGTGAAGCCCGGCCTGAGTGGCCGGGCTGGGATATGTTAGTGGACTTCGATGATCTCGTACTTGATGTGACCAACAGGGGCTTCCACTTCGACAACGGCGCCCTTCCTCTTGCCAAGGATCGCCTTGCCGACCGGAGACTCGTTAGAAATCTTATGCTTCATGGGATCAGCTTCTACAGAGCCGACGAGGGTGTATTGGAGTTCGTCGCCATACTCGAGGTCTTTCAGGGTGACGGTGGAGCCGAGACGAATTTCACCCGCGGCGCCGGCGGCGGCTTCGTCAATGACCTTGGCGTTGCGCAGTGTATTCTCGAGCTGAATGATACGCCCCTCGACGAAGGCCTGCTCGTTGCGCGCATCGTCGTACTCGGAGTTCTCGGACAGGTCGCCCAGGGAGCGGGCTTCCTTGAGCCGCTCGGCGACTTCCTTGCGCTTGACATTGCGCAGGTAGTCCAGTTCCTCCTGCAACTTGCTGAGACCTTCGGAGGACAAAACAACCGACTTGGAGTCATCCATGCTGCTCATTCTCCCTTTACGGATATCGCGAAACCCCGGACTTAGCGGCGGAATGGGGGACATTCCTTCGCTCTTTTGAGGTGTTTCTGACAAAAAAGAAGAACCCGGCAGGATTGAGAAGCCTGCTGGTTTTCGCACTTCATTTTACAAGGTTTGCCTAGCAGGGTCAAGTCATTCTACATACTGCGCCTGACCCCGTCAAGTTTTTCCCCGAGGGCCCCGTTTTATTTGACCACAGTCACCTAAGCCACTGCGTGGCACCACGAAGGATCAAAACCAACCAGGATGGTGAGTCGTGCCTTTATTTCTTGCCGCAGATGCGCAGATGCCGCAGAATCTGCGCGATCTGCGTCATCTGCGGCAGAAAAGTGTCAGGAGTCCGGACTTTCGAGGGAGATGGCACAGACGACACGGATGACCGG
Organism: Symbiobacteriaceae bacterium; assembly: GCA_029239785.1. Lineage (GTDB taxonomy): Bacteria > Bacillota > Sulfobacillia > Symbiobacteriales > Symbiobacteriaceae > JARBUG01. Next base: position 9,976 of record JARBUG010000005.1, on the reverse strand, counting down.
GCTTCTGTTCATCATCATGCCGATCATCTGTGTCATATGCGATATGTGTGGTCAGATCGACATGTCCCCCGATCACACCGTGAGGAGCGCACGGTAGCGCTCGGGGTCCCAGTCGACCCGGGCGCCCAGGGCTTCGGCGACGGGGCGCAGCGGGATGATGACCTCGCCCTCGAACTTGCCGGGCGCCCGTACCAGCGAGCGGGTTTCGCCCTGCACCTGCATGTCGGACTTGCCGACGGTCAGGGTGATCGTCCGGCCGTTGCCGGAGATTGCGGCGGTCTGCATGCCATGGTCCCAGATGACCTCGGCGGCCAACGCCTCGGCCAGGTCGCTCAGCCCCATGACCATCTGCCCGCCCGCGAGCGCCCCCGGCAACCGGGGCTTCAGGCGCTGCCCGTTGCGGTAGAGGGCGATGAAAGTTCCGGCCGCAGGGCGGAGGGCCTGAAATGCCATGGCCCCCATGCGCGCCAGGTCATCAACGGCCTGCCCGAGACTGATCTCGCGGGTCAGTTCAGACATGATACAGAGCAAATACGGCTGCCGGGGCAGGAAAACGATGCCCGCATCAGTCAGGGCCGTGGGCCACAGGCCGGTGCTATGCGCCATGGGCACCGCCCGGGGCAGGTTGCGGGGCGCCCAGTCGGCGTGACCGTTCTTTTTGAGCCAGTCCAGCAAGACCCCGGCCAGCCCGGGCTGCCCGTCGGCCAGGTCGAGCAGGTACTTGTAGTACAGGGCAAAGTCCGCCGGCGAGGCCGTATTCGCCCCGGCAGCCGCGTGGCGCGCCCCTATGGCCCGCAGCCATTCCTTGACGGCCGGCTCGCCGAGGGTTCGGTTCAACATGCGCCACGCCACGGTGTCGGCATCGACGATGGCATAGGCGCAGAGCTGCCGCAGCGTGTAACGGGTGCCAAAAGGAGCACCCTGAAGGACGCTGGTGCCACCGGCCCGGTCTTCAGGCAGGTACTCGACCAGACTCTCCAGGTTGAGCAGGCCCGCCGAAGCCTGCGCGAACGCGTAGAGCACAGTCGGAAAGGCCATGGCCCCCGCCGCGGCGTAAGGCTCCTGAGCGCCCAGGTCGATGACCAGCCCCGAGTGCAGATCCTCCAGGTAGATACCATACCTGGCTTTGCGCGTGGAACGATACTGATCAAGCGCACGCCGGAGCTCATCCATGGCGGCCCGGGCCGCCGGAAGGGGATATTCGCTCGCTAGCACGTCGGTCACCTCGCTCGGCCGAATTGCTGGAAGAATTCGGTACACGAGGGAACCAGCCTTTTTGCCAGTGCCGAAAACAAAGCCCCTGCACCTGGCATGGCCGAGGTGAGGGGTTGTTGGTGGCGATTAGAAGTTTGATTCACGGCCGCTCAGGCGGGCCTTTAGCCGCAGTTCAAGGACTTCCAGGGCTTCACCAAACCAGGTCTGCGGTTTTTGGTCGGGTATTTGCAGCGTAGCTTGCCAACCGCCGAAGAAGGGGGCCACGATGACGCAATACCCCTTTCCCTGCAACGTCACTTCGTACGGGTTTTCAGCAGGCTGTACCTCGCAGTTCATTCGGGCGGCCAGTTCGGCTGCAACCTCCTGTAATGTCACGGCTCCTTCTCCTCCCCAGTTCTGTGGCTAATTTCAGCATATCACTTGCTGGGGTTGACGCGGAAGGTGCCAAGGCCTGTCCACCAGTCGTCATTTTCAAAACCGAGCCGCCACGGGGCGATACCCTTCAGGTTGTACTGGTAGGCGAGCTTCAGCTTCGCTTCCAGGCTCCGCTCATCCGGCCACCAGGCGATGCGGTCGTTTCCGTTGACCTTATAGGTGGCGTAGTTTTCGCCCGAAACGGGGTCCCACTTGATGGTGCCGCCCATTTCGCCCACCCGCCGGTTCAGGCTATTGAAGGAGTAGGCCTTGTTGTTCTTCGTTCCCTCCGCCTGATCGACTGCCCATTCATAGCCATAGAAAGGAACACCGAGAATGATCTTTTGGGCTGGCATAACGCCAGTGGCGTAGCGGACAACCTTTTCGGTCCAGGTGAGGGAGGCGACGGGACCGGGCTCCCCGCCTCGCCAGTGCTCATCGTAAGCCATAATGTAAAACTGATCAACGATCTGGCCGATGGCGGCGTAGTCGGTGGCGCCGCCCCAGCCGGTGCGGGTGTCGCTGGTTTTGGCAGCCGCCGCGATGCTCAGGGTCATGCCAAGCGGCTTCAGTTCGCTCTTGAGGCGCTTCAGGAAGGCCGTGTAGGCATCACGGTCGCCGTTGGGGATATTCTCAAAGTCAATCTGAACGCCGCCAGCGTCAAGGTCGGTGGCCTTCTCGATCAGGTTTTTCACGGCGCGGTCCTGAACGGCGGGGTCGGTGAGAATGGCGTGGGCAGTATCTTCGTTGAAGCCGCCGTCGGTCAGGTTGCCGAACAGGATGATGCGCTTGGACTTGGCGACAAGCCCCTTGACGAGCTGCGTCTCCTTGCCCTGGAGGTTGCCCTCTTCGTCGAAGCCATAGCCGAAGACGACGACCTGGTCCATATGGGTGGAGCGTGTTTTGACGACTTCCAGGGAGCCGGAATCGTAGTCGACGTAGTAGCCCGACACCCAGAAGCCGGTACCCGGGCCGCCGTGGTCGAGCGGGCGGTCGAGGTAGGCCCGGAGCCAGAGCGGGTCGAGCAGGTTGGCGGGTGCGAAGCGCTTGCCCAGTGCGAAACCGCCGGCGGTGGCGATTGCCAGCGAAGCGATCAACGCGGCCGCCACTACCCACCGCGGCCAGGTCGGTCGGGGGCGGCCAGGCGTGGTATCAGGCCGGACAACCGGTTGAGTCATATATATTTCTCCTTAACGAATAGATCTTATACGAACTTTGTATTCGTTAAGGAGGAGCGTCATCCTTTAAGGAATTTCAGGCGCGAAAGGACCCCCTCTTCCAGTTGAGAGGGGGTCTTGAAAGAAAGGAAGCGTGCTCTAGCGAAGCTCCGTCGGAACGACGGCATCGACCAGAGCGATCACAAATGCCGCCAGAGCGGCGCCCCACCAGGTCACGGCCAGCCACTGCGGGAACAACGCGCCGGTCAAGTAAATGACAATTGCTGCGGCAACGAACCCAGTAATGCCACGGCTGGCGGGCGAAGCGCCACGCCCGAGCAGCGCCTGGGCAACCCACCCAAGTCCGGCAATGACCAGTGACGCTAAGAGGGCGCCCCAGAAGCCTGCAACTTCGACTCCGGGGGTGATCCAGGCCACGAACATCAGCGCAAGGGCAGAGACGACGAACCGTACGACTGCACTGAGCATGCTCCCATCACCTCCTGTTCCGGTTGACGCAAAGGTCAGTTCGGTGTTCGTAGTGTGGTCGTACGCGAAAACAATTATTCCGACCGCGAATTCCCTTGCGAACCAGGATGGGCCGTGCTAAGATAGCTTCGTTGGAGGTGAGGAAGTTGGCTAACATTAAGTCCGCTAAGAAGCGCGCGCTGACCGCTCTGAAGCGCAATGAGCGCAATAAGATGGTCAAGTCCAGCCTCCGGACTGCGATTCGCAAGTTCGTCGAGGCCGGTAGCGAGGATGCTCAGGGCAAGCTGAATTCGGCGTTTGCTTCGCTGGACAAGGCTGCTGCTAAGGGCGTTATCCATAAGAACACTGCCGCCCGGAAGAAGGCTCGCCTGGCTAAGCGCCTTGCGAAGGTCACCGCCTAATCGCGTCCGCAAAGCAATCTTTATGGATGGCAACAAAGAGGCCCAAACGCATTGGCGTCTGGGCTTTTTTTGTTGCCTTTTCTACTGCATAAGTTCGACTACCAGGGTTTCCAGGGTGAGTGTTGCTGAACCACCGGATTTCATGGCGACATCGGCCTCCAGCAGCCGCTGGAGGGCCCGGATGATTTCGGCACGCGGATAGGCGCGCACATGGCCGACCATCTTCTCGTAAGCGAAGGGGTGCATTTTGGCCACACCGGGTCCTTCCCGCAGGGAGACGCCCCGGGCGACCAGCGTTTTTACGGTGAGGATTTGCCGGAAGCGGTTGGTGAGGGCGGCAAGCACCTGGAGCGGGTGGTCGACCTGGCGCAGGATGCGGCCCAGCAGTTCGATGGCCCGTGCCCGGTCTTTCAGCATGACCGCTTCGGTCAGGCGGAAGATCTCGGTTTCGGCCATGCCGCCTACCAGGCTGTCGACATCGATGGCGGTGATCTGTTTTGCGTCGCCGGCGTAGAGGGCCAGTTTTTGCAGTTCGTTATCAATCAGACGCAGGTCCGCCCCGATTTTTTCGATGAGGAGGCGGGCGGCCGCATCCGGCAGCTTTTTCCCATAGATGCTGGTGGCGCGAGCTTCGGCCCAGTGGGTCGCCTCCTCGGGCTTATACGGCTTACATTCGACGGCTCCGCCCGTGGCTATGACAGCTTTGGTCACTTTTTTACGGCTGTCGACGCTGTCTTCGCAGAGGAAGACCAGGCAGGTCGAGGGCACAGGGCTCTTGAGGTAAGCGATGAGCGGCTCTTCGCCGGCGTTGCCCTTGGCCTCCTCCTCCCCTTCTTCAGCCTCCTCCTTTTTGCGGGAGGCGGCGAAAATGGGGCAGTCCTTTACGACGACAAGCCGGCGCTCGGCAAAGAAGGGCTGGGTTTGTGCCACGGCCAGTGCCTGCTGAATCTGATCGGGCGCCGGGCCGAAAACGTGAAAGTTGAAGTCGACGGTGGCCGGCTCGACAGTGGCCTTTTTGATTTCGCGGAAGAGCGCCTCTTCCAGGAAGGGCTCGCCGCCGTATAAGAGGTATACCGGCCGGACTTTGCCTTTTTGGAGTTCGGCCAGGGCTTCCGTTTGATTCAAGTGAGGGGCCTCCTCGAAGTGGATTGATGAAGGGTTCTGCTCCCTTCCGGCTACTCCTGCAGGACTGGGGCCTTCGAGAACCGAATTTGTTCCCCGTGTGCGCTGTGCGCACACCACGTCAAGTGTTCGTAAGAACACGGAAAGCGTGGTTGTTGGGAAATAGCCAAGGGGGTCTGCCTGTGCGACGGGGCCCTGCTGTGTTTCTGTTGATCTGTGTGCTGTTGGCTTCGGCTTACGGGGCCCAGCGTGTGGCGCGTGAAGGCGCCAGCCGGGTGACCGGGTTTACGCCGACGCATATGACTGGGATCCGCCCGCCCGCCGGGCCGCCACCGTTGGCTCAGCGCGTGGTGGTCATTCTGGCGGAGGGCCTGCGGCCCGACGATGCCCGCCTGTTGCCCACCGTAGACTGGCTGGCCCAACGGGGCGCCCAGCTTTCGGTTGCGGTGCCTGAGCCCGGGTATGCCGTGCCTGCTGCCGCCACACTTCTGACGGGCGCGCAGCCCGAGGTGCACGGCGTGCTGCTGCGCGATGGCCGTCTGGGCGCCGACAATCTGCTGGCCGCGGCCCAGCGGGTGGGTATTTCGACCGGCGGAGCCGGCGGTGCCGATTTGGGCCACCTGCTCCAGGGCGGCGCCCTACCCGGCTGGGAAGTGGTCGGCACGCCCCAGGCGCTGGTGGAGAAGGCCCGGGCGTTGCTCAGGCCCACCGGCCCTGAGTTTGTTCTGCTTCACAGCCACTTCCTGGCCGGCGAAATGGAGCGCCTGGGCACAGCCAGCCGTGATTCGGCCGACTACCGGAACGCTCTGGCGCAGTTCGACTTTACGCTGGTCAGCCTGATTGACCTGATTGACTGGAAGACCACGGCGGTTGTGGTGGCCGGCACGGTGCCCATGGGCGCTGACGGGGCCTATACGCCCGCTGCCTCGGTCCCGCTGGTTATGGCGGGGCCGGGCATTAAGGCCGGGTTCCGGGGTGAGGCTAGCCTGCTGGACGTGGCGCCCACGCTGAGCGCCCTGGCCGGGGCGCCCGTGCCCCTGGCCAACGGCGGGCGCCCCGTGCTGGGCGCCCTGGCAGTAACGGATGGCCGCCCGGCTGACCTGGTGATGCTGAAGGTGCTGGAGGCCCGCCGGGCCTATGTAGAAGGCGCCCTGGGGGCCCTGGGAGCGGTCGTCTCCACCCCGGAGGTACCTGCCGACCCCGCCGGGGCCGAAGGGTACCTGGCCGAACTGGAGCAGTTGCTGCACGATGCGCAGTTTGGCGCCTGGCGCAAGTGGGGCCTGACCCTGGCGCCCTACGCCGGTGGTGCGCTGCTGCTGATTCTGATCTACCTGATTATCGTCCTCCGGGCGCCGTTCGGTGGGCCGGTGGTGGCGGGCCTGGTCACGTACACGGCCGCTTTCCACGTCATCTTCTTCCTGACCGGCGGAAGCTATTCGGCGGCCCTGCCGGGGCTGTATGAACCCGGCCGGGGCGTGGTGCTTGGCCTGGCCTCCCCGGGCGCCGGAGCCATGGTCGCGGCGAGCCTGGTGACCGGGTACCTGCTCTCCCGTAAAGGCTTCAAAAAGCGGGCCTACGTGGCCACAGCGGCCCTGCACATGGCGCTGGTGACCGCCCTGCTGACGGCGCTGCCCGTGGCGGTTGTGCTGGGGCGCACGGGCTGGGACTTTACGGTCAGCCTGCCCGCCACTGGCCAGATGGTCTGGTTCTTTGCCGCCGCCCTGCAAATCATGGTCATCGGGTACCTCAGCCCCCTGTGGGCAGGTTTGGTGGTGAGCGCCTCCGCCCTGTCACGCAAATGGTGGCCGCTCAAAGAGATCGGCGATCCGGAACGCAACGCTGATAAAGTCGTCCGCCTCAGAGCGCTTCGGCGGACCAGATGATCTCGTCAAGGAAGTGTAAGTTCCAATGCAACTGATCGAAACGATTCAGGGAATCCGGGACGCGGTCGACGCCGCCCGCAAGGCCGGCAAGAAGATTGGGTTTGTGCCCACCATGGGCTACCTGCACCAGGGGCATCTCACACTCATGCAGGAAGCCCGGAAGGAATGCGACTTCGTAGTGGTCAGCATCTTCGTGAACCCGACCCAGTTCGGGCCGAATGAAGACTTCGACCGGTACCCCCGGGACCTGGCACGCGACATGGAACTCTGCGGCAGCGTACCGGTCGATGCGATTTTCCATCCTTCGGTGGCCGAGATGTACCCGGGCACGGCCAGCACGACCAGCGTCGTGGTTTCGCAACTCACGACGGGGCTGTGCGGGGCGTCGCGGCCCGGCCACTTCGAGGGTGTGGCCACCGTAGTGACCAAGCTGTTCAATATCGTCAAGCCCGACGTGGCCTTCTTCGGCCAGAAGGATGCCCAGCAGGTCGCGGTGATCCGCCGGATGGTGCTGGACCTGAACATGGACCTGGAAGTCCGCCCGGTGTCCACGGTGCGGGAGCCCGACGGACTGGCCCTGAGTTCCCGTAACATCTACCTGACGCCCGAGCAGCGGCAGGGCGCCCTGGTCCTCTCCCGGTCACTGCGTATGGCGCAGGAGCGGGTCGCCGCCGGCGAGCGCGACATGACTGCACTCCAGGAAGCCATGCGTGCGATGATTGCCGCCGAGCCGCTGGCGAACATCGACTACGTCTCCATCGTCGATTACGATTCGCTGCAGCCGACTACGAGGCTGGAAGGCAAGGCACTGGCCGCCCTGGCCGTGCGCTTCGGCAAGACCCGGCTGATTGACAACTGCATCCTATCGGTTGGGTAAAATGTGAAGGGGACGGCATAAGCGCCGTCCCCTTCTTTTCATGTATGTTTAGTCCACGCCCGGCAGCATGACTGACCGTTCATCGTGGCCTTTATGACAGTCCAGGCAGTTTGCAGCCCGGGCCTCTTTTTGCCGGGCGTGCAAAGACTTTTCGGCATGGCAGGAGAAGCACTGGCCGGCCACCACATCACGCGTGGCTTCCCGGATTGCGATCGGGTGCGGGAAATTGCCGGTGAGGTTAGCCGTAATATGCCGGACGCCATCGGTGTACTTTTGCACCAGCGACCCGGTGTGGCAGTCACTGCAGGTAGCCGCCTCACGGTGGAAGGAAGTGGCGTGGGTCTTGCCCTGATCCTCCATCACATGGCAGGACATGCAAAAGCCCACGTCATCGGTTGCTGTAGCGACCAACGGATAGGCAAAGGCTGCAACCAACACGAGAGCAACAAATCCGCCCACAATCCAGCGCCAACGCCGCACAGGAATCCCCTCCTGGAAATAAGTGTACCCGCCGGGGTATCCGGCGGGTATCCTGCGCGTTTAGTATCTTCGGGATACCATCCTTACCGGAGGAACCGTACGTGGGTGATCAGGTCACCTTCCACCCGGTAGATTGCGACCGCATGCTCTTCGCCCGGGCTGCGGCCCGTGATGCGTTCTTCATCGACCACATAGTCGCCAATGCGAATGCGGGAGGCGAGACGGCAGTGCAGGTCGGGGAATTTGGCGAACATGGGGCCGTAGCGCTGGCGCATGGCGTCGTGGCCCTGCATGAGCAGGTTGCCGGCACCATCTTCAATGACGACGTCGGGCGTGTAGCAGGCGATGAAGCGTTCGACGTCGCGGGCGTTATAGGCGTCAAGCTGTGCCCGTACGGGATCCATCAGTTGGCTCCTCCTCTTTGGTTTCACGTTGGCTGACGACGACGGCGGCGATGATGAGTGCCGCGCCGATGAGTTGCCCGGGGTGGATGATGTCGCCCTGGAAGAGCAGGCCGAGGCCCAGGGCAAAAGGGAGCTCGGCAACGCTGACGATAGCGGCCCGGTTGGCGCCAATCAGGGCGATGCCCTGGTTCAGGAAGAGGAAAGGCGCCACGCCGGAGACGACGGCGGCGACGGCGCAGATGAGCCAGCCGGCGGCCGGGACCTGCGGGACTTCGGCAAAGACACGGGGGTTCAGGAGAATGGAGCCGGATAGGATGGCGATGCGGGTCAGGGTAGTGGCCGTGGTCGCGGTGAGGCGCCCGGCGATGCGCTCGCCTGTGACCATGTAGAGGCCGTGCGAGACGGCCGCGAGCAGGGCCAGGCCCAGGCCGATGAGGCTGATGTCGCCGGAGCGGATTTCGGCGAGATTGGCCGTAAGGACGGCGCCGGCCAGGGTAAGCAGCAGGGCGGCGCCCTGGTAGCGCGACGGGCGCTGGCCGAGCATGGCCCAGGCGCCCAGGGCGGTGAAAACGGGGTAAGTGAAAAGCAGGATGGTGGCCAGGGACATGGAGAGGTGGACCAGCGCCACGTTGAAACTGATGGCTGAGGTGGCGCCGCAGAGCAGGAAGAAGGCGATGGCGGAGCGGGCGCCGCTGGGGTTGGACTTCTGGCGTTCACGCTTGAGCAGGACGGCCAGGAGTGTGAGTGCAAACGTTGATTGGATCAGGGAGAATGACCACGCGCTCATGCCGGTGTCGTAGCCCATTTTGATGAAGAGCGACATGGAGGCAAAGGCCAGGGCCGACAGCATGGTGAGCAGGTAGCCGAGGTGTGTTTTGTTCATGCCCGCTATTGTAGCACATTCTAGGCACCCTCAATGGGTGCCGTAGCCCGTCAGGCGTGGGCCTAATCTCGACCGGCCCATGCCGAGAGGGTCTAGGCACCCGGGGTGGGTGCCGTAACCCGTCAGGCGTGGGCCGAACAGAAAGGCGAGGGGCTTCCCCCTCGCCGCTGTATCTGCCTACCCCCGAACCGCCATAATGCGGCGGTCGATTTCCGGCACCATTTGCTGGTGTTCTTCCCACCAGGCCTGGCTGAGTTGGGCATCGAGCTCCTTGACCGTTTTGCCCTGCTGCTCAACCCAGGTGTAGTACTTGAGGTTATGCCACTGGCGGCGCATGTCGGGCGTGCCGTCCTTGACCCAGTCCGTCTTCTGGCCGTGGAAGATGGCGGCCAGCCGGGCGCCGGCCTCTGCGTCATCCATAACGCCGTAAGTCTGGCTCATTTCGTCCATGACAGAATGGTACCGGTCGATGGCGTCGGTGCAGATGGTGACGATAACGTCGTCAGGCCCAAGGTTGTAGTGCTTGGCGGTTTTGATTGCGCCCAGCACGTTGCAGACGCCCGAGATGCCGAAGATGGTGCTCAGTTTCTGTACCTGCTCCTCCGGGACGCCAAGCTTGACGAGGCGGGCCATACCAGGTTCCTCGGTCAG
>JARBUG010000275.1 GCA_029239785.1 Symbiobacteriaceae bacterium | reverse complement strand
AACTCGGTCGTGCTGAACGCAATGGTAGGCAGTTTGACCGGCATTGCGATCGCTCTCCTTTAGGACGAAATAGAATATACTGGCAACCATATGCACTCAAATTCTCTAACGTTGTAATCTCATAATAGGTTCGACACGGTTGCAACGAAATTCAAAATAGAAATAGGACAGCCCGGGGTCATCTTCAGGACCCCGGGCTCATGCATTCTTCTTTCCCGTGTATTACCATTTCCTCAGTTTTCAAAATCGTACGAAGGGAGATTATAAGATGCGAAAGACATGGGTCAGGCTCATCGTGTTCCTCATGGGCGCCGTCCTGCTTACGGCCGGTATGATCGCCCCGCCTAGAACCGCCCACGCTGCCGTCTGCACCATCGGCACCACGGCCGACGGGCGCCCCTACATTGCCCCCACAGCATCCGGCCCCGGAACCGGCAAAGTCGTGGGGTTTGACAACACGCACGGCGAAACCGCCGGCATGGCCGACTGGGTGCTGGACGGCGGCTTCTCCGATATGGCCTGCGACCTGGCAGGCCAGGGGTACACAGTCGAGGAGATTCGCACCTATCCCCTGACAACGACGGTCCTGAACGCTTACAACGTGGTGGTCTTCCCGGAGCCGAACATTCCCTTCACCACGGCCGAAGAGACCGCTTTGCAGTCCTATGTGAGCGGCGGCAAGGGTCTGCTGCTGATCGGCGACCACTACCAGGCCGACCGCAACTTCAACACCTGGGACGCCACAGAGGTCTTCAACGGCTTCCGGCGCGGCCGCTACAATCAGACCTTTACGACCCCCTCTTACAACTACAACGGCTTCAGCACCACCAGCACCTATACGTTCAACAACGGCAACGACTGGCTCGCTACCGCCTTCGGCTTCCGGTTCCGTTCAAACGCGATGGATCTGGTGGATGCGGTCAATAACGACTTTAAGGCAGGCTCGCCCACCGATCCCGCCGACCCCGGCATTCTGCCGGCGAACCAAACCTTCAATATAACGAGCGGCGTGACCAACGTGGCCACCTACGCCGGCGCAACCATCAGCATCGTCGACCCGACCAAGGCGATGGGCATCATTTACCCCAACAAAAACAGCCTGAAGCGGTGGGCCAACGCCCAGTCCACCGACCCGGTCGCCCTGTACACCGATAACGTGGGCACCATTGGCGGCGGCTCCGCTACCTACGGCGGTATTCACGAGGGCGCCTACGTGGTGGTGGCAAAGCCCTCCGCCGGCAAGGTGGCGGCCATTGGCGACAGCTCCCCCTGGGAAGATGCGACCCCCAAGTACAAGCGGGAGGACAGCGGCGCCACCAAGTCCACCCATGCCGGCTGGACGGACAAGAGCCATGCCGCCCTGGGCATGAACCTGGTTAACTGGCTCGCCACGCCCGACCCGGCCACCAGCATCGCCCCGGCGCTGCAGCAGTCGGCCACCCAGGAGCCCTACAACGTCTTCACCATTTCCGAGCCCATCACCGAGCCGTGGGCGGCGCCGCCCGCCGGCTACCTCTGGTACGATGCGACCACCTTCAAGGCCGGGGCATACAACGGCACCAATACCGGCGGTGGCGGCGGCACGGAGGCCTGGGCCTTCAACCCCATGGCGCCCCGTGCCTACCCGAACAACAAGTACGCCGCTTTCCTCGACGGCCAGGGCCTGACCCCCAGCGGCAGCTATAGCACACAGGCCTACCTGTACGTGACCAGCGGCGGCACCCAGGTCTCGACCCGGTACAACCGCTCCACGCAAGCCTACGTTGACGCCCTGACCGCCGTCTCGCTAAACGCCAACGCCAGCGGCAAGCTCCAGCGCTGGGAGTTCTGGAACCTGGCATCCACCACGGCCGACCGGGCGCTGAGCCTGCGGCTGAAAGTGGGCGGCACCACCAAGCTGACCCAGACCGTCACGCAGGTGGCCGCCGGCTCCTTCGGCTACCTGACCATCGAGTCGACCCTGGGCTACAGCGACGGCCTCCACGCTGCCATCTTCTCCAAGAACGGCGCCCTGGACACCGCCGTGCAAATTCTGCCCACGGGCAACACCACCGTCACCCTGCCCGCCGGCACCTACACCCTCGAAATCAAGAACGATACCACTACCAAGCGTACCGGCGTAACCGTCGCCATCACGGCGGGCAGCACCGTCTCGCTGACGCAAATCCTGAACGCCGGGGGCGGTGGCGGCACCGGGAAGCTCGTCATTACCGAGGTGCTCTACGACACGCCCGGCGACGACAACGTCGAGGAATGGGTTGAACTCTACAACGGCACCGGCTCGGCCATCAACCTGAGCGGGTATAAGCTGATCGATAACGCCACGACCTACACCTTTGGCAGCGTCTCCATCGCGGCCGGCGACTATCTGGTGGTGGCGAAGAACGCCGCCGGTTTCAACAGCCTGTATGGCTTCAACCCCGACGTTTCCGGCCTGACCACCGCCTTCGGGAACACCGGCGACCAACTGACCCTGCGGAACGCCGCCGGCACCGACGTCGACTTTGTGGCCTGGGAGAACTATGCAGCGGGCTGGGGCTTGAATGCGGCCGTCGGCCAGGCCATCTACCGGAAGGATAAGCTGATTGACACCAACGCTGCCGCCGACTGGGCGGTGGGCTCACCGACCCCGGGCCAGTAAGGCCGAATCAGGGAGGCGTCCTGTGGACGCCTTCCTTTTTTTTGCGCTCAGCCGCCATCGGATCGATAAGTTTCGTATAGCGAAAAACACGTATCTATCAACATTGTCCCTTTTGAATCTTCCCATTGCGTAGTATCATGGAATCTGCCCCAATTCGCAGTCTGCACAGACGCGTTAGGAGGATTCGCAATGCGCAGTTGGACCCGCGGCATCGCCGCAGTGCTCGCGTTCGCTGTACTCGCCCTGGCCGGTTGCACCGGTTCCGGCAGCCAGAAGGAAGTCGCCCTCAACTTCTACTTCCCCATCGCCGTTGGCGGCCCGCTTCAGGCAAAGGTCGACGCAATGGTCGCTGATTTCACCAAGGCCAACCCCAACATCAAGGTGACTGCGGTCTACGCCGGCAACTACCAGGACACCATGACCAAGGTTCAGGCTGCCAAGCCCGAAGTCGCCGTCCTGCAGGCCACCGACATCTTCACGCTCACCGATATGGACCTGATCGTCCCCATCGACGACTACCTCGCCAAGGACAAGGACGGCAAGGCGTACATGGACGACATGGTGCCGGCCTTCATGGGCAACAGCCGGCTCAATAACAAGACCTGGTCGGTGCCGTTCCAGCGCTCCACCGTGGTCATGTACTACAACAAGGACCTCTTTAAGGCCGCCGGCCTTGACCCGAACAAGGCGCCTGCCAACTGGGACCAGCTGAACTCGGCACCACCGTCAGCTTCAACAGCCCCGAAGTCGCCGCGGGCATGGATTTCTTCCTGGCCCTCTCCAAGACCCACAAGATCATGCCGACCGGCGTCATCAAGTGGGGTGACGTGCCCAACGATTTCGTGGCCGGCAAGGCCGCGATGATCTTCCACACCACCGGCTCCATCGGCTCGATCAAGGGCAAGCTGGACCCCGCCAAGTTCGGCGTGGCGCCCCTGCCTGCCGGCAAGTCCTTCGGCTCGCCCACCGGCGGAGGCAACCTGTACATCCTGAAGACCGACAAGGATAAGCAGGCTGCAGCCTGGAAGTTCGTCCGCTTCCTGACCGAGCCCGCGCGGGTTGCCCAGTGGTCCGCTGACACCGGCTACATTCCTTACCGCAAGTCCGCCATGGAAGCGAAGCCCTGGAAGGATGCCGTCGCCGGTTTCGCCGGCTACCAGGCCGCCGCTGACGCCCTCCAGTACGCCCAGCCCGAGCTGGCCACCCACAACAACCAGCAGGTGCTGAAGGCCATGGGCGACCAGCTCCAGGCGATCATCACCGGCAGCAAGGATGTCAAGACCGCCCTGGCGCAGGCCCAGAAGGACGCCGACGCGATCCTCGCCCAGTTCCAGAAGAAGTAAACTCGCGGAGGCGATTGCATGGCGCAGCCTGCCGTCAAGGTAGGACCTGCCGGCAAGCCAGTGAAAAGGAGGGCCCCCAGCCCGGGCTGGGGGCCCTATCTTCTCCTCTTGCCCTCGATGATATTGCTCGCAGCGTTCACCATCTATCCGATGATCTCCTCCGGGTACCTGGCTCTCTTCCACGCCAACCTGGCAAATCGGGAGCCAGTGTGGGCCGGGGTGGAGAACTTCCAGGCCCTGTTCACCTCTGACCTTTTCCTCAAGTCGCTGAAGAATACGGTCGTCTTCGCCGTCGTCACGATTCCCGCCAGCGTGCTGCTGGCCATCTGGCTGGCGCTGCAACTGAACCGGAAGGTGCGGTCGGTCTCGTTCCTGCGGGCCGCCTACTTCTACCCAACCATGCTGCCCCTGGTCAGCGCCGCGTCGGTCTGGAACTTCTTCTATAACCCGAACTACGGGCCCGTCAATCTGCTGGTCAGGCTCTTCGGCGGCACCGCCCAGAACTGGCTCGGCGACCCGCAAACGGCCCTGCCAGCGGTCATGTTCGTCTCCATCTGGAAAGATGCCGGCTACTTCATGATCTTCTTCCTGGCCGGCCTGCAGAGTCTGCCGTCGGATGTGTTCGAAGCGGCCGAACTGGACGGCGCCAACCGCTGGCAGCAGTTCTGGAAGATCACCTTCCCCCTGCTGTCGCCCACCACGCTCTTCGTGGCCACGATCAGCTTCATCAACGCCTTCAAGGCGATGGACCAGATCTTCGTCATGACCGGTGGCGGCCCGGAGAACACCACCAGCACGCTGCTCTTCTACATCTGGCAGCAAACGTTCCAGTTCTGGGATAAGGGGATGGGCGCCGCGGCATCTGTGGTGCTGATCGTCATTCTGCTGGCGGTCGCCCTGTTCAACCAGTTTTACGTGGACAAGAAGGTGCATTATGAATAAAAAGATGACCTTCTTTGACTGGGCGATGTATGTAACAACAGCGGCTGTGGCGTTGGGCTGGCTGATTCCCCTGATCTGGATGGTCGCCACGTCCATTCGGCCGGAGACATCACCGGTGGGGACCGGCTCGATGCTGTGGGGCGGCAGCGCTACCTTTGCCAACTTCCAGCGGGCCTGGTCGACGGCGCCGTTCGGCACCTACTATAAGAACACGGTGATCATCGTCCTCGGCATCCTTTGCACGCAGATGATCACCATTACCCTGGGCGGCTACGTCTTTGCCCGCATGAACTTCCGGGGCAAGGATTGGCTCTTTGTGGCCTTCCTGCTCCAACTCATGGTCCCGGCGGAGGCCCTGGTGGTGCCGAACTACGCCACGGTCGATGCGATCGGGCTGGTCAATACCCGGGTTGCGGTGATGTTGCCGTACATTGCCTCGGCGATGGGCACCTTCCTGATGCGGCAGACCTTCAAGCAGGTGCCGCGTGATCTCGAAGAGGCCGCCATCATCGACGGGTGTAACCACCTGCAGGTGCTGTGGCATGTCTTTATCCCGATTGCACGGCCGACGCTGGCCGCGTGGGCGCTCTCGTCGATCAGCTTCCATTGGAACAACTTCTTCTGGCCGCTGATTGTGACGAACACCAACGATGTGCGCCCCCTGACCGTGGGTCTGGCGATGTTCACAAAGGCGGCCGAGACCGGCGCCGACTGGTCGCTGATTACGGCCGGTACGGTGATGGTGGTGGCGCCGCTGTTGATCGCCTTCTTCCTGTTCCAAAAGCAGTTCATCAATAGCTTCATGCGGTCGGGGATTAAGTAAGGCGGATATTTCGCCACGGTTTTCACGGATTACACGGATTTTTACCAAGCAAGTCGGTCGAGGTCAGTAATGAATATGATGGCCAAGAAATACTCGCCTGGTAATCCGCGTTGCTGTCCGGAAATCCGCGTAATCCGCGAAATCCGTGGCAATAAAATGTCCCAATGTCCCCAGATAAATTGAACCCCGCCAAGTCACGGCGGGGTTCCTTCGTTATCGCTTCGCTTCAATTGTCTGCTTGAGCGCCGCAGCGTCCTCGGGCGAGATCATGTAGGCCTGGTCCTTGGTCTTAATGAACAGTAAGGGCCGGCCCGGGTCATTGATGACGGCTTTGAAACTGCCGAGGGCATCGCTGCTGTAGGTGCCGACCTGGATCTTTCCCATGCCGAAGCCGAAGGACCGGCGCATGGGCGGAGCGATGGGATAGAGTTCGACCCGCTCGATGTCAGCGTAATTGACCACGTAGGTCGTCTTCTTGAACAGAACGCCCCGGTACGAGATGGACAGGGCGCTGTCAGATGCGGTAAAGCTCATGGTCGAGTTGAAGCTGAACCAGGCAATGCCCATAACGGCCAGAATGATCAAGGCGATGGCGGTCGAGACCGTCCGGCCATCGGCCTTCTGGAGTTTGTTGAGAAACCACATAGTTGTGTACCTCCCGGGGTTCTGCGGTATATGTTGCCGCAATGAAGACCGACCACAGGCGGCAAATCGTTCGTATGGAGACTAGAGTGCCGGTTTCGCGTCCATGTCGAACTCATCGGGGACCACGATTCTCCCATCTGCCAGGAGAATTCGCGGCTCCGGAGTGCCAATCGCCGGCGTGAAGGTCAGGTAATAGTCTGCAGCTTCCTCAAAGGTGGGGACCATGGCAAGTGTAAGCTCATAGGTCCCAATGGGCACCGTAATCTCATGCGGGTTGGTCACACTTCCCACAAGGATTCGCCCTGTCGGCACGTTGTACGGTACCACGATGGCTCTCGTCGCCCCCTCGGGCACAGTCGAATCCCCGGTCACGCGCACGATCAACCTCGCGTCCCATCGATCATCGGGTGTTCCGAAGGCGACAACGCCAGGGCGCCACGAGAACCCCTGCTTGACCTGCCTGTCAGTCCACCCGTTAAACAGCTCGGCGAAGTCACACACAACGATCTGACTGTACTCGATGCAGACCTCAAGCTGCGTTTCCACGACCAGTGCGCCCCCTTTGTTCTATCTGACGCCCATCAGCCAGGCGATGAGCCAATACAACAGGGTGAAAAAACCGAACCCGGCGAGGGTCAGCACCGCTCCGATAAACATCGTCGACTTATACCAGGGCTGGCGGGAATCAGACATGACGTGCCCCTCCTCAGATCATGCAACCTTGACCGCTACTTATGACGATACGCACCAACTCCCCGAGACGCAAGAGCAAATGGCGCGGCAAGGCCGCCCCACCCGGGGCGGCCACCTTTATCCCCAAACCGACAGAATATCCGACGCGACCCGGCTCCAGCCGAAGTGCTGCTCAGCCAGCGCCCGGCCCGTGCCGCCCATGCTGCTTCGCTTCCCCGAGTCCG
>JARBUG010000004.1:1523-121220 GCA_029239785.1 Symbiobacteriaceae bacterium | reverse complement strand
ACCGGACCTTCGCCATCGCCCATATTGGCTCGGCAGCGCTGGATAACGAGGAGAACTACCTGCTGCAGAAGCTCCACCGGGCTGCCGGCGTGGTGCGTATTGAGCACCACGCACGCCTCTGACACTCCTCCACTGTGGCCGGTCTGGCCGCAACCTTTGGCCGGGGTGTCATGACGAACCACTGGATCGACTACAAGAACTCCGACGTGATCGTCGCTGTTGGTGCCAACCCCGCCGAGAACCATCCCATGGCGATGAAGTGGATCGACCGGGCCCGCGAAGAGCGCGGCGCCAAGCTGATCGTCATCGACCCCAAGTTCAACCGGACGGCCGCCCTGGCGGACATCTATCTGCCGATTCGGCCGGGCACCGATATCGCGTTCTGGGGCGGCATCATCAACTATGCCCTCGCCAATGAGAAATACTTCAAGGAATACGTGGCGGCTTATACCAACGCCTCATTCCTGGTCGACCCCGGCTTCAAGTTCGAGGACGGCCTCTTCTCCGGCGCCACCCCCGGCCCCGACGGGCAGGTCAAGTACGACACCAAGACCTGGCAGTTCCAGAAGGACGAAAAGGGCGCCTTTAAGCTTGATCCGACCTTCCAGGACCCACAGTGCGTGCTGCAGCTCATGAAGAAGCACTACGCCCGCTACACGCCCAAGATGGTCTCCGACACCTGCGGCATGACCGAGGCCGATTTCCTGAAGGTCGCCGAACTTTACTGCTCGACCGGCCGGCCCGACAAGGCGGGCAACATTCTGTACGCCATGGGCATCACCCAGTCGAGCCACGGCTCGCAGAACGTCCGGTCGATCGCGATCACCCAGCTGCTGCTGGGCAATATCGGCATCGCTGGCGGCGGCGTGAACGCCCAGCGCGGCGAGTCGAACGTGCAGGGCTCCACCGATATGGCGATGCTCTTCGGCAACCTGCCCGGGTACCTCCCCTACCCCACGGCCGGCGCCCACCCGACCCTGGCCAAGTACAACGAAACGACGCCCAAGGCCGGCTTCTGGACCAACCGGCCGAAGTTCCTGGCCTCCATGCTCAAGGCCTGGTGGGGCGCTGAGGCGACCAAGGCCAACGACTTCCGCTACGAATGGCTGCCCAAGCTGGACGCCCGTGACCACAGCCACATGTCGCTCTTTGAGTCGATGGCGCAGGGCGAGCTGAAGGGCCTCTTTGCCTGGGGCCAGAACGTGGCCGTGGGCGGCCCCAACGTCGACCGGGAACGGAAGGCGCTGGGCAAGCTGGAGTGGCTGGTTGCCGTCGACCTGTTCGACACGGAGACCGCCTCCTTCTGGCGGCGCCCGGGCGTCAACCCGGCCGATATCAAGACCGAGGTCTTCCTCCTCCCCGCTGCGGCGTCGTTTGAGAAGGAAGGCACCGTGGCCAACTCCGGCCGCTGGATTCAGTACCGCTGGAAGGCGGTCGAGCCTCTGGGCGATGCGAAGGACGATCTGTTGATCGCGGACCAGCTTTACAAGGCGCTGCGCGACCTGTACGCCAAAGACGGCGGCGTCTTCGCCGATCCGATCGTCAAGTTGAACTGGAACTACGGCGACCATCCCGACGTGGCGAAGGTCGCACTCGAAATCAACGGTTACACGTCCGCCGACGGCAAGCCGATTCCCATGTTCTCCGCCCTGAAGGATGACGGCACCACGGCCTGCGGCAACTGGATCTTCTCCGGCTACTGGGCCGACATGGAGAAGCCGATGGCCAAGAGCCGGATCAAGGAAGCCCCGGGCGGCCTGGGCCTCAACCCGCAGTGGAGCTGGGCCTGGCCGGCCAACCGGCGCATCACTTACAACCGGCCCTCTGCCGACCCGAGCGGCAAGCCGTGGGATCCCAAGCGGGCATTGGTGAGTTGGGACGGCGCCAAGTGGAACAACGCCGACGTGCCCGACTTTGGCTGGAAGGATGCCGCCACTGGCGCCATGATTCCCCCCGCCACCTCGGCGAACGCCCCGTTCATCATGAATGCCGAAGGCAAGGGCCTGCTCTTCTCGCCCTCGGCCATGAAGGATGGCCCCCTGCCCGAGCACTACGAGCCCGTCGAGTCGCCCACCACGAACCGCCTCAACAAGCGGCAGTTCAACCCGGTCGCCACCATCAGCGGCAAGGGCGAGTTTGGCCAGCTGGCCGCCGTGGGCGATACGAAGTTCCCGTACATCTGCACCACCTACCGCCTCACGGAGCACTGGCAGTCCGGCGCCATGACCCGGAACACGCCGTGGCTGGGCGAACTGATGCCCGACATGTTCGTGGAGATCTCCGAGTCGCTGGCCGCGAAGATCGGTATCAAGTCCGGTGACCAGGTGACCGTCAGCACCCTGCGCGGCGAAGTGACGGCGCCCGCCATGGTATCGCCCCGGATGAAGCCGGTGACGGTCCACGGCGTGGTGACCGAAGTGGTCGGCATGCCATGGCACTGGGGATACAGGGGCATGTTCACGGGGGACAGCGCCAACCTGCTGACCCCGCACGTGGGCGATGCCAACACCAACATTCCCGAGTACAAGGCGTTCCTTTGCAACCTAGTAAAGGCGGGCGCTACCGGCCCGGTGCGGAGGTGAGACCATGGGAAAGGGCATGCTGATCGATCTGACCAAGTGCATGGGCTGCCGGGGCTGCCAGGTGGCGTGCAAGCAGTGGAACAACCTGCAGGCCGTGCCGACCGAGTTTAACGCCGAGTTCACCAACCCGCCCGTGCGGTCTGCCTACACCTGGACCACCATCGACTTCCTGATTACCGAAGTGGATGGCAAAACGGTCTCGACCTTTACGAAGCAGCAGTGCATGCATTGCGAGCATCCGGCCTGTGAGTCGGTCTGCATCGCTGCCGCCATCAAGAAGACGAAGGCCGGTCCGGTCACCATCGACTACGACAAGTGCATCGGCTGCCGGTACTGCCAGGTGGCCTGCCCGTTCGGGGTGCCGAAGTACCAGTTTGACAAGGCCACCCCGAAGATGCAGAAGTGCACCATGTGCGCCGACCGCATCGAGGCCGGCATGGAGACGGCCTGTGCTGCCACCTGCCCCAGCGGAGCGATCAAGTTCGGCGAGCGGGCCGACCTGCTGAAGATGGCCCGGGAGCGGATTGCCAAGGGCAACGGCAAGTATATCGACCATATCTACGGCGAGGAAGAGGCGGGCGGCACCGCTGTCCTCTATCTGTCGGGCGTGCCGCTGGATTTGACCAAGCTGAAGCAGGGCGTGACCGAGGAGGAAGTGCCCAACTTCACCTGGAAGGCGATGCGCCAACTGCCGGCCCTGCTGGGCGTGGTGGGCCTGTCGTCGCTGGGGCTGATGGCTTACTCCAGCCGGCGGAACGCTGTGGCTGCGGCGGAGGAAGGCGCTCGGTCGGGCGCCGGCGCCGGCAAGCACCCGAGCAAGGGGGGCAAGCACCATGACTAGCTTTGGCGAGTATCGGCTGACCAGGGGCAAGGGGGCGCTGTGGCTCCTCTTTGCGGCGGCCATCGTCGTCTCCATCTGGCGCCTCTTCGTTGGTCTGGGCGCATCCACGAGCCTGTCGGACACCACGCCCTGGGGCCTCTGGAAGGCCTGGGACGTGATTGTAACGGTCCCCCTGGGCGCCAGCGGCTTCACCATGGCCTTCGTGCGCTATATGCTGAAGGATGCCCGGTACGAGCAGATCATGCGGCGCTCGGTCATCTGGGCGGCGATCATGTACGTGTCGATGGGCGCCCGCCTGGCCTTCGACATCGGCCTGCCGTGGCGAATCATGAACCCCCTGGTCTTCTGGGGCAACATCCATTCGGCGCTCTTTGAAGTGGCCTGGTGCGTGGCGCTCTACCTGATCGTCCTGCTGGTGGAGAACGGCCCCCGGGTGACGGAGCGGATCGACCGGCCCTGGGCGCACAAGCTGGAGCATGCGATTCACTGGGTGGGACCGGCCTTCGTGCTCTTCGGTGTGTTGCTCTCGTCGATGCACCAGAGCAGCCTGGGCACGCTCTACATGATCGCCGGCAAGCGGCTGGATGCCCTCTGGTACCATCCCTGGCTCAATTACATCTACCTGCTGACGGCGGTTGCGGCCGGCCTGTCGGTGACGATCCTCATCGAAGCGGTAAGCAGCAAGATGTACAAGACGCCGTTCCAGACGAACCTCCTGGCCAAGCTTGGTGCGGCGGTGGGTGTGGCGCTGGGCATCGCCTTCGTGTGGCGGCTGGCGTCGCTGGTGATCGAGGGGTCGGTGGGGGCACTGTTCCGGTCGGATATCTCCAGCTACCTCTGGTGGGTGGAGATGCTGATCGGCTACGTGATGCCGCTGACGATTCTGGCCCGGGGCGCCTGGCGGAACGACCGTCGGCTCCTGACCTGGGCGGCGGTGGGCGTCCTGTACGGGATGATCTCGCTGCGGATGAACGTGGTCTTTACCGGCATGAACGAGGCGATGGGCGCCTCGGGCTACTGGCCGAGCCTGACCGAGTGGCTCTCGTCCATCGGCTGGACGGCCGGCACGCTGGTGGTCTTTACCTTCCTGGCGGAGAAGCTGCCGGGCGTGCTCGGAGATCGTGTGAAGAAGGTGTAAGCATGACGGAGTGGCGCTACGCGGAACAGATTCTCTACGTTGACCTTCGCGCTCGTAGGTCCTGGGTAGTGCCGACCGATACCGAGTTGAAGCGGTCGTATGTGGGCGGAGCGGGGTTTGTGGCCAGCCTGCTGGCCGGCGAAGGGGCGGCCGAGGGTGATGTGGCCCTGGCCGTGGGGCCGCTGAGCGACGGGGTCGCAGGGCGCCTCGCCCTGGGCGCCCGGCTCGGCGGCCGGACGGTGGTGTCAAGTCTGGGCGGCCGCCTCGCCGCGGCGCTGAAAGAGGCCGGGTACGATGCGGTGGTGCTGCGGGGCCGGCTGGGGGCGGAGGCCGCCACGGCCCAAGCCCCCGGCGTCCTCACCCTCGACCCCGGCTGCGTCACCTTCGCCGAAACCTTCCCCGGTCTCGAAATCCCCGACGCCGAGCGCCTCCTGGCCCGCCCCGGCTACACCTCCCTCCTCCTCGGCCCCGCAGCCGAGCAGGGCGACCCCCGGGCCACCGTGGCCCACGAAGGCCACTACGCCGGGGGCAGCGGTGTCGGCGCCGCCCTGGGCGCCAAGGGCATCAAGGCGATTCTCCTCCCGGTGCCGGCCTACATCCCCTCCCGGTGCGATGGCTGTATGCGGCTCTGCACAGGCCTGGTCGGCGCCGAGTCCCGCACCCGCGCCGACGCCCTCGGCCTCGACGCCCGGGAGGCGGCGCCGAAGCGCCGACCGGGCGTCGGCCTGGCCGACCTGCTGGGCACCTGCCAGCGGGTCTTCCGGGACCGCCCCGGCGAACTCCTCCGAGACGCCCTGGTCAGCACCCAGGGGCTCCTCACCACATGACCCGGCGCCCGGTGCCATCCGTCAATCACCCCGGTCGGGCCACGCCCCCCGGGGTGATTTCCCTTCTCCGCCCCCCGTGGTAATCTTATAGGCAATACCAACCCCGGCAGGTGAACAGCGCCGTGCCCAAACCCAAAGTCCTTATCGTTGACGATGAACCCCGCATGCGCGACCTGATCCGTCTCTACCTTCAGACCGAATTCACCGTCATCGAAGCAGCAGACGGCCTCGCCGCCTTGCGGCAGATGAACGCCGAAACGCCCCACCTCGTGCTGCTCGACGTGATGATGCCCAACCTCGACGGCTGGGCCACCCTCCAACGCATCCGGGAAGAGACGGCCATCCCGGTCATCATGCTGACCGCCCGGGGCGATATTCCCGACCGGGTCCAGGGCCTCCGCATGGGCGCCGACGACTACGTCGCCAAGCCCTTCGACGGGCGAGAACTGGTCGCCCGCATTCAGGCCGTCCTGCGCCGCACCCAGAGCCCGGCCGAAGGCCAGACCCAAATCCGCCGCGGCGACCTGCTCATCAACCCCGACCAGCGCACCGCCACCTACCGGGGCCGTGCCCTGTCGCTCACGCCCAAGGAGTATGACCTCCTCACCCTGCTCGCCGCCCACCCCGGACAGGCCTTCCCCCGGGAGCGGCTGCTCGACCGGGTCTGGGGCGCCGACTTCGAAGGCGACATCCGCACCGTCGACAGCCACATCAAGAACCTGCGCGAGGAGCTCGCCGATGGCGCCAGCCTGATCGCCACCGTCTGGGGCATCGGCTACCGCTTTGTGGAGGATCCCCATGCGAAAGCTTAGCATCGTCGCCAAACTCTGGCTCGCCTTCACCGCACTCATCCTGATCGTCATGGTGCCCCTGGAGATCGCCCTGGGCAAGCTCCTGACCGATTTCTACGGCAGCCAGGTGACCGAGCCCCTCCTCTACCACAGCCGCCAGCTGGCCGACCTGCTGGCCAGCGACCCCACCACCCTCGACATGGCCCCCATGATGGGCCACATGGTCGGCGGCGAAGTGCTGGTGCTGGACCGCTCCGGCAACCCCGTCGACTTTCCCGGCGCGTCGGTCACCCCGGCACCGCCCCAGGCCGTCGCCGTTGCCACCAAAAGCGGCTCGCGCTTTGTCGGCGAAGTTCCCCTCGACCGGGGCAGCTTCATCGTCACGGCGGTGCCCGTTTCGCAGAACTTCGGGGCCGTGGTGCTGCTGGCACCGGCCGCGCCGCTCAAGCAGTCGCTCAGCCTGGCCCGGCGCTATCTCTGGCTGGCCGGGGCCCTCACCCTGCTGCTGGGCACCGGCCTGGCGCTCATGCTGGCCCGCAGCCTGCTGCGGCCCGTCATCGCCATCGAACGGGCCACCGTCCGCATCGCCCGGGGCGACTTTTCTACCCGTGTTGATGTGGAAACGGGCGACGAACTGGGCAAACTGGCCGGCGCCGTCAACCAGATGACTGCCCAGCTCGAAGGCTACGAAAAACGGCGCCGGGAGTTCCTGGCCAACGTGGCCCACGAACTCCGGACGCCGCTCTCCTATATTCGCGGGTACGCCCAGGCCGTGGCCGAAGGCCTGGTCCGGGCGCCCGAGGAGCAGGAACGGTATCTGCACATCGTGCAGGAAGAGTCGGTCCGCATCGGGCGGCTGGTCGATGATTTGATGGATATGGCCCAGATGGATGAGGGCCAGCTCTCCTTCGACCTGCAGCCCCTCGACCTGGCCCTGCCCATCGGGCAGGCGGCGGCGGCCATCCGGCCCCAGGCCGAGGAAAAGGCGGTGGCCGTGGAGGTGAGTCTCCCGGGCGACCTGCCCCATCCCCTGGCCGATGGGGGGCGCATGCAGCAGGTGGTCTTCAACTTGCTGGATAACGCGCTGCGGCACACGCCCGCTGGCGGGCGCCTGACCGTCACAGCCCGCCGGGAGGGCGGCCAGGTGATCGTCGCGGTCGCCGACACCGGCGAAGGGATTCCCCCGGAAGAGCTGCCCCTGGTCTTTGAGCGTTTCCGCAAGCGCCACAGCCGGGGCCGGGGCCTGGGCCTGGCCATCGTCCGGTCCATCGTGCGGGGGCACGGCGGCGAGGTCGGTGTAACCAGCACCCCGGGTCAGGGGTCAACGTTCTCGTTTACGTTGCCCCTGTAGGGTTCGGGCCGTTTTGTTTTTATGCGCGGGACCTCGCGGATGCTCGCGGATGCTCGCGGACGCTCGCGGACGCTTGTATGAGCTCGCGGGACTTTTTACCGGCTTTTACGAGAAGATAGTGAAACGCCGCCGGCGCTACGCCGACGGGCTTTATCGCTTTCGCTGTACGTTTTTGTATGTGTGCGCGGGAGCTCGCGGGACCGCGCGGGAGATTTTGTCACGCCCCAACGCCGTGTAGACCGTCTCAGTGAAATGAGTAACGCCGAGGCGGACTTCGCTGGTCCGCCTCGGCGCTTCGCATACCGTCTCTACTTTACGACAACCTTGCCAACCATGCCGGCATCCTTATGCCCATCCACCGTGCAATAGAAGGTATACGACCCCGCCGCAGTCGGCGTGAACGTCACGGTGCCGCTCTTGCCCGCATCGGCCGCCACATGCAGATCAGGCTTCTTCCCGCCCATATCATGCCCGTGGTTATCATTGGCGTGCTCTGCCTTCACCGCAATCTTATCGATCGAGAAATCGTGCAGCTGCACATCCTTGTTATCCAGCACCAGCTGGTACGTCTTGCCCTTCTGCAGCGCGATCTCCTTCTGGCCGAACGAGTAACCCTCCACCTTCAGCGTGACCACTTCAGCAGGCCCCGCCGCCTTCGAAGAGCACCCCACCAGCGCCGCCATCGCCGCAGCGGCCAGCGCCACCTTTATCCACATCTTCATTTTGTCACCCTCCTGATCACGATTCTCATGGAAGATATCGTAACCGAGAGGTATGGAGAAAGTGTGGTCACATCGGCCAGGAGACCAACACGACCCGCACCTGCCCATTCTGCCGCTCCAGCACGTAGAGCTTGTCGGTCCCCTCCATGTCAAGCACCACGCCGCCCCGGGCCCTCGCCCAGGCCACAGCCGTCTCGGGAATCCGGTCCTTCGCCATGGGCACCGTCAAGATCGACTCGTCGGCAACGCGTGCAAACAGATAATCGGTCCAGGCCGCCGACATGGCCACCGTGCTCGCTCCGGTCTCCCGCTCCAGGTCGGCCGGGCCGGCGCCTTCCCGGGCCAGGCGCTCCACATCGACCTGCGGATACCGCTCCCGCAGGAACTCCACCAGCAGCGTCGCCTGAATGGCGAAGGCCTCCTGCTCCTTGTACGTCAGCTGATCCATCGGCTGCGCGAAGAGTTCCTCGTAACGCAGCAGGGTCGCCCAGACCAGCTGCCGGTAGTCGGGCCGGTAGACCGGCCGGAGGTCTGCCTTCCGCACCAGGAGCCCCATGGTAAGCGGCGATAGGGCCGCCTCCTTCGCCCCCGTGGCCTTGACCAGTTCCAGCGACAGCACCGTCTCAAAACGCTGCCGGTCCCACGTGTTCAGGAACTCGGGGGAGATCAGAATCTCCCGGCGCTCGGGCGAATACCAGGCCAGGGCACCCTCCCCGCCCGCCGGCATCGCAGCCCGGAACGAAACCGGGTCGGCGTAAAGCCGCACAGTCTGCCGTTTTTTGTCCACCGAAGGGGTCAGACCGGTTAGCCGGTCGTAGGCCCGGTCGGCCGAGCCGGCCAGCCCGGCCAACTGCATGCGGCTCAGCATGCCGTCCACAGACGGGTCATACTCGGGCAGTTTGCTGGCCAGAATCGTATGGTACCCGTACACCTCGGCCCAGTCCTCGTCGACCTCGTACCAGCGCCCCCAGCGCCGCTCGTAGCGGACAGTCCGGCTGCGGGGCGGCTCGCCCTTGCGGTACCGCTCCAGCACGATCCCCTTGGGCACCAGGCTCATGAGCGTCTGCCCGTGCGCCCCGTCCACGTCCAGGGCCTGCACCCAGCCCACCTGCTGAATGAAGTTCGCCTCGGTTACCGCCTCTGCCCATGCCTGGCGGCTGCTCTGATAATCCTCATCCATCGGATCGATGGTCGCCATATAGGCCGCCACATCGCCGCGCTGTAGCGCCGCCAACTGCGCCTCGACCAGCGCCTGCAGCTCCTTCGTCTGCCCCCAGGGCACCCCCTGGAAGAACCAGAACACAGCAGCAACCGCCACGGGCAGCGCCACCCAGCGCCACCGGGCCGACAGCCGCCCGGTAGTCGCCTCCTGCCAGCGGGTCAGGGGCAGCGCAACCCCCTCCAACCCCAGAGCCAGCCAGTTCGCCCCGCATATCGCCACAAAGAGGGCCATGGCCGGCGACAGCACCATCCACGGCGCCAGCAGCGTATACTTGCGGGCCTCGGCCAGGGTGGCGCCCCACTCCGGCACGCCCGAAATTACCTCCATGCGCATGGGGGCTATCTCCTCCATCACACCGCCCCCGGTCATGATGCCAAAGACGCCCAACTGGCCCACCACCAGCAGCGCCCGGGCCACTTCCTGCGCCCCGGCCTGGAGCACAATGGGCCACAAATGCGGCCGCAGATGCTGCCGGTAGATCTGCCGGCTCGTGGCGCCCACCGCCACCGCCCCTTCCATAAAGGGCTGCGCAAAGAGCGTCTCAATCCTTCCCTGGAGCATGATCGCCAGGCGCGGCCACTCGAAGAACGCCAACAGGCCTACGGTAATCGACAGGCAGGGCCACAGCCCCAGCATGCGGATGTAGCTGTTGGATAGTACCAGCAGGTAGATGATCAATGGCGGTATAGAACCTGTCAGCACGTAGAGGCGCCCCACAAACCAGCCCACACTCCGCGGGCGCTTTGCCGCGGCGTACGCCACGGGCAGTGCGATGACTAGCCGGGCGCCCATGACCAGCAGGCCAATCAGCAGCGACCAGCGGGTGCCGTAAACAAGGCGGCTCCACATATCCCGCCCCAAAAAGTCGGTGCCCAGCCAGTGCCCGTCACCGGGCGGATATGGCGGCACACGATCCATCGCAGAAGCCGCTGTCTGCCGGTACTCCGGCCCCACCCCTGTCATCCATTCCGGCACCAGCACGGCCGCAAGCAGCGCTGCGACAATCAGAAGCCCCAGCCACAGTTGCCAGCGCTTGGAGCGAATCATGCCGCATCACGCTCCTTTATCCGCGGGTCGGCAATGCGACGGAGGACCGTCACCGTAGTGTACAGGACCGTGAAGACCAGGGCCAGCGTAAGCGCAGCCCCGGCCAGCAGGGGCAGGTCGGCTGCCGGCTGACCTCCCGCCACCATCCGCCGGGGGTCTGGCTGAACGGCATCCTTCAGCAGAATGGTCAGCCCGGGCAGCCCGAACAGATACTCCACAATCAGCAGGTTGGAGATCATGACCAGCAGGATGTTCGGCAGCCCTTCCAGCAGCAGAATGACGGCGTTCCGCATCGCATGCCGGTAGACGACCACCCACTCCCGCAGCCCCTTGGCGTGGGCCGTGCGAATGTAGTCTTCTTCCCACACATGGCCGAGGGCGGTGCTGGTCAGGCGCGAAATGTAGGCCCAGGGCACCACCGTCAGGCAGATGAGCGGAAAGATCAAGCTGCGCAGTGGCTCCGTCTCATCCCAGGCCACGGGGAACGGGCGCCAGCCCATCGCCCGGAAGAGCAGCACCCCGGCGTATTGCAGCAGAAAGACGAGCAGAAAGTCCGGCAGGCCCTGCACGGCGCCGCTCAGCAGCGTGCCCAGGGCGAGGCGGCGCCGCCGCATTTGCCGGAAGTCCCAAATGCCCTTGGGCACTCCCAGGAGCAGGGCAATGCCCAGGGCGATGCCCAGCAGCATCAGGCTGTGGCCCAGGCGGGCGCCCAGCAGGGGCGCGACGGCCAAGCCGTTGCGGTCACGGCCCAGGGTGCCGCTGGCCAGCATATCCACATAGCCGACAATCGACTGGCCCCAGGCGCCGGTGTCCAGGCTCAGCTTGACATCCAGCATGTTGTCTGGCTGCCGCCCTGCCCGCACGGGCGGAAGCGCTGCCAGCGCAATCACCAGGCCTGCCACGAGCAGCAAACCGATCACTTCCCGCCCTACCAGTGCGCCAAGCCGTCGCCACCATTGCATGGGCATCGACTCCCCGTTCCGAAAGTCAGATATAAGACGTTATGACCGTTCTAACAGTTCGTATCCCGAACCTGCCAGACCTGCGCTTTCCAACAAAAGACTGAGCCCCGACCGCTTCCGTGCGGTCGGGGCTTTAGCTTACAGCCTTTGCGGCACCCATTGAGGGTGCCTACAACTTCTTGACCTCGTCAATCTCCTTCTTCAGTTCGGCCACGCCCGGGGCGACTTCGTCGGTCATCGACTTCATCGACTTCTTGAACTCCCGCAGGCCTTCACCTACCGACTTGCCCAACTGAGGCAGCTTCGACGGACCAAAGATCAAAAGCGCAACGCCCACAATCAGGGCGATCTCCATAAAGCCGAGTTTGCCACCCACGTACGCTCCCCCTTTTCTGAGTGTCACGAAGAATTCCCTGTCTTCCATGATACAGGCTTTCCGATCGTTGTCACATCAGGCAGGGGGTCTAAGTTCCGCGCCGGAAAATGCTCATTTCCGCTTGAGGAAGGGCTAGCCCTCGGCTTGGACCCGATACCCCGACCCGCGCACGGTTTGCAGAAACCTGGGGTTGGCCGGGTCCGCCTCCAGTTTCAGCCGCAGGGCACGGATATGGACATCCACCTGACGGGCGTCACCGGTCACCGGTTGCCCGGTGGCCAGGTAGAGCAGCCGCTCGCGCGGAATCGCCGCCCCCTGCGCCTGACAGAGCACCCGCAGAATTTCAAACTCCAGCGGGGTCAGATGGAGCGCCTGTCCACGAATGGCCGCCCGCTTATGTTCCAGGTCCAACCGCAGGTCGCCCACACGCAGGATGGCAAGGTTCTGTTCGACCGGCTCATCCCGCCACCAGCGCCACCGGCGCAAGTGCGCCCTGGCCCGTGTCGCCATTTCCCGGACGTTCAGCGGCTTGAGTAGGCAGTCGTCGGCGCCCACCTCCAGAGCGAGGAAGCGCTCCACCTCGAAGCGCTCCTCGGCCATGACCAGCAAGGGCACCCGCGACTGCCGACGGATGAGCCGGCAAACGTCTACCCCATCCATATCGGGCAGCATCAGCGACAGAATGATCATGTCAACCGGTGCGGCGCCCAACAGGGCCAGCGCCTCACGTCCGCCGGTTGCCATTTGCAACTCCAGTCCCGCTGCCGTCAGGCACTTCTTTGCCAGGGCGAGCACGGATCGATCATGATCGACCACAAGAACCAGCGGTGCCATCGCTTCTACCACCTCCTCAGTACCACGATCAACCAAACCGACCGGTGATATAGTCCTCCGTCCGCTGTTCCCGGGGCGTTGCGAAAATCACATTCGTCTGGTCGATTTCAACGAGATGGCCGCTCAGGAAGAAAGCGGTCACGTCGGCCACCCGGGCTGCCTGCTGCATGTTGTGGGTGACCAAGACGATTGTGTAGTCCCGCTTCAGTTCGCTCATCAACTCTTCGACGTGCCCCGTCGATATGGGGTCCAGTGCCGAACAGGGCTCATCCATCAAAATCACCTCAGGTTCCACGGCAAGGGCCCGGGCGATACAGAGCCGCTGCTGCTGCCCACCAGACAGCGAGAGCGCACTTTCACGCAGCCGGTCCTTCACCTCATCCCACAAGGCCGCCCGGCGCAGCGAACGCTCGACGATCTCGTCAAGCGCCCCCTGGTGCCCGTTAATGCGCGGGCCAAAGGCCACGTTCTCGTAGATCGATTTAGGAAACGGGTTTGGCTTCTGGAAGACCATCCCGATGCGGTATCGCACTTCCATGGGGTCAACGCCGGGCGCATAGATATCCTCCCCGCCGAAACGGATCTCTCCTTCGATACGACACCCCGGCACCAGGTCGTTCATCCGGTTCAGGCAACGGAGCAGGGTGGACTTGCCACAGCCCGACGGCCCGATGATCGCCGTCACCGCCCGGGCGCCAATCTCCATGCTGACGTTGTGCAGGGCTTGATGCGTTCCGTAGTGCAGGTTGAGGTGCTCGATGGCGAAAGCGCCCGCGGCCCGGCTCTCCGTCGTCATGGCTACCACTCCGCCTTCCTTTGATACTTGTTGCGCAGCACGATGGCCACGCTGTTCATGGTGAGCAACACAATGAGCAGGACGATGATCGCCGAGGCCGCCAGGCTCTGGAATTCCGCCTGCGGCATGCCTGACCAGTACCAGATCTGAATGGGCAGCACGGTGAAGCCATCCAGCGGGCTCACGGGCAGGTAAGTCAGGAAGACCCAGGCGCCCACTGTAATTAGCGGCGCCGTTTCGCCCAGCGCCCGGGAGAGGGCCAGAATGGCGCCCGTCATAATGCCACCCATGGCCGCCGGGAGCACCACGGTGCGAATCACCTGCCACTTGGTCGCACCCATGGCGTAGGCGCCCTGAATGATCGTCTGCGGTACGGTGCGCAGCGCTTCCTGCGTATTGACGATCACCACGGGCAGAATCAGGAACGCCATGGTCAGCGAGGCCGAGAGGATCGACCGGTCGAAGCCCAGGTAGCGGACAAAGATCGCCAGACCGAAGAGGCCATACACGATCGACGGCACGCCCGCCAGGTTGGCGATGTTGGTCTGAATCAGCCGGTTGAACCAGTTCTCTTTGGCGTAGAACTCCAGGTGAATAGCGGCCGCCAGGCCCAGGGGCAGCGCGAAAAGCGCCGTCAGGCCCATCACGTAAAACGAGCCCGCCAGCGGAGCCATAATGCCCGCCTGCTGCCACCGGCGGGAGGCATAGCTGGTCAGGAACTGCCAATCCAGGTGGCTGAGGCCGTCCTTGAGGACCTGCCAGAGCAGGAGACCCAGCGCTGCCACAGCCAGCCCGACAGCCCCCAGAAAGATGGCATGGAACCACCGGTCCATCTGCCTGCGGTAGGCGCTGCGGCGGGAGTTCGGTCGGTTCACAGGCGCCCTCCTCTCTGGAACCGGCGGGTCAGCCACTTGGCGAACAGGTTGAGGCCCAGGGTGGTGGCAAAGAGCGACATACCCACGGTGTAGATCGCCTTGTAGGCGGCCGACCCGGCCTCCAGGTCGCCCTGGCTGACCTGGGCGATAAAGCCGGTCATGGTCTGAATCGACTGGAGCGGGTTGAGGCTCAGCTTGGGCGTCGAGCCCGCCGCCAGGGCGACGATCATCGTTTCGCCCACCGCCCGGGAGACCGCCAGAATCACCGAAGCAACCACGCCCGAGAACGCTGCGGGCAGCACGACCTTCACAGCCACCTCCAGGCGGGTGGCGCCCAGGGCGTAGGCCGCTTCCCGCAGGGAACGGGGCACGGCCAGCATCGCATCTTCGCTCATCGACGAGATCAGCGGCGTAATCATGATGCCGACGGTGATGAATGCACTGAGGGCGTTGAAGACATCCAGGCTGGGAATCAGCTTCTGGAGCAGCGGCGTGACAAAGGTGAGGGCAAAGTAGCCGTACACAACCGTGGGGATGCCCGCCAGCAACTCGAGGACCGGTTTGAGCACCCGCCGGAGCCGGTCCGGTGCATATTCGCTCAGGTAAATCGCCGTTGCCAGGCCCAGGGGCACAGCCACCAGGGCCGACCCGACGGCAATGATCGTCGTGCCTGCCAACAACGACAGAATGCCGTAGTGGGCGGGGTCGAACATGGGCGTCCACTTGGGGTCTGTCAGGAACTGCTTCAGGCTGACCAACCGGAAGAAACCGACGGTCTCCGAAGCGAGCGCGAAAACGATGCCCGCCGTTACCAGAATTGAGATGAGCCCGCTGGCCAGGAGCACCCCGGCGATGATGCGCTCACGGGTGCGCTGCCGGGAGCGGTGCGAAACCTCCACGTCAGACCCACCTTTTCCTAAGAAGATCTTAACCATATGTGGCTGAAGGAGGCCCCGGGGGACATGCCCGGGGCCGACCAGCTGCGGGACTACTTCACCTTGGCCAGTGCTTCTTCGTACTGCTTGCTGCTCAGCGGCGTGTAGCCGACTTCCTTGGCCAGGGTGGCGGCATTCTTCAGGTAGAAGGTGACAAACTCCTTGACCTCTGGCCGCTCCAGCGCCTTCTTGCTGGGGTGAATATAGATCAGGCGGGCGATCGGGTAAGTCAGGCCGGAGATCGTCTCGTCGTTGGGAGCGACACAGCCCTTGCCAGCGTCGACCTGGAGCGCCTTCAGCTTGGCGGCGTTCTCCACGTAGTAGGCGTAGCCGAAGTAACCCATGGCGTGCTTGCTGCCGGTCACGCCCTTGACCAGGGTGTTGTCATCCTCAGATGCGGTGTAGTTCGAACGGCTCTGGAGCGCCTTGCCGTTGATGTGCTCGGTGAAGTACTCGAAGGTCCCCGAGTCGGTGCCGGGGCCGTACAGCTTGAGCTCCTCGGCGGGCCAGGCAGGGTTTACGTCCTTCCAGGTCTTAACCGTCGAGTCCTTATCCCAAATCTTCTTCAACTCGGCGGTGGTGATGCACTGGACGAAGTCGTTCTCCTTGCTGACGACCACGGTAATGCCGTCGTAGGCCACCGGCAGTTCCAGCGCCTCAATGCCCAGCTTCTTGGCCTCTTCCACCTCTGACTCCTTGATCTTGCGGGACGAGTCGTTGATGTCGGTCTCGCCCTTGACCCACTTCTTGAAGCCGCCGGAAGTACCCGAGATGCCGACGGAAACCTTCACGTCCTTGTTTACCTTCATGAACTCCTCGGCGACGGCGATGCTGATGGGGCCAACCGTAGACGAACCGTCCACCTTGATCTCGCCCGAAAGCTTAGGCGCCGGAGTCGTCGTATTCGAGTCCGAAGGCTGCGTCGTACCGGTGCCCCCGCAGGCGGTGGCGAGCATCAATAGAGCCGTAAGTGCGGCGCCCGTCATCAGAAAACGCTTCATGTTCTCCCCAGGTCCCCTTTCGCTTTCCTTCTCTTATCGGTGTTTTGTCTCTCCATAGAGAAGGTACCAGTCGGGTCTTAATGACTCGTGTGGGGGATGTTCAGATTCCGAGAACATTTGGTTAAGGCCGGACCCCCGCTTGGATGGTCCGGCCAAATGTGCTATGTTTGAATTGCGAATATGTTGATTGATGCGGGGGGATTCCGATGAACGCTCAAAGGCTACTCGCCGCCGTCGCCCTGGCATTCTCGCTCATACTGGCGTCCGCTGTGCCGGCCAGGGCTGTTCCACCCAGTTTCCCGCGACCGACCCCAACCGCCAGCCAGCTCTGCAAACTCTTTTTCCCGAACGAACCCGCCACCGACCAAACCAAGTTAACCAAAGAACTGGCCGACGCCATTGGCATGCGGAGTCTCCCGAACGTCCAAGCCGCGCTGGTCAAAGGCGCCGACCCCAACGCGCGCGACTCCTATGGCATCACCATGTTGTTCCACGCCACTGGCCAGGGCCGGGCACCGATCGTACAGTTGCTGATCTGTGCAGGGGCAGATGTAAACGCCCGGCACGGGACCACCGGTGAGACCGCCCTGCATCACGCTTCCGCGTTTGGCATGCTGGCGATTGTCGGCGCCCTGTTGGCTGCCGGCGCCGATCCTGATATCGGTGACAACGAGGGCTTTACGCCGCTGCACCGGGCCGCCCACTTCCACCGCACCGAAGTAGTCCGACGCCTGATTGCCGTCGGGGCCGACGTGAACACCAGAAGTTCCCCGCAGTGGAACGCCGGGGAGTCGGTTCTGGGCGCCGCCCTGAAGGGGCAGGACGGGGACCCTGCCGACATCGTGCAGTTGCTCATCAACGCCGGCGCCAAGATCGACCGCCCCGACGGCCTGGGCATGACCCCCATGCACTGGGCAGCCCATCGGGGCCACGCCGAGAGCATCAAGCTCCTGGCTGCCAAGGGCGCCGAGGTGAACGTCTACAGCCAGTGGAACGGCACGCCGCTCATGGAGGCGGCGGCGTTTGGCTCCCTGGCGTCCGTAGAGGCCTTGCTGGATGCGGGAGCAAACGCAGCGGCCGTCAATGACTACGGTCAGACCGCCCTCAGCCTGGCGGAGCAAAACAACCACACAGCGGTGGCGGAACGAATCCGCCAGTGGTTCAACGTATAGGCATAGAATAAGCCCGCCGGTATTCGCCGGCGGGCTTGCTGTTTAGTCGAGGTAATCCTTCAGCTTCTTGCTGCGGCTCGGGTGGCGCAGCTTTCGCAGCGCCTTGGCCTCGATCTGGCGGATGCGCTCACGCGTAACGCCAAACACGTGGCCGACTTCTTCGAGGGTCCGGGCCCGGCCATCATCCAGGCCGAAGCGCAGCCGGAGTACCTTCTCCTCACGTGGGGTGAGGGTCTCAAGCACCTCTTCAAGCTGCTCCTTGAGGAGGCGGAACGAAGCGGCCTCGGCCGGAGCGGGGGCTTCCTGGTCTTCGATGAAGTCACCGAGGTGCGAGTCTTCCTCTTCGCCGATTGGCGTTTCGAGGGAGACGGGCTCCTGCGAGATCTTCTGGATTTCGCGCACCCGCTCGACCGAGATCTCCATTTCGCCGGCGATCTCTTCGGGCAGGGGCTCGCGGCCCAGTTCCTGCACCAGCTGGCGGGTGACCCGAATCAGCTTGTTGATCGTTTCGACCATATGCACCGGAATGCGAATGGTGCGGGCCTGATCGGCAATGGCACGGGTGATGGCCTGACGAATCCACCACGTAGCGTAGGTGGAGAACTTAAAGCCCTTGCGGAAGTCGAACTTCTCGACCGCCTTGATGAGGCCCAGGTTGCCTTCCTGGATCAGGTCGAGGAAGAGCATGCCCCGCCCGACGTACCGCTTTGCAATGCTGACGACCAGGCGCAGGTTGGCTTCGGCGAGGCGGCGCTTGGCCTCTTCGTCGCCCTGTTCAATGCGCTGGGCCAGAACAATTTCGTTATCCGCCGAGAGCAGGGGCACACGCCCGATCTCTTTGAGGTACATGCGGACCGGGTCATCAATGGCAATCCCTTCCGGGACGGAAAGGTCGATTTCTACTTCGTCTTCAATGCCGTTGTCCGGCTCATCGCCTGCAATCGCGGCCGGCTCATCTTCAATGACGGTCTCGTTTCGGTCACCGACCACGTCGATGCCTGCGTCGGCCAGCGCCTCGTAGATATCGTCCATTTGGTCGGCTCCCAGTTCAAGCCCCTGCAGCGAGTCTGCAATTTCGCTGTAACTGAGGGCGCCCTTGCGTTTGCCCTTTACGACGAGATCCTTGACGAGCTCCTTGGCGTTTTCCAGCTTCATCTCTTTGGACTCCACGATGACTACCCCCCCTTCCGCACACATCTCAGGACTTGGACGGCTTTCTCATTTTGAGTTGGCGCTGGGTCCACTCTTCAACCAGGCTCGCCGGGACCGGCTGGCCGGCCGCTTGGTAGGTTTGCATCTGCTTCTCCAAGTCCGCTATTCTCCTTAAATCCCTATGCTCCATTATTTTCTCGATGCAGTGGGCGGCTTCCTGTTCCGCATTGGTCAGGACGGTTGGATTTACCACCAGTTCCGTAAGGGCCTGCCGTGCATCTGCGTCAATCAGCGTGTCCAACAGCTGCGCTGCCAAAGGACCGGCAGAAGAGCCCGTTCCCGCACGCAGCTTGACCGCTGCATAGATGGTTTGATGAGTAGGATCACTGAACGGTTCGTTGCCCAGGGCGGTTTCTATGCGCACGGCATACCCCGGGTACTCCAGGAGCAGTTGAATGAGCTGCCGCTCAGCCCGCCAGACAAGGTCGTTGCGCGTGGCCTTGACCGCCAGGGGATTCACAGGCGCGGGGCGCGCCTGGGGATTCACCTGTGGTCCGGACCCAGGTCCAGCAAACCCCAAGTCTCTACTATTATTCCTGGAATCAGGCTGGTTATGCTGGAAGCCCTCGTGCAGCAAGCGATTCATCTGCCGATCAATCGCTTTTTTCAGGTCGGGGTCGGGCATACCCGCGGTGCCCTCCGCAAAGATGTTGACGATCTTATCAACATACTCGGCGCGTAGCACGTCGTTTTTGAGGTCGACCAGGACCCGGGCGACGGCTTCCATGGCCTTTGCCTTGGAGCCGGGATTCTTTTCGATGGCGCTGCGGAGTTTGAACTCCACTAGAGGCATTGCTTCGTCAACCGAAGCCTGGAACCCTTCCGCACCATGCGTCCGGATGTACTCGTCGGGGTCCTTGCCGTCGGCCAGCCGCAGAATGCGGACGTCGCAGCCCAGTTCGTAGAGGATATCAAGGCTGCGGAGCGTGGCCATTTGGCCCGCTGTGTCGGAGTCGAAAGCGACGACTACCTGCTCGGCCTGCTGGCGCAGCAGTTTGCACTGCTCTTCCGTCAGGGCGGTGCCGAGGGGCGCCACCACGTTCTTAATGCCCACCTGGTGCGGCATGATCACGTCCATATAGCCTTCAACGAGGATCGCCTGGTTCTTCGCACGAACGGCGTCTTTGGCCTGGGCCAGTCCGAACAGCACATGGCGTTTCGTGAAGAGCGGGGTGTCCGACGTGTTCTTATACTTGGCGGCGTTCCCCTGGAGGATCCGGCCGCCAAAACCGATGGTGCGGCCCGTCAGGTCAGTAATCGGGAACATCACGCGGTCGAAGAAGGCGTCCATGTAGCCTGAGCCTTCGCGCCTGGGCAGAATGAGGCCCGCCTTTTGCAAGGTTTCGGCATCAAACCGGCCGCGGGCGGCCTGAAAGAGCTTGCCGTAGCCCGGCGCCCACCCCAGGCGATAGGTGCGAATCGTCTCTTCGGAGAGGCCCCGCCCCAGCAGGTAGTCGAGGCCGGCCTTGCCCGATTCCGACTGTAACTGATGATGGTAAAAGCGTGCGGCGAACTCCAGCGCATCATACATGCCGCGGCGCTCGCGATAGGCCTTCTCTTCTTCCGGAGTCCGCTCTTCTTTGGGCATGGGCACACGGGCCCGCTTGGCCAGTTGGACGAGCGCTTCGTAGAACGAGAGGTGCTCACGCTCTTGCAGGAACTTGAAGACGTCACCGCTGGCCTTGCAGCCAAAGCAGTGGTACATCTGCATTTGCGGAATGACGTGGAAAGAGGGCGTTTTTTCGCCGTGGAATGGACAGAGGCCCACGTACCGGTTGCCCCTCTTTTCCAGCTTGACGTACGACGAGATGACGTCGACGATCTCATTTTTCGCCCGAACCTCGTCTTTGAATGCCTGGTTGTCGTGCAGGGCCACCGGTTCACCACCTCTACAGCAGAAAAGCCCTCCAGTCCGTCCGCATACTCCGCCCACGGGCGGATGACGGTGAGGGTTTCTACGTTGTCCGGTTGCGCGGATTTGGCTACGTTTCGTGCGTTCATGTAGGTTCTACACGTACAAACTGATTCCTTCTCCTTGTGCGCATCATCACGAAGTTTCCTGCGCGCGCCTTATATTTCTGCTTCAGGAAGAGGGTGCCCAACTTTTTCGGGCTACAGCCATACCCGGAGCATGTCTACACTCTTCAACCGAGCGATTGCGCGTTTTTCGTTCTTGACAGAATGCTTTGTGGCTACTTACAGTGTAACTAGTTACATTGTAAGTACGCCGGCACAAGAGGGGAATGCCATGATCAAAGAGGCACTGCTGGGCCTGCTGGCGGTTCAGCCCTTGCACGGATACGACTTGAAGGTCTCCCTCGACCGGACGCTCGGTCAGACCAGTAAGTTCAACGTGGGCCAAGTATACACAGCCCTGGGCAAGCTCGAAAAGGACGGGCTGGTCGAGCCTGAGTTCGTCTCCCGCGACGAACGCTCGGAAATGAAGGTCTTCCACTTGACCGCCGCCGGACGGGCCGAACTGAATCACTGGTTCCAAACCCCTGTCGAAAAAGTCGACCTGCGCGATGAACTGTTCATGAAGCTGACGCTGGCCCGCCGGGCCGGTCTGGCGGATGTGGCGGGTTTGGTCCGCACACAGCGGCTCGCCACGCTGCAATCGATCGGGGATCTGACCCGTCTCAAGGAGTCCTACGACCCGGTGCAGGATCTGGAGGTCATTTTGCTGATCGAAGGGGCGATTCTCCACCTGGAGGCAGACCTGCAGTGGCTGGACCTCTGGGTGAGCCGAAGCCGGCAGGGGTAGCGCGATCCAAGAGCCTGGACAGGGAGGTCAGAACGATGTCGGAAAGCACCATCCTCAGAGCGCACGAGGTGAGCCGGACATACCGGGAAGCCGGGAACCGCCACGCTGCCGTCAGTCAGGTTTCCGTTTCGGTTAGCGCGGGTGAGTTTGTTGCCCTGGTGGGTCCTTCCGGGTGCGGTAAATCCACCTTGCTGAACATACTGGGGGGCATTGACCGGCCGGATTCGGGGGAGGTCTGGGCGGCGGGCACCCGCATCGATCACCTCTCCGAAACGGCCCTGGCGCTGTTTCGCCGCAAGCATGTAGGGATTGTGTTTCAGTTCTTCAACCTGATTCACAACCTTGACGTACTGGGCAACGTGGAACTGCCCGCCCATTTGGGCGGAGAATCAGGCCGAGAGGCGCGGCGCCGCTCGCTGGAGTTACTGGAGTCGCTGGATATTGGGGAACTGGCCGGGAAAATGCCCAGCCAACTGAGCGGCGGGCAGCGGCAGCGGGTGGCCATTGCCCGGGCGTTGATCAACCGGCCCTCGGTGCTGCTGGCCGATGAGCCCACGGGCGCCTTGGACCAGGAAGCCGGCGCAGGTGTCATACGCCTCTTCCGCAGGCTACATGCGCAGGGGCAGACGATCGTGTTGGTGACCCACGACCCCAAAGTCGCGGCACAGGCCGAACGGGTGCTGCTGATGCAGGACGGTACCCTGGTCGATGAGGTGCACCCCGGCGCCCGCCCTGGCGGCCGGCTGGCTGAACAGTTTCCGCCGCCCCTGGCGTCCGGGGCCGGCGCCTGGAAGTGAGGGAGCGCCATGAAAGCTGTCTGGATCAAAGCTGTGGCCGATCTCTGGGGGCGCCGCTGGCAGTCGTTGCTGATCGCCATGACGATTGCGGCCGCCAGCGCCCTCCTTTACCTGGGGCTCCTGACCCTGGGTGCCTCCACCGAACCGTTTGAAAAACTCCTGGAACGGACACAGGGGCCCCACGCCTACTTCATCATCTCAGGCGACGGGGCAGACGCCCTGGCCACCAGGCTGGCCGCCGATGCCGATGTGACCGATATCCAACTCCGGCGAATACGCCCTACGGAACTCCTTCTGCCGGGGCGTGACGAGAATGCGGATGTCTTCGTGCAACCGTCCCCGCCCGGATACGCCGGTCCCATGGGCCACGTGATCGTTGCGGGTAACGACCTCAGGGCTGGCGGGCAGGATGAGGCCGTGCTGGGCGTCTCGACGGCCCGGTACTTCGGCATCAAGGTTGGCGACCAGGTCCGGCTGGCGTTGGCGGAGGGCCCGAAGAGCCTGACCGTGGTCGGGCTGTCGGCGGATTCGCTCTGGTGCCCCTACCCTAACTGCTCAACGGCAAACCTGTACACGCTCCCCGAGACCTTTTCCGGATTGGCTGAGGCCGCCGACGAGCCGACGCATCTCCTGGGCGCCCGCCTGACGGACCCGTCCAAGGCGGACGAGTTTACCTCCCGGGTGGTCAAGGAGGCGGGCCTGACCAAAATCACGCTGGCGGTCTCCTGGTTGACCATGCGGCTGGGCACGCAGCTGATGCAGGCGTTCAGTACCGTCTCCCTGCTGATGTTCGCCGTCACGGCGATCGCGGCGGCCGCGCTGATCACGGTTAACCTGGTGGGCGGAGCAGTGTTGGCACAGTTCCGCGAGATCGCTGTTCTGAAAGTGCTTGGCTTCACCGCTCGGCAGGTCATGCTCCTCTTTGCCGGGCAGAACCTCCTCCTTGGCTTAGCCGGGGCCGGGCTAGGCGTGGGTGCGGGCGGGCTGGCAGCACGGCGCATGCTGGTCCCGATGGCGGAGAACATGGGTGACCCGACCGTGCTGAACTTCCAGCCGGAGTTGGCGGGAGTGGTGGTCGCCGTGATCGCAGGGGTGGCCATTTTGGTCTCCCTGGTCGCTGCGTGGCCCGCCGTGGTGCTGCGCCCGACCGCGGCCCTGCGCGATGGTTTTGCCACCCCCCGGTCCCGGGTTCCCCTCGCTGTGCGGCTGCTCTCCTGGATGCGGCTGCCGGCTCCGGTCGTGCTCGGGGTGAAGGATGTCACCGCCCGCCCCGGACGGGCAGCCCTGACGGTGGCTGGCCTGACGCTGTGCACCATTACCATCACCATGGGCGCAGCCGTAGGGCAGTTTACGCAGCAGATCAACGCCGACCTGGACCTGATGGGCATGCCCTATGACATCATGGTCAACCCGAAGGCGCCCTATACTGCTGACCAAGCAGAAGCACTAGCGCGCTCTGTTGCGGGGGTGGAGTCCGTGGCCCGAGCGACCCAACTCGGGGTGATGGCGACCGAGCAGGCCGTTTCGTTCCGGCTCGAAGCGC
The DNA here is from genome assembly GCA_029239785.1 of Symbiobacteriaceae bacterium. Lineage (GTDB taxonomy): Bacteria > Bacillota > Sulfobacillia > Symbiobacteriales > Symbiobacteriaceae > JARBUG01. The sequence continues at coordinate 97,432 of JARBUG010000004.1, read as the reverse complement.
TGGCCGGCGACTGGGCCCGGCTGCCATGGCAGGTCGTCCGGGGGCGGTTGGTCGAGGGGCCCGATGAGATCGTCCTGGCCACGGGCGCGATGCGGAAGCTCAAGGTAAGCGTGGGAGATCGGCTTACGCTGCAGGTCGGCGGTCAGAACGTGACCTGGCGGGTAGTCGGCGAGTACCGGAACCCCATGGAGCTGGGGCAGGTCGGCATCACCACGATCGAGACCCTCCGGCAGGTTCTGCCAGAGGCAAAGGCGGAAGGCTTGAAAATCCGGGTGAAGCGGGGGATTGACCCGGGTGACGTTCGTCAGGCGCTGCTGGAACAGAGCAACTACCGCATATCGGCTGCGCTGATGCGAACCTTCATCGCGGGCGGTTTCGTGGCCGACCTGCTAAAGCAGGTGCGGGTGCTGGCGACCCTGATGGTGATCATCGCGGCCATTAGCATGATGAACACCGCCCTGCTGACCGCCCGGGAGCAGGTGCGTGAGGCCGGTATTCGCAAGGCGATGGGCATGACGCCGGGGCAGATTCTGGCCTCTGTTGGGGCCGGTGGGGCGTGGCTGGGCCTGATTGGGGCCGGGCTCGGAGTGCCGGTGGCTCTGGTCATGCACGAGCTTATGTCGACCGCTTTGACAGAGCAAGGTATCTTTGGCAAGATCCCGCTGGAGATGCCGCCCATTCAGATTGGGCTGCTGGTCGCGGGTGCGACGGCCCTGGCGGTGCTGGCCGCCATGCCCGCGGCGGCGTGGGCGGGACGGATTGTGACAGCACAAGCCCTGAGGGCGGAGTGAAGCAGAAGGAGGCCCACCTCAAAAGCGAGGTGGGCCTCCGCACTAGCAACCTTACAGGGTCGAGGTGGTAGCAGCAGCGCCCTTGGCACGAGCCGCAGCCTGCGCCGCCGCGATCCGGGCCACCGGCACCCGGTACGGCGAGCAAGAGACGTAGGTCAGGCCAATCTTGTGGCAGAACTCGATGGAGGCCGGGTCGCCGCCATGCTCGCCGCAGATGCCGAGCTTGATCTCCGGGCGGACCTTGCGGCCCAGATCAGCAGACATGCTCATCAGCTTGCCCACGCCGGTCTGGTCGATCGTGACAAACGGGTTCTCCGGCAGGATCTTCTTCTCAACGTACTGCGCCAGGAACTTGCCCTCGGCGTCGTCACGGGAGAAGCCGAAAGTGGTCTGAGTCAGGTCGTTCGTGCCGAACGAGAAGAACTCAGCATGCTCGGCGATCTCGTCGGCCGTCAGAGCCGCCCGCGGGATCTCGATCATGGTGCCGACGAGGTACTTGAAGCTCGTACCGGTCTTCTCCATGGCTTCCTTGCCAATGCGGTGGGTCATGTCGGTCAGGAACTTCAGCTCGTTGACATGGCCGATCAGCGGGTGCATGATCTCAGGCTCAACCTTGCCGCCTTCCTTGTTGCACTGGGCAGCAGCCTGGAAGATGGCGTAGATCTGCATTTCGTAGATCTCGGGGAAGATCATGCCGAGGCGGCAGCCACGGAAGCCGAGCATCGGGTTGATTTCGGAAAGGGCCTTGACCTTCTTCAGGAGGGCTTCCTTCTCCGCATCCACCTTGCCGGTCGCCTTGTTGACGGCGACTTCGATGGCCAGCTCTTCTTCGCCGGGCAGGAACTCATGCAGGGGCGGGTCGAGCAGACGGATGGTCACGGCGTACGGAGCCATCGCCTTGAACATACCGTAGAAGTCCTCCTGCTGCATGACCAGCAACTTCTCAAGGGCCTTCTTCCGCTCCTCGAGGTTCTCGGCGAGAATCATCTCGCGAGCGACTTCCATCCGCTCGGGATGGTGGCCGCCCTGGCCGAACATGTGCTCAGTCCGGCAGAGGCCGATGCCTTCAGCGCCGAACTCGCGAGCCTTGGCGGCGTCGGCGGGGTTGTCGGCGTTGGCACGAATTTTCAGGGTGCGGATCTCGTCGGCCCATTCCAGCAGCTGCTGGAACTCGCCAGTGATTTCCGGGTCGACGGTGGGCACCAGGCCCATCATCACGTTGCCGGTGGCGCCGTCGATGGTGATGAACTCGCCTTCGTTGATCACGCGGTTACCCACGGTGAAGGTGCCCTTCTCAACATCGATCTTGATGGCCTCGCAGCCAACGACGCAGGGCTTGCCCATGCCGCGGGAGACGATGGCGGCGTGGGAGGTCATGCCGCCACGGCTGGTCAGGATGCCCTGGGAGACGACGATGCCGTGGATGTCGTCAGGAGACGTCTCCGGACGGACGAGCACGACGTTCTTGCCCTCGGCGACGAGCTTCTCAGCCCGCTCGGGGTCGAAGCAGCAGACGCCGGCAGCGGCGCCCGGGGAGGCGGCCAGACCGGTGGCCACGATGTCAACCTTCGCCTTCGGGTCGATGCCGCGGTGCAGGATCTTGTCGATCTGGCTCTGCTCAACGCGCAGAACCGCCTGCTCCTTGGAGATCTTGCCTTCCTTGGCGAGGTCAACGTTGATCTTAATGGCGGCGATCGGAGCCCGCTTGCCGCTGCGGCACTGCAGCATGTACAGGGTGCCCCGCTCGATGGTGAACTCGATGTCCTGCATGTCGCCGTAGTGCTTCTCGAGCAGCTCGCACAGCTCGAACAGCTTGTCGTAGGACTCGGGCTTCTCTTCCTTCAGGTGCGAGATCTGGTAGGGGGTACGAATGCCGGCCACGACGTCTTCGCCCTGGGCGTTCGGCAGGTACTCACCGTAGAACTCCTTCTCGCCGGAGTTCGGGTTGCGGGTAAAGACGACGCCCGTGGCGGAGTCCATACCCATGTTGCCGAAGACCATCGACTGCACGTTGACAGCGGTGCCGAGGGAATCGGCGATCTTGTTGATCTTCCGATAAACCTGGGCGCGCGGGTTGTTCCAAGACCGGAACACGGCGACGATCGCCATGTTGAGCTGCTCCTTCGGGTCCTGCGGGAACTCGCGGCCGGTCAGCTTGACGACAGCGGCCTTGTAGTCCTTCACAATCGCCTTGAGCATGTCGGTGGTCAGCTCGGTGTCGAGCTTCACGCCGTTCTTGTGCTTGTGCTCTTCCAGGATCTGCTCAAAGTTGTGCAGACCGGTCTCCAGCACGACGTTGGAGAACATCTGGATGAAGCGGCGGTAGCAGTCCCACGCGAACCGCTCGTTGTTGGTGTTGTTGCCGTGAGCAACGACGGACTCGTCGTTCAGGCCCAGGTTCAGGATGGTGTCCATCATGCCGGGCATGGAGAGCGGAGCGCCGGAGCGGACGGAGAGCAGCAGCGGGTTCTTGACGTCGCCGAGCTTCTTACCCAGCTTCGCCTCGAGGGTGGCCAGGTTGGCGTCGATCTGCTGAGCGGTCTCAGCGTTGATCTTGCCGGTCTGCGCATACTCGTTGCAGACCTCGGTGGTGATGGTGAATCCGGGGGGGACAGGGAGGCCAATGTTGGTCATTTCGGCGAGGTTAGCACCCTTGCCGCCGAGCAGAGCCTTCATGTCTGCACGGCCCTCATGGAAGGCATAGACGAACTTCTTAGTCACCGAATCTCACTCCTCGGTTTATGATCTCCAAAACGCGAACAGCGGTCTCTTCAACAGCTTTGTTCGTCACATCGATCACCGGACAGCCTACCTTCTTGAACACCTCTTCAGCGTAGTCAAGCTCTAGTAGGATGCGCTCCATGTTGGCGTAGTTCGCATCCGACCTTAATCCCATTGTGCGCACCCGTTCCTCACGTATGCCATGAAGCTTGTCAGGAGCGACCCGCAGGCCCACAACTTTTCGTGCCGGAAGCTGGAACAGCTCTTTGGGACAGGTGACTTCCGGGACCAGGGGCAGGTTCGCGACCTTGATGCGCCGATGCGCTAAGTACATGGAGACCGGCGTCTTCGAAGATCGCGATACGCCCAGCAGAACCACGTCGGCCCGTGACAGACCGCGCGGGTCCTTGCCATCGTCATACTTCACGGCAAACTCGACAGCTTCGATGCGGAGAAAGTAATCTTCGTCCAGCTTGTGGATGGCACCGGGCTCAAGGATGGGCGCCCTCCCCAGAATCTGTGCCAGCCCATCGAGCATGGGTCCCATAATATCCACGGCCGGAATTCCGTACTGGACCGTCAGGGTTTTGAGCTCCGCCCGGACATCCGGCACGATGATGGTGAAAACGATCAGCGTCGGCTGCGCACGTGCGGCCTCGATGACCTCGCGCAAACTCTCCCGATCGTCAACCATCGGGTACCTTCGCATCTCTACAGCCGGTCCGCCAAACTGGGACATGGCAGCGCGTGTCACCAGGTCTGCCGTCTCCCCCACAGAATCGGAGACCAGGAACACAACGGGACGAGTCGACACACGCGTCTCCTCCTGTTGCCGGTAATGAGTATACCATAACAATCCAAGGCGGAAACCGACTTTTGCTAAGAAAGGTTACAAAGATTTTTGAGGGGTCTTCAAAGGTTTATCTATTGGATAGACTTTTGCCATAGATTTCCTCGTTTAGAAATGGAAGAGGCCCCTCCCGCCACGGCCGATCCGAGATCGGGTGGCGAAAGGGGCGAACTTGCGTACCGCCTTGCTCTATTTGTATTACGGTGTGGGGCCGTAATAGCCCTGATCATTCGGGTCCTGAGTACGGTAGTAGGCCTGCAGACCAAAAATGAGATACACAAGCGCCAACACCCACCAGAGGACAAAGCCCATACTCGCCTGCAGTCCGCCGAAGGGGAGGGTGGTGTAGCCCGGCACCAGCCACTGCAGCGCCATGGGAATCGTCATGGCGTAAAGGCCCAGCTTATAACCGAGACCGAAGTCGACCTTGCGGTTGGTGGCACTGCCCCAGATCAGGGCGGCCAGGCCGAGCACGCAGGCGTCCAGGGCCTTGAAGCCCAGCTGGAACAGGAACATGAAAACATATGCGATGGGGACCACAATCCACAGTTTCTCCATCATACCCATAACGTCGGACTTGCTCAGCGTGATGGGCAAGTTGCTGGGCAGGTCGATCTGCTCTACCCGACCACCGCGGCTCTGGTATACCTTGTCACGCGTGACAAGCATGCCATTGGGACGGCCCTCGATGGCCTCGGGCCCCGTCTGGCCGGAGGTATCCAGAATGAAGACCGAGTTTTCGTCCTCCACGATGACGGGCATCGGACCCTCATATTCGATTTCGCCGTTGACAATGCGGAAGTCGGGCACCTGCTTCATGTCCTCCACGGCGGTGCCCAGGCTGGTGCTGAACTGATAGGTCGAACCAATACACGAGACAGTCATAACCAGTAACAGAATGAGCGCCATGAAACCGAAGCCGCTGGCACGATCACGGCCCAGGTCGGCATACCCGTGAAAGCCGGCCACGGCCGCCTTGAGCCGTTCAAGGAAAGTCAACGTGAACCCACCTCTCTGTCCAGTCTTCGCACAGTCAATATTGTCGCTGATTCAGGGCGGAAAAGTCGATAGGAAAGTGCACGGCGGTGGGTGCGCTGCATGGCTCCGAACTGGTATATACATGTATGCGTTTAGCACATAATTCCCATTACAATTTCGTTAAATCTGGCCTGCCCTCTCTGTACAGAATGGGCTGCATCGTGTACCATTGTGGTCGGACGCTGAACCACGCTGAATCTCGATTCGAGAACGGGGGACCCATTTCCGGGGTGAATCCCACTGATCGAGTGGGTAGGGCAACTTTGACCGCCCGAATCCGACAGCTAACCTCGTAAGCGCAGGTCGAAGGAATAGCCGCCTAGGCGCGCCCTGGCGCGGCCATGTCCTTCCGCCAATCTCTTGGTAGGAGGATGAAAGTTCATTGGCAACTCGTAAACGTAATCGCATCCACTCTCTTGCTCCGGTGGTCCGTCGTTGTGCTCTCTGCGGAGAGGCGCGGGCGGTTCTGCCCATGAACGAGGACCACAAAAAAGCTCTGCTGGCCCGACAGGTCGACTTCGTTTGCCAGGACTGTGCAGACCATGTCCGAGTCCAGGTCGAAGCCGCCGGAACCATTACGGGGCTCCCGCAGCAAACCGCATAAGCACCAATATGAAACAACTCCACCCTCTCGGGTGGAGTTGTTTTTGCTGTTCGCTGCCTTTACCCGGCCAGGCGACCCAGGTCCGCGGGGGCCGACAGGAGCCCGCCCACGGCGGTCAGGAGGCTGTACCGGTTCACCTTCACCTTCTCGTTGTCGGCGTTGACCCGCACGTTGTCGAGGAAGGCATCCACCGGCTGCTTCAGTCGGGTAGCGATCTGGTAGAACTTTTCGTAGTCAAGCCCATCCAGCGCCTGCTTCATGTCGGGCCGCAGGTCGACGAAGGCACCGTACAGGTCGCGCTCGGCGGCCTCGGTGAGCAGTTCGACATCAACCTCGCCGGGCTCCACGCCTGCCTCCTCGGCCTTGGACGCCAGGTTGGTGACCCGCTTGAAAGCGCCGGTGACGGCGGCAAACTCGGGCTCGGTCAGCATCCTGGAAAGGGCTTCAGCCCGGCGCATGGCATCGTACGGGGCACGGAAGCTGGCGGAAAGGACGGCTTCAATGACATCGTAGCGGTAGTTGCGGGCCTCCATCATCACCTTGATGCGGGCCCTGAAGAAGTCGAGCATGTCGCCCAGGGTCTTCAGCTCGACCGGGTTCTCCAACTTGTAGCCCTCAATGGCCAGAGCGCACAGGTCGGCGATGTCGACGGTCAGGCCATTTTCGATGACGGTCTGCACGGCGCCCTGGGCGGCCCGGCGTAGGGCGAACGGGTCCTGCGAGCCGGTCGGAATCATGCCGATGGAGAAGTAGCCGGCCAGGGTGTCAAGCTTGTCGGCAAGGGCCACGGCGATGCCGGGGCCGGTGCGGGGCAGCTCGTCACCGGCGCCCCGGGGCAGGTAGTGCTCGTAAATCGCCTTGGCGACGGCGGGGTCACCGCCCTCGCGCAGCAGGTACTGCTGGCCCATGTAGCCCTGGACTTCGGGGAACTCGAAGACCATGCGGGTGACAAGGTCGGCCTTGCAGAGTTGGGCAGCCCGGGTGGCCTGGGCCCGCTCACCGTGCGGCAGGTTCAGGTGGTTGGCCACCTTCTCGGCCAGTTCGGTCAGGCGGACGACCCGCTGGTACTGGGTGCCGAGCTTCTCCTGGAAGACGACGGCCTTCAGCCGGTCGTTGTAAGAGGCCAGGTCTCGCTTGCGGTCCTCATCCCAGAAGAAACGGGCGTCGGAGAGGCGGGCCGCGAGAACCTTCTCGTTGCCGGCACGGACGATTTCGATGTAATCGCGCTCGCCATTGCGCAGGGCGATGAAGTTAGGCAGCAGTTCGGTGCGGCTCTCGTCCTTGTAGACGGGGAAGTACCGCTGGTTTTCCTTCATGGTGGTGACCAGCACCTGGGGCGGCACGTCCAGGAAGGCCGGGTCAAAGGCGCCCGAAAAAGCGGTGGGCTGCTCAACCAGCCAGTTCAGCTCTTCGAGGAGATCTTCGTCGCGCTCCACGTGGCCGCCCAGGCGGTAGGCGCAGTCGGTCACCTGCTGCCAGATCACCTGCTTGCGGATGTTCTGGTCGACCATGACGTAGCCCTTGGTCGCCTTGGGGAAATAATCGTCGGCGTTGTCAACGACGATGGGGGCGCCGGGGCCCAGCACCCGGTGGCCCATGGTGGTGTTGACGGTTGCGATGCCGTCGACCTCGAAGGGAACCCGCCGGTCGCCGAGCATGGCCAGAATCCAGCGGATGGGCCGGGCGTAGCGGATAGAGCGGTCGGCCCAGCGCATCGACTTGGGCCATTCGAACGACAGGACCAGGCTCGCCAGCAGGGGCGGCAGGACCTTTGCGATCGACTCGCCCTTTACCAGCTTGCGGGCATACATATACTCGTTGCCCTTTTCATCCTTCTGCACTTCGAGGGCGCTGATTTCAACGCCCTGCGACTGGGCGAACTTCTGAATGGCAACGGTCGGGTTGCCGTTGGCGTCGAAGGCGGCCTTCTTGGCCGGGCCCTTCTGGACGACTTCAACATCCTTCTGGACCAGCGCCATATCCTTCACGTAGAGCACCAGGCGGCGGGGTGTGCCGAAGGTGTCGGCCAGTTTAAAATCGATGCGGGCCTCGGCGAGGGCTTTTTCAGCGTTCGCCTTCAACTGGTCGAGTGCGGGCTGGCAGAACCGGGAAGGGATCTCTTCAGTGCCGATTTCCAGCAGCAGGTTGCGTGTTTCAGTCATGGCTACTTGCCTCCTTCCTCGTCGGGCTTGGCTTCAGGGCCGGGGGCGACCACGTTCTTTTTGGCGCCGAAACGGGAGTCCCAAGTCGGGCGCTCGGTCACATCCTTAAGCAGCGGGAAGCCCATCGACTCACGCAGGTCGAGGTAGGCCTTGGCGGCCATGCGGGCCATGTTGCGCACCCGCAGAATGTACCCCTGCCGCTCACTCACGGCGATGGCGCCCCGGGCATCCAGCAGGTTGAAGGTGTGTGAGCACTTCATGACATAGTCGTAGGCGGGGTAGACCAGGGGTTGCTCCAGCGTGAGCAGCCGCTTGGCTTCGCCTTCGAACATGTTGAACATGCTGAAGAGCATTTGGGTATCAGCCTGCTCGAAGTTGTAGATCGAGTGCTGAATTTCGGAGGCCTCGTAGATGTCGCTGTAGCGGAGCTTCTCGTTGTACTGGATATCCCAGACGTTATCGACGCCCTGGATGTACGAGGTGAGCCGCTCCAGGCCCAGGGTGATCTCCACCGCCACGGGCCGGCACTCGAAACCGCCGACCTGCTGGAAGTAGGTAAACTGGGTGATCTCCATGCCGTCGCACCAGACTTCCCAGCCCAGGCCCCAGGCGCCCAGGGTCGGGCCTTCCCAGTTGTCTTCGACGAAGCGAATGTCGTGCTTCTTGGGGTCGATGCCGATGCGTTCCAGCATTTCGAGGTACATCTCCTGGATGTTCTCGGGGCTGGGCTTCATGATGATCTGGTACTGAAAGTAATGCTGCATGCGGTTCGGGTTCTGGGCGTAGCGGCCGTCAGCGGGGCGCCGGCAGGGCTCAATGTAGCAGACGTTCCAGGGCTCCGGACCGAGCGACCGGAAGAAGGTGTGGGGGTTAAAGGTGCCCGCGCCTTTCTCCATGTCGTACGGGAAGCCGACGATGCAGCCTTTCTCCGCCCAAAACTTGTCCAGGGTCAGAATCAGATCCTGCATGTACACGGGACGGTTCCTCCTTTCTCGGCGCTAACGCGCCATTCACGGGCTTCGCACGGCACCGCCGCTGTGGCGGCGCCATGCTAGGCTTTCGGGCCGGCTAACCGGGCATACAAAAAGCTCCCGTCCACCGGCCAATCGCAGATTGGCCAGGGACGAGAGCCTTACAGTGCTCCCGCGGTTCCACCCTGATTGGCGCCCCGGGGCGGCGCCCACCTTGAGGTATGGAGTTTTGGCTCCCGGGCGCCGTTCCCCGCCGCCGCCACGCCCCGCTTGCACCTGGTGCAGGGCTCTCTGGAGAGGCGAAACTGGCAGGTACTCCTCCCGTTCATCGCTGTATCCAAAAATCTACCAAACCGCTGTGGATCTGTCAAGTCAGCGCACACCAATGACCCAACTGCCACCTGGCACCTTGTCGATGGCGCGGGCCAGTACATAAGAGAGTCCGATCACGAGGCACCCCTGCAGGACAAAGTGGATGAGCGGCCCGATACTGAGCGGCGAAAGCACCTTGCTTGTGGCCTGCTGAACCAACGGGTGGACCAGGTAGACTGTGAACGAGTATTTACTGAACGATTCGATGGCATGCATGGCCCAGCCAGCCCGTTCGGACAGCACTGCGCCAAGCCCGACCATGGCTAGCATGATGACCAAACCATAGGAGTATGCGCTGGGGCGGAAGTTCGTGGCAACGTACGCCAGCTTGCCCATGCCAACGTATGCGTGGAACTCCTGCATCACCCAGACCAGAAGGAATGCTGCCAGGGCCGTGAGGCCGATCCAGTACCGGCGCAGCCAGGCGGTGGCAGCGTCCCAGCGAGTGACCAGCCAGGCGCCCAGGAAAAACGGCCCCATCCACCAAAGGGGCGTATTTCCTGCATACGCGTATAACTGACTCAGAAGCGGTCCGAGTGCGACCTTAGGCTGCGGAAAAGCAAACCACACGAAGAACCCGTTGCCCGCAATTCCAATCAAAGCGGCCATGCCCATCCATTTGCTGCGCGCCAGGGGCCGGACCAACGGAAATAACAGGTAGAACGGCACGATGATCGGAAAAAAGTAAAAGGTGTAGTTTGCGGTGGCAGTTGCCAGGACGTCAAGGAAACGCGGCAAGAACTGGTGGAAGTCCTGTTCCATCCAGCGATACAAGGTGAAATAGGCGAAACTCCAAAACAGGTAAGGGATGCCAATGCTCTTCAGACGACGCAGGTAATACTGCCCTGGAGAAAAGCTGCTCCGCTGCCCGTAGTTGTGGAAAAGCCCGGCGCCGGTGATCAACACAAACGCCGGAACGGCGAACCGGCAAAACTGATTGATGAAGCCCGCAACCTGCCACCCACGTGCTTCGTGGGGAGTGTGCAAGAGCACAGCAGCTGACGTATGGATCAGGACCACGGCGACCGCTGCGAAGGCGCGGAGCACATCGAGCGAGGCGAGCCGCGGTCGCCGCGGCTGAGGTACAGCGGTTGTTTCGGTGATGGGTTGTGCCACATCGCTTCGCTCCTTGAGGTGATCTTGATACCACATCGTTTCAACTGTAAACCACAATCAATAGGTTACTTTGGAGTCCACTAGTCGTCAACATAAGGCTAAACCCCGTCAAGGCTGGGTGCCTGCGGGAGTGGATGCAATCGGACGGGAACTGCAGCCCGAAGCGTAACTGCCGGCTGCGCGATAAAGTCAAAAGATATACAAAACTGCAGGAGGTCCTGCCCATGGTCAGCCGCGCTGCCGCCCTGACGTTTGCCCTGCTCATGCTGTTCGTTCCGGGCGCAGCGCTGGCGGCGCCGACACCCGCTGTACCCGGCTTCCACATAGCACCGGTGGTGGAGGGCGTTCATCACCCGACCCGGCTGGTATTCGGCCCCGACGGGCGGCTCTACATCGCCCAGCAGACGGGCGAAGTAGTCGCCGTGACCATTCGTGACGGGGCTGAGGCGGAGCGACAGGAGGTGGCCAAGGCGCGCCATGACCTGTTAGGTATCGCCCTGAAAGATGATACCCTTTACGTTTCCGACACCGGGCGGGTGCTGGCCTTCGCCCGCCAGCCCGATGGTACCTACGCCAACCCCCGGCCCGTGCTGCCCGAGGTGCCCCATGGTCTGCACCAGAACGACGGGCTGCTCTTCGGCCCTGACGGGATGCTCTACCTGGGCATTGGTTCGACGACGGACCAGAGCGCAGAAAAGCACCCCTGGTCTGGGACGATTCTCCGCTTCGACCCGGCCCGGCCCGAGATGGCGGAGGTCTGGGCAAAAGGCTTCCGGAATCCGTTCGGCATGGCCTGGGATGACAAGGGCCGGCTCTGGGTGACGGACAACGGTGCAGACGATCCGGCTACGTCGGATGAGTTAAATCTGGTTGTGCAGGGCGGCGACTACGGGTTTCCCCGTTACTTTGAGCACCCGCCGGCGAACACAGGCACCACGGGACCGGTCGCCCTGTTCGGCGACCACAACTCGACGAACGGGCTGGCGTACGCCGGCGGGAGCGCGTTCCCTGCGCCCTATCGTGACGGTTTCTTTGTGGCCATGTGGGGCAGCAGTTTCGATGAAACGACCGGGCGCCGCGTGGCCTTTGTAACGCCCACCGGTGAGATTACCGATATCCTCACCGGCCTCCAGCGGCCGCTGGATGTAGCGGTCGGGCCGGCCGGGGACTTGTTCGTGGCAGATTTCGTCGCCGGGATTGTGTACCGGGTCTGGTGGGAAGGGCCGGGGCCGGTGCCCAACCCGAACCCCAATCCAAACCCGACCCCCCTCCCCGTGCCGGCGCAGCCTCCGCCCTCTGCAGAGCCCCTGCCCTTCGTCGGCAGCACAACCTTTTGGCTGGTGATTGCAGCCGTTGCCGTCGTCCTGCTTGCTTCCTGGGGCTGGCAGCAAAAGCGGCGATCCCGATAAAAACCCAGCCCGCCTACCGGGAGTAGGCGGGCTCGTCAGCTACCTCCACTGCACCTCTTTCCCATCGACCCAAACGCGCTTCACCGCGGCCCGCCCAAACCGGTCAACGACCGCATCCACATCCACCTGATGGCGCCGGTCCTCAAGCTCCGGCCCCTCCCCCTCCGGCACGTAAAACTGCTCGATGCCGTAGCGAATGAAGACCTGAGGCCTGCCAGCCGGCCCTGCATCGGGGTAATACCACTGAACTGTGCCCTGAACAGCCACCTCGTTGCCGGACGCCTGCGGGCGGCGGCTGGAAACCGCCACGGCAATCCAATACGGATCAGCCGACCTGAGCGTCACCCATACCTTCTGTCCCCGCTGGTAGGGGGCGCCGGCCATGGTGACGCGGCCTGCTTCAAGCTGCGAGATCTTGTAGTTGAGCGACACATACTCCCCCCGGAACGGATCCCACGGGTCGACCGGCGCGGTCTCCAGGCGGATGGGGCGCCCGGTCTGAAGCGTGTACGAATGCCGTCCCGCCATACCGAGCAGCAGCAGCACCTGCAGGGCGACGGCGGCCACAAAGACCCAGCGCTTACCGGTCATCGCCGTCACCTCCCCATGCCGACATCCAACGGCGCCGGTTCCGCTCCAGCAGCCACCCGCCGCCTAGCAGCAGAATGCCCCCCAGCACAAAGAAGAGCGACCGGTCCATGGCGCTGAAGAACAGGTCAAAGTACCGGGTCAGCACATGCAGCACGAAAACCGCCAGCCCCAGGTTGACCACCAACTGCTGGCGACGGCGGACGCCGTACACAATCCACCCCACCGTGCCCGCAAACAGCAGCAGGTTGAACGCAACCATCCGGGGGACGGGGTCCAGGAGTTGCACGCCCAGCGCCGCCACAGCGGGCATCAGCGCGGTGACCGGCAGCTCCAGGCGGCCTGCTGCCCCCTGCTGCCAGAGCCGCGCCCCACCAGCGGCCAGCGCACCGACGATCACCATCAGACCGGCGGTCTGGAAGCCAGACCCCGCCAGCAGCGACGGCAGTTCGACATCACTGCCGATGAAGTGCCAGCGGAAGGTGAGCATGTAGGTGCCAGCCAGGGCCATCAGACCGCCCAGGCTTACGTACGCCTGCTGGTTGCCCAATCCAGCCACCCCCGCCGTCAGCACTGCGCCGCCATATAGCAGCATCAGACGTGCGACGATGAGCGGCTCCGGGTTGCCGCTGGTGCTGGTCAGGTGCGACAGCGACCCGATCATGAACCAGAGGAAGATGCCGAACAGGGCGCCCGCCTCGCTCAGCGCCGAGCCAACCCGGCGGGACAGGGGAATCACGGCCCCGGCCATCAGCACCGGGAAGAGCAGGTTGTAGCTGAGTGTGTAGGTCTGCTCGGTTACCGTCCAGATGCCCAGCACCGCCGTGCCCAGGTAGAGGACCCAGACCGACCCGGTCGCCAGCACCACGGGCAGCAGCCCCACGCCCCAAAGCAGGAACCCGGTGGGGAAGTGGCTGTCCAGGTGAAAGATCTGCGCCACCAGCCAGATGCCCGCGCCATACAGCAGGGCGCCGAGCACGATCAGGCTGTGACCGAGGCGGGGGTAGTCACCCCGCATAAACTGGAGGTAGTACCCGGAGCCGTAGGCGCCCAGCACGCCGACCAGAACGGCCGCAACCTTCGTGGCGGCTGACAGGCCCGGCCAGTTGGCGGCAAAGAAGAGAATCACGCCCGCCCCCACCAGCAGGCTGCCGAGCAAGGTGAAAATCAGGATCGTCCGCTCACGCCCGCCGGCCCCTGGCGCCGGGTAGAGCCCCACAATCGCGCTGCGCTGCTCGGCGTTGATCAGCCCGTCCCGGACCCAGCGGTCCGCCTCGGTCTGGAGCAGCGCCGACCACTCCCGGGGAAGCTTCGGTTCTGCCATATTGCGCTCACTCCTTCATCGCGGCACTTCGGGACGGGGGGCCTGGCCTCCTCCCCAAGACATACGTATGCGCTGCAGGCTAGACAGCGCGCAAAGGCGCCGCCCGGGGTTGGGCGGCGCCGAGTTGCATTCCTCTTACCAGAAGATCGCCTGGAAGATGAAGCCAAACACCACGGACAGGACGATGGTGATGATACCCGGTACCATGAAGCTGTGGTTAAAGACCCACTTGCCGATCTTGGTGGTGCCGGTCTGGTCGAACTGGACGGCGGCGATGATCGGGCCGTAGTCCGGGGTGAACCAGTAGCCGTTAACGGCGGGCATCATGGCGGCCAGGAACGGCGCCGGAATGCCGAAGGAGATACCGATCGGCATCAGGGCCTTCACGGTGGCGCCCTGCGAGTTAACCAGCGCCGAGAAGCCGAACAGTGCGACGGCGAAGAGCCACGGAGCCACCTTCACCCAACCACCGAGGCTGGCCTTCAGCAGGGCTTCATTCGCCTTGAACCAGGTGTCGCCCATCATCGAAATACCGAAGATCGCGACCAGGGCGGTGGCGCCGGCGGAGAAGACCTTGCCCTTGACGACCTTCTCGAGGTCGGGCTTGCCGAGCAGAACGATGCCGGCGGCAGCGGCCATCATGACCAGCTGGACGACGTACTGCATTTCGAGAATCGTGGTCTTGCCGTCGACGGTCCAGGAGGGACGCCACTCGGACTTACCGAGGGCGACGACTACCACGGCGGCGACGAGGAAGATGATGACAGAGTAGATGGCCTTCGGGTCGGCCTTATAGGCGGCTCGCTGCGAGACCGGCACGATGGGCGGCACCAGACCCGCTTCCAGACGGCGCAGGTACTCGGGGTCCTGCTCCAGTTCCTTGCCGTAGAAGCTCATGGCGAATGCGGCGACCATGCAGGCCAGGAAGGTGGATGGGGCGGTGATCAGCATCAGCTTGCCGATGGACATGCCGGCGGCTGCGGTCAGGCCGACCATGGTCACCATCGCGGCCGAAATCGGGCTGCCGGTAATTGCAAACTGACTTGCGATAACTGCGACAGAAAGCGGCCGCTCGGGGCGAATCTTTGTTTCGCGGGCCACTTCAGCAATAACCGGCAGGACAGAGTAGGCGACATGGCCGGTACCCGCAAAGAAGGTGAACACCCAGGTGACGATGGGGGCCATGAACGTAATGTACTTGGGATTCTTCCGCAGGGCCCGCTCGGCCAGGTGGACCAGGTACTCGAGACCACCGGCCGCTTCCATGGTGCCAGCAGCGGTGACAACGGCCAGGATCATCAGCATGACATCGATGGGCGGAGCGGCAATCGGCAGGTGGAAGCCGAAGACGAGAACGGCGGTACCAAGGGCGCCAAAGATACCGAGACCGACGCTACCGTAGCTGCAGCCGAGGATCAGAAAGAAGAGAACGACGGCGAGTTGAAGCCAAACCATAATGAGTGCATGCCTCCTCGGTAGTTGGATGCACTTATCATGGTACAGCTTGGTATAAGTATCAGCCTATCCGCTGTTAGACCGTTCAGTTCGAGCAATTCGGGACGTTTGTTAGTAACACGTAAGGTCTACAAAACCGCTAAGTTCCCACCCGTTACCGTTTCCATTAGGAGGAATCGCCACGACGGTAAGGGAAAAGGAATGGCATGTAAAGAAAGGAAGGGATAAACGTGCGCCGCTTTCTCTCCGCCTTCATTACAGTACTGCTTGCGCTAGCGCTGGTCCCCACCGGCACCAGTGCAGCCGTCTCCAAGGCTCAGGAGTGGCAGTGGCGTAATGCCGCCACCGCCGCCGTCGAAGCCGGCGATATAGAAGGGGCCATGGAATACTGGGCCCTGTTGGTCGACGCACTGCGGTCGACTGACCCAGAAGGCTGCGGGTGGTTCGCGAAACTGCTCGCGCCCGAGCTTGATCAGCGTGGCCGGTATCACGAAGCCGTTGCGGCCTATGATGCGGAAATCGAGTGCTGGGGTCAGTTGAGCGACCCCAGTTATGCCGAAAGCATCTTGCCGCACCAGCGCCGGGTCGAACAGATCCGCCCGGAGATTCGGGCCTTTGTTGCCCGCCCAGCGGATGGCGCCCCAAAGGTCAAACTGGCCAAGCATGAACCCGCCTTCGGAACCCTCCTGGGCGGCGCCCTGGACCTGGACCTGGCGGTGAAGGGTGACCCCGACCGGGTGGCAGCCGCCTATGGAAAGCCCTACGCCCTGTCACTGGTGTACGTGTCGTGGAATACCATGACGAGCCACGTGGCCACCAAGGCGATCTGGGAGAAAAGTCCGGCCCTCCAGGTCTCCTGGGAGCCCACCGAGGGAATGGGCGCCGTCTTTACCGACACAGCCTATATCCGGAAGTTCGCGCAGGAGTTGAAGTCTTTCGGCCGACCCATCTTCTTGCGGTTCGCCAGCGAGATGAACGGAAGCTGGACGGCCTGGCACGAGAACCCGGCGCTCTATCGGGAAGCATTTGCTGAGGCGGCGCGCATCGTGCGGACGGAAGCGCCCAATGTGGCCATGGTCTGGTCCCCGGGCTACGTCGGTGATGAGGACTACCACCTCTACTACCCGGGCGACGAGTTTGTCGACTGGGTGGGCATCAACGGGTACACCGAAGCGCACTTCCTGGGGAGTCTGACGTCCAGCCAGAAGGATGCGGACATCTTCTACCAGGGCAAGCGGACCAATCCGCTGGACAAGTTCCGGGCCATTTACAACGAGTACTCGCCCCGCAAACCGATCATGATCGCAGAGACCGGTTTTGGGTGGGCCAATCGTTCGCCCTACAAGGACGAGTCGGCCTGGGCCGCCGAAGCTATGGAGCGCTTTTACGGGTACCTTCCTCTGGTGTTCCCCCGTATGAAGGCGGTTGTGTACTTTAATGTCGATGTACAAGCGTATCCCCGGGTGCCGAGCACCAGCCATTACATCCTCTCCGGCAATCAGTTGATGGCCGACACGTATAAGCGCGCGACTGCGTCTGACTGGTATCTCGGCACGCCGGGCTCCTCCCCCACGTTCTGGCGCCCCATGGAGCAGGCCACGCTCATGGGCCCGACCCAGGTCGCAGCCTATGTCAACCTGCCGAACGGCGTGAGCCGGGTCACCTACCTGCTGGATGGCGTGCAGAAGACATCGGCCAACCGCCTGCCCTGGACGGCCAATCTCGATTTCAGCGGCCTGACGGGCGTTCACACGCTGACGGTGGTCGCCTACGACCAGACCGGTGCGGAAGGCTTCCGCCGGGACTATGCGTTTGATGCGTCGGCGATTAAGGTAAAGCTGAACGGCCGATACATCGACTTCGACCAGCCGCCCGTTTCGGTCGGAGGCCGTACGCTGGTGCCGGCCCGGGCGATTATGGAGGCCCTGGGCGCCGAGATCGCCTGGGACGGTGCAACCCAGACGCTGACGGCCACCCGCAACGGCAGCATTCTGAAGCTGCAAATCGGCAACGTCGTGCCGACGAAGGATGGCAAGCCGCTCCCGGCGCTCGAGGTGCCGGCGCAGATCATCGGGGGCAGAACCCTAGTACCCGTCAGGTTCGTGTCAGAGAACTACAACATGAAGGTCGAGTGGGATCAGGCCACTTCGACCGTCATCATCACCCCGAAACCTTAGGCATACAAAGTGGCCCCGTACCGCGTTGTCAGACGCAGTACGGGGCCTTACTGTTGACCTACGCACGCAGACTGTCGAGGAACTCCTTCGACTTGAGCGGCCGCTCCGTGCGGTGCTTGATGTAGTCTGCGACCACCCGGTCAATCTCGCCAGCCATCTCGCCCGCGATGCGGAGAATACTGGCCTTGCGGATGTCGCCATCCATCAAACGTTTCATCGTTTCGATGGTGCCTCGGGATAGCCGGTGGATTACCTCCCCTTCGCTGGGGCAGGTGGGGCAAAGCACGCCGCCCAGGGCGGGGGCAAAGCGGACGAATGGCGCCGCTCCCAGCGGCTTGCTGCAAGCGACACACTCCTCAAAGCTCGGGCGGAAGCCGAGAATCGAAAAGAGCTTCAGTTCATAAGCCCGCCTGGTCGGCTCGGGGTCGATTTCGGGGGCGTTCAGCAGGTGCAAGGTCGTCAGCAGCAGCAGGAAGACGGATTCCGACCGCTGCTTCTCCCGCAGCATCTCGTCCATCAGCTCGCAGATATAGCTGCCGTAGGCCATGCGCACAAGGTCTTCCCGCAGGTGGCGGAACGACTCGACAATCTCGATTTGGCTCAGGGTATCGAGGTTGCGGCCATGGAAAAGCGACGCCTTGACCTGGGTGAAAATCTGGGCAGCGGCGGCATATCGCCCCCGGGGGCGCCGGGCGCCCTTCGCAACCGCCGAGATCTTCCCTTCCTCACGGGTCAGCATGACCAGAATCTTATCGGCCTCGTCGAAGTCGCGTGTCCGAATGACGATCGCTTCAGCGTTGTAGAGAGCCACGGCGCACCTCCGGCACTTGCAGCGTCAGGCCCATCATACCACAGCTTCGGTCTCACCCGCTGCAGCGGCCTTCTCCGCGGCCATATTATCCAGGTACGCCTTATCTTCTACCTTGAGCAACTGCGGGTTGAAGAGCTGTGCGAGCATCATCAGCCCCATCACGCCACCCATCGCGGCCAGCACGTATCCGGCGTCAAAGCGCCCAGCCAGCCCGCCGGCGACGGCGAGGCCCAGGGGGCCGGCGCACTGGGCGATGACCCGGCGCACGGAGAAGACCCGGCCCTGAAGTTCCCGCGGCGTCTGCGTCTGCCAAATCGACTGCGAGTGTACGTTGGCGATGGGGAAGAGCGCACCGGCCAGCAGCAGCAGTCCTGCCGCCACATAGATGCCGGTTGTCAGGCCCAGGGCCGTGGCCAGCATGCCGATGACCAACAACGGCACAACCACGCCGTAGACCCGCCGGGTCTTCAGCCCGCCGATCAGGGTGATGGTAACCCCCGAAACAACGGCGCCGACGGCGTTCAGCGTGTTCAGCATCGCCAGGGCAGTTTCGTAGGTGAAGCCCCGAAGCCCCCAGTCCGCCGCCAGGTTGAACTTGACCATGAGCGGCAGCAGAATGCCAAACGGCGACAGCATGTTGACAACGGTGAAGGTGGCGAGCAGCCAGAGCATTGGGCGGCGGCGCCAGATATAAATGGCGCCCTCCCGAATATCCGCCCAAATGGAGCGCCGCGGCTTGCCCGCTCCCGCCGCAAGGTCAGCCCGGCGGGGCGAGGGGACGTGCAAGAGCGGCAGCACCATAGCAGCCAGGAAAAACGTGGCCGAATCAACGGCAATCGTGAGGGCTGTTCCGTCGCCCAGCGAGGCGAGGAACGTGCCAACCGGTCCGCCCCATGCGCCTCGCAGGGCGAGCGTCGGCAGCGAAATGAGGAAAGCTGCCAGCCCGGGCGCCACAATGGCTGACAGGGACCACATGGTCTGCATCATGCCGTTGGCCCGGGGAAGCTGGTGGTCAGGTACCAGCATGGCGTAGGCGGTGTCGAAGGCCGAGCCGTGGAAGGCACCTAGTATTCCGTACCCCGCGGCGAAGCCAATGAGGGTCCAGAGGTCCACGGGTCCCCGGAGCAAGAGATTGACGAGCACCAGGCTCATCGCCGCACTGAGCAGGTCGGCCACCAGCATGGTCCGCTTGCGGTCGTGCCGGTCGGCCCAGGCGCCGGCCAGGGGCGCAGTGATCAGGGTCGGGATGAAATGAGCCAGGTTAAGCAGGGTAAAGGCCCCGGCCAGCTGGGGCTTTTGCTCAGGCAGCGGGAAGAGAACCTGTGCAAGATAGATGTTTACGGCAAAGAGGGTAAGTTGCGTGCCGATGACGGAGAGCGATTGCGTCGCCCAGATGATCGTGAAGGTACGGAAACCGTGTTTGGGCGCCTGATAGCCGGACATGGCGCTTACTCCTCCTTGAGAAATGCGTGCAGGCGGGGGCCGATGCGGTCTATAGCAGCGGGACGCAAGCTGTAGCGGTCGGCGACGGTACGCTTCATATGGACCCGGACCAGGCCCGAAACCCGAAGAATGACCATGTGGTGATGCACGGTGCTCTTCGCCAGCCCCGAGAACTTGACAATCTCCGTGAAGTTGCGCTCGCCGCCGGACAGGAAGCGGAGGATTTGCAGGCGGCTGTCATCGGCCAGCGCGCGAGTCAGGTTGCGCAGGTCACTGGGGACGGCAGTGGGGGTGGACGGAAGTTCGGCGGGGTAGGCGATCATGAGCGTCCGGTCAGTGCAATCGAAGATGTTGAACGGCCGATAGTGGTACTGGGGGACCAACAGCACCGCTTCGATCCCGGGGTCAAGCTCCAGTACAATGCCGCCCGTGATTTGCTCGACCGCTTCGTCCGGCGGAAGCGAACGAATCACGGCGGCTGCGGTGCTTACGTTGTTGCGCAGAGTTTCGTGAATGGCCGGATCGAGGGTGCTGAAGTAGTGATCATGCCAGATTTGCAGCGCCGCCACGTATTGCTTACGCAGACCGGACAGGTCCGGAGGGAGCCTTGCCGGGTCTTTCAGAACAGAGAGGATCATCTCGTATAGCGTGCCGACGGGCAGATCGCGCAGCCAGTCGATGAGCCCTTGCGGGTCGTCATCTGTCGGGCACATGCCGACCAGCGGGTAGGCCATGCCCGATTTGTCAAAGACGCTCAAATCGTAGTCGGCGGGCAGGGCCTTGGCTACCTTCCGTGGCCAGCCGGAACCAATATCGAGCATTTTGTGCGAGGTGGTATCCATATAGGCCTTCAGGCTCAAGAGCATCTCAGTGGCAGGCGAATGGCGAACGGTAACCTGATAGGACAACTTTGTTCGACCTCCGTCGAACCCGATTATGGTTCGATGATAACCGAACGTGCTGGATGTGTCAACCAGGGACCCGCCGCGACTCTGATGAAAACAAGAAGGGGCCCCCGCCTGACCGGACACCGGTCGGCGAGGGCCCTCGGGGCGTGCTAGTACTTCTCCTTACCTGCCGTGGGCTGCGGCTTGACCCGCTTGACGATGTTGATCGAAGCGCTGGCGCCAATTCGGCTTGCGCCGGCGTTGACGACCGCCATGGCTGCCTCGTAGTCACGCACGCCGCCCGAGGCCTTGACACCGAGCTCAGGACCAACGGTCTTGCGCATCAGGGCGATGTCTTCGGGGGTCGCACCGCCGGGGCCAAAGCCGGTGGAGGTCTTCACAAAGTCGGCGCCGGCCTGCTTGGAGAGTTCGCAGGCCTTGACCTTTTCGGCGTCGGTCAGGAGTCCGGTTTCGATAATTACCTTCGTGAGGGCCTTGCCCCGGGCGGCTTCGACCACTGCCCGGATATCGGCCAGCACCCGGTCATACTGGCCGGACTTGAGGGCGCCCACGTTGATGACCATGTCGACCTCGGTGGCGCCCTGGCGGATCGTTTCGGCCGTTTCGAACGCCTTGGACTCGGTGTTGGTGGCGCCGAGCGGGAAGCCTATGACCGTGCAGACCTTGACGTCAGAACCCTGGAGTTCCTGGGCTGCGAGGGGCACCCAGCCGGGGTTGACGCAGACGGACATAAAGTTGTAGGCCCGGGCTTCGGCGCAAAGCTTGACGATTTGCTCGACAGTGGCTTCGGGCTTGAGCAGGGTATGGTCGATCATGCGGGCGAGGGGCCGGTCATAGTCGTCGGTCACGGCTACTTCGGCACGGGCAGGGGCCGTGGCCCGGGCCTGTCCGGCCTCCGCCGCCCCAACCTTCGGGAGCCGGGCGGCGTCGGCCGCCAGGCCTTCGAGGTCGGTTACAACAAAGCCAAAGGTGCGCATGGACTGCAGTATCTCCTCGACCTTCCGCCGAATGGCCCAACTGGCGTCAGCCGGTACCTCCAGGCCATCTCGCGCCACTTCGACGGCCTTTCCGTTCAAAGCCGCCTCCAGCAGCACAGTTGAGGCCAAGGAATCACCAATCAGACCCGAGACCTTGGCGGCCACGCCCACATACAGGGACGGCACCACAATGCGCCCCGCCCCTTTCACCAGGCGCCGGGCCATTTCGGCCGGGCCTTCCGCAATGACCCGACCGCAGGCGGACAGCACCGCCGACTCACCCTGCGTCACGAACGTTACCTTTCCGGCCCCCGCCAGTACCTGGCTGAGCGCCGCAACCTTCTCCGTAACCGGGCCGGCAACCACAACCAGGAAGTCGGATATGTAATCCGGCTCAGTCTGCTGCGGCTTTGCGGGGCTGGAGCCCTCGGCCTGCAACTGCCGCAACACCTCTTCGGTCACTCTTTCCTTGATTCGCTGCCACTCCATGTAGCACGCCTCCGTATCCGTTACAAGTTGATCCGATCGATTACTGCTACTACCAGAGCTTCAACCGGTGCTTCCGCCTTTTCCATTACGGCGCGACAGGAGCCACCTTCCTGCAAAATGAGCACAAGATCGCCAACACCTGCGCCGGCCCGGTCGCATGCCACCAGTTCAGAGCCGTCGGGGCGGCCTGTCTGGTCCAGTGTTTCCACAACCAATAGTTTTTCCCCCGCAAAGCAGGGCAGTTTCACCGTGGCCACCATATGCCCCGTAATGCGAGCCATTAACATGACCGAAACCCCCGTTCTGCCGGGTCCATGGGCCGGTGCGGCGGTGTGACCAGTGCGTCGGCAATGCCGATGATGGCCAGATCAATGGGCGCATCGGCCGCGGCGAGCGAGGCATCGCGGGACTTGGCCAGCAGGACGGTTTCACCTGCCCCGGCGCCCACAAGGTCGACGGCGATGGCCGGTTTGCCAGCCGCCGTGCCGTTGCTCCGGATGGGTTCCACCACCAGCAGTTTTCGCCCCGCAAGCCTGGGGTCCTTCTGCGTTGCCACGCAAACTCCGATTACCCGCCCGGCCATCATGATGAGAGCCCCTGGTCCAAGGCCTTGATCTTCTCGACCCGCCGGGCGTGGCGCCCCCCGGCGAAGTCGGTCTCCAAGAATGCCTTCACGATTTGGCGCGCCAGATTCCTGCCGATCAGGCCGGCGCCCAGGGTGAGCAGGTTTGCATCGTTATGTTCCCGGGCGTTCAGGGCCGTTGACAGGTCGTAGCAGAGGGCGCCCCGGCAGCCCGCCACCTTGTTGGCGACCATGCACGACCCGATTCCGGCCCCGTCGACCATGACGGCGCGCTCGACCAGCCCCGCCGCAACGGCCACCGCTGCCTGAAGGGCGAAGTCCGGGTAGTCGACGGGTTGCTCGTCGCCGGGCCCCAAATCGACCACCTGGTGGCCGAGTTCCGCCGCCAGGTAGCCTTTTAATTCCTCTTTGAGGGCAAACCCTCCGTGATCGCTGGCAATCGCCACGCGCATGGGCTACTCACCCGCCGCCGCTTGCGGCTCCGCTGCAGCGCCTACGCCCTTGGGCCTGGGCAGCACCCGCTCCAGTTCGTCGTGGGGACGGGGAATGACGTGCGATGCAACCAGTTCCCCCACCCGCTTCGCCGCCGCCGCGCCCGCGTCGACCGCAGCCCGTACGGCGCCCACGTCGCCGCGGCACATGATGGTCATGTATGCCGCACCAATCTGGACCTGTCCCACAACCTGCACATTGGCCGCCTTGGCCATCGCATCGGCTGCCTCCACAGAACCCACAAAGCCCCGGGTCTCTACCATCCCAAGCGCTAACAGCGCCATCAGCCGTCCCTCCTCAATTTGGGCCACAGGTCCGGGTGCGGGGCAGGAATGACTGCGCTGCCTACCAACGCTCCATCCCGCGCCGCCGCATCGGCCGCAGCAGCCACGCCGACCTGCACCGAGCCCACATCGCCCGTGAAAGTCACGTAACCCTTGCCCCCCAGACCCCTTGCCAGCCGCAGTTCCAACAGGTCAACCACCGCAGTCTTTGCTGCTGCATCAGCTGCCCTGATTACGCCGGCTACGGTAGCGGTTTCAACCAAGCCTACCGCCTGCACGCCCACTCCCGGCGCCGCCTCGCCCCGCACCGCCGCCAGCACCTGCGGATGCAGGTGGGCAATCAGCACCTGCCCCAGCAGTTGCTCGCCCGCCTCCGCCACCCCCGACTCGACCGCCGCCGCCACGGATGCTACGTCGCCGCCCACCGTAATGATGTACTTACCCGGACTAACCGCGCCGGCATCAAGCAAATCCACCTGCGCCGTTTTCAGCATCGCGTCCGCCGCCCGCACGCCGGCCGCGATGCTTTGTACCTCGACAATGCCCACGGCTATACGCATGGGCTACACAATCCGCATGTGGCCAACCAGCACACAGCGGCGCTCCCGTGTAAACGTGCGGGCCGACGTAATCCCATCGCCCGTCGACCCGGCGATGGAGAGCGACGTGAACCCCTCCCCGCCGATGCCCAAGCCACTGTAGTGCGGGCCATTCTTGATGAAGATGGCGCAGTTCGACTCCCGAGCCATGCGACTCATGTGCCGGATGTCGTTGGAGTGAATGGACGCTGTGTGACCATGCCCCTTCTCGGCCCGGATGGCCGCTTCCATAGCCGAGTCAACATCCGGCATGCGCACGATCGGGAGTACGGGCAGCAGCATTTCGGTATGAACGAAAGGGTGATCGGGCGGCACTTCGCAGATGATCAGACGGGTTCGGGCGCCCGGCGTCAGCCCCGCTTCTCGCAGAATCAGGGCCGCATCCTTCCCGATGAACCGCCGGTCCAGCGCCCCGTTTGGCAGCAGGACCCGCATGAGGCGGTCGATTTCGGACCATTTCACTTCATAGGCGCCCTGCTCGGCCATCAGCCGTTTCAGGTCATCGGCGATGGGCGCCACGGCGAAGCACTCTTTCTCGGACGTGCAGAGCACGGTGTTGTCGAAGGAGGCGCCGTCGACGATGTTCCTGGCGGCCTGCGCCAGGTCGGCCGTCGCGTCCACCACGGTGGGCGGGTTGCCCGGCCCCGCCGCCCAGACCTTTTTGCCGCAAGTCATGGCAAGCCGGACCACCGGGCCGCCCCCGGTGACCAGCAAGGCATCAATACCCGGATGCTTCATGAGCTCCTGGGCCGTTTCGATGGTCGGTTCAGCCACGCAGGTAAGCAACGACGGCGGCCCGCCCGCGCCGGCAATCGCACCGTTCAACAACTCGACGGCCGCGGTGCAGCACCCCCTGGCCATGGGGTGGAAGTTGAACACGACCGCATTGCCCGCGGCCACCAGACTGATGCCGTTGTTGATGATGGTCGACGTGGGATTGGTGGTGGGCGTAATGGCGCCGACCACACCCCAGGGCGCCCGCTCCACCAGGGTCAGGCCATCGTCGCCGCTCCAGGAGACCGATAGAATATCCTCGACTCCGGGCGTTTTCGTGGCGGCAAACCGGTTCTTCTTGACCTTGTCCTCCACCCGCCCGAGGCCGGTCTCGCGCACGGCATGCTCGGCGAGGGTACGGGCCGCATCAGCAGCGGCGCCCCGCATGGCCGCAACAATCTCCCGGCGGTGCGCCAGGGGCAGGGTTTGCAGCTGGGCAAAGGCCAGGCGGGCCGCACGGCTCGCTTCACCAACGGTGGAGTAAATGCCGGCGGGATTCACCACCCCACCACCGCTCCCGGAGGCCCGCGGCGGCAAAGCCACCCCGTCCGGCGCACCCACTCCCTGGGCCGCCAGCTTTTGCAGCACTTCGTCAATCAACGCAGAGACCTGCTCTTTGGCGAGCATTCTTAGCGATCACCTCGCCTGGCTCTTGGAGTACACCTGCCGGCCGCCCACATCCAGCGAATCGATTATTGCCATAATCACCGCATCGCACGGCGTGTCCTTGGTGCGGCTGGTCTGCCGGGCTGACGAGCCCGCACAGATCATAACGATTTCCCCTTCACCAGCACCCACCGCATCGATTGCGACCAGGGGCTTTCCGTCGGGGCTCATGTCGCCCAGCGACACGGGCTGGACGATTTGCAGCTTGGAGCCGTTCAGCCGGTCATCTTTCCGGGTCGCAACCACCGTGCCGATGACGCGCGCCAAAATCATGCCGTTACTCCTTCAGCCCGATGGGCAGCACCTGCTCCAAGTCCATATGCGGGCGCGGAATGACGTGGGTGGACATGACCTCGCCTACCTTGGCAGCCGCCGCTGCGCCCGCATCAACCGCAGATTTGACCGCGGCAACGTCACCCCGAACGATGGCGGTTACATACCCGGAGCCAATCTTCTCCCAGCCGACCAGTTGAACATTGGCCGACTTCACCATGGCGTCGGCCGCCTCAATCATTGCCACCAGGCCTCGCGTTTCCACCATTCCCAACGCTTCCATGGCCATGTTTCACGGCACCTCCCTGGATTTTTCATGAATACCAGGAGATATATGGCTATGTATGGGCAAAAGAGATCCCCTTGCCGGGGCGCCCGACCCAAGCCACCAGGTCGGGCGCTCCCGCAAAGGGCTTTTGCGTTGCTGCGAAGTTAACCGATGATCTCCAGCATGTCGCCGTCCTTGATGAAGGCGGCGTTGGCTTCATCGGTGTCCAGGTGCATTTCGAGAGCGAAGCTGGGGCTGACCCGGAAGACCACGTTTTCAAAGACCACAGCCCGGTCGCCGGTCTTGCGGACCCGAACGGCCTGGCCATCCTTCACGCCGAAGCGCTCGGCGTCGGCCGGGGTGGCGTGAATGTGGCGGGCGGCAACGATGGCGCCCTGCTCCACCGTGACCCGGCCCTTGGGGCCTTCAATGATAAAGCCCGGGGTGCCCTGAACCTTGCCGCTCATGCGGACAACAGGCTGCACACCGATGGTGCGGGCGTCGGTCGCGGAGATTTCGAGCTGCGTATCGCCGCGGGCGGGACCGAGAATGCGCACCTTGGGGAAGGTGCCCTTCGGGCCGATGACGGCGACGGTTTCGTTGCAGGCGAACTGGCCGGGCTGCATAAGGTCCTTCAGCTTGGTGAGCTGATAGCCCTCGCCGAACAGGGCCTCAACATGAGCCTGACTCAGGTGGATGTGCCGGGCGCTGACGTTGCAAACAACTTCGCGCTTTTGCTGCGGCTGGTCCTTCAGTTTGGCCATGACTTCCTTGACGATGAGTTCTACGAGCTGTTCTTCATTCATGGTGTGATTGTCCCTCCTGAATACGGTCGGCGCCTCCAGGGGCAGGCGATGTGCTGGTTGCTATATGTAGCGTGAGCAAATATCGACTGCGGCTTCCTTGGTTGCGCCAGACTCATTTTCCTGACCCCAAATCTTTCGGCAACGCCACCAGGAAAATCCTGCTAGCGGAAGAAAAAATAGACCCCGGTCGCCAAAAGGACCGGGGTCTTTTTTGCTATGTGGCCTGGTCCTACGCGAAAGGGTCGGTTTCGGGCACTTCCCAGGGGCTTTCAATGCGCCCGATTATCGACGGTGCTCCGTCCGGCACCGGCAGCCCATCGGCCAGCCGCCGGCACAGCGTCTTGATCTGCTTGGGATAAATCGGCAGCTTCTCAACCTCTGCGTGCGGCACCCACTGGGCCGGCATGTCGCCTTCGTGCTCCGCCACCGTCTGCGCCAGCGGCTCCACTGGCCGGGCATAATGGTAAACTTCGATTCCAAAGCCGGGCCCGTCGCCAGGCTCCAGCGCCGCCGTGTATGTAGGGACGATCCATTCTACAAGGAACGCAATCCGACCAACTTGCACCCGAATGCCTGTCTCTTCGAGCACCTCACGTGCCGCACAGTCGGCCAGCGACTCGCCGGGTTCCAACCCGCCGCCCGGCAACGCCCACGCCGGACCGCCGCCACGAGGCGGATGCAGCAGAATGCAGCCGTCGTGCAGCACGATGGTGCGGGTCCGGACATTCTCATAAATGTTATGGCTGAAGATGGACAAGGTTCAACCCAACTCCTTTCCATGATTTGCGCTTTGACCGTACAAGTATATCACGTTAAACTATGTCATGTCCGAAGCGCTCAACCGACCTTGAATCGCTGAGTTTTGCAGTCAAGCAAAAACGGGGGACCCAGTTACATCGGGGCGAGGGCCGCCTGATCCATGGGCGGTCCGGGCAACCTTCCTGCTGCCCGAGCCCGTCAGCTAACCTCGTAAGCGTTGCGGGAGGGGG
The DNA here is from genome assembly GCA_029239785.1 of Symbiobacteriaceae bacterium. GTDB lineage: Bacteria > Bacillota > Sulfobacillia > Symbiobacteriales > Symbiobacteriaceae > JARBUG01. Next base: position 69,492 of record JARBUG010000004.1, on the reverse strand, counting down.
TCGATACCTCCTCCTCGGTGAGCAATCACAGCTTCGGAATCATTCGGAGGAGGAGTGGTTCCTGTGATGTTCAACCGTATGTCTAAGATCGCGGTCTCTGCTGCCGCTCTGATGGGTACCCTGGCTATCGCCGTCCCTGCTTCTGCCGCCACGTGCCCGGCTCCGTACGCCAGCACCAGCACCCGGTATGTCTACACCTACCGCGCTGCCGACTGGAGCACCCTGATGACCTGGCTCAACGCCCGGGCTCAGTACACGCCGGTGACCACCACGGTGAAGCAGGCCCCAACCACGACCCCGACCACGACGACGACCCAGGCCAAGCCGGCCACGACCACGCCGGCCACCCAGGCGAAGCCGGCCACCACGACCACGCCGACCACCCAGGCAAAGCCGGCCACGACCACTCAGAGCACGACCACCACCACTTCCGGCCTCACGGCCGATGAGCAGCAGATGCTGAACCTGGTCAACAGCGAGCGTGCCAAGGCTGGCCTCAGCGCCCTGAAGGCTGACCTCGCCCTGACGAAGGTCGCTCGCCTGAAGAGCCAGGATATGATCAACAGGAACTACTTCAGCCATCAGTCCCCGACCTACGGCTCCCCGTTCGAAATGATGAAGACCTACGGCATCTCCTACAACACCGCCGGTGAGAACATCGCCGGGAACAGCTCCGTCAGCGCTGCCCACACGGCGCTCATGAACAGCGCCGGCCACCGGGCCAACATCCTGAAGTCCACCTTCACCCATGTTGGCATCGGTATCGTCAAGGGCGGCCAGTACGGCATGATGTTCACCCAGATGTTCGTTGGCCGGTAAGACACCATCGCGAAGGAGGCACTCCCGCCATTTGGGGAGTGCCTCCATTGGTTTTTTGCGACCTGTGCGCGAGCTGATACACCAAGGGCCACTACGGTCGCCGCCAAACCCAGAACCCCTCCGGGTCGATCTGCGGTGGGGTCTTCTGTAGTTCAGCCGCCCGCCGCTGCCGTTGCTGCCTCCTACGCTCCTGCTGCTCCCCCCGCTGGCGCCTGTCAAACTCCTCCGCATCCGCAATTCGGTCGCTGATTAACGGGTGGCGGTGCCGGTAGTAATAAACCCAGCGGGGCGGCTCCGGCCCGACCGCCTCGCGCTTGAACCGGCGGATATACGGTTCCGGCTTGCCCGTCAGACGCAGGGCGAAGGCGTCAGCAGCCCGCTCGCACGCACGCGTGATGGCATAACGCAGCGGCCATACAATGAGAAAGCCCCCGATACCGAGCAGAGCCAGCAGCGGCAGCGCCTCACGCGTAAGCCCGCCAAAACCCAGCACTGTGGAAATCGGCGCCAGCGCAGAGCTCGGCCCTAGCACGATCAAAGCCGCCATTGCGGCATCGCACAGCAGCGCCCAGGCGCTGTGGTTGTAGACACAGTGACCTAGTTCGTGGCCCACAGTCGCTTCGATCTCGTCAGAAGGGTGGGCGTTGAGAGTCTCGCGATCCAGCGTAATCCGGCGCGAGGCCCCAAACCCGGAAACCCATCCAGCCTCCATATTCAGCAGGCCCGGCGCCGCGTTCGATACATACACATCCTTGATGGAGACGCCAGCCTTGCGGGCAAGTACCATGAGCCGCCGCTTCAGTTCACCATCAGGCAGGGGCGTGGATTCGGTGATCCACCCGTGCATCAACGCCGGAGCGGCCAGGCTGAAGAGCAGCAGCACCGCGACCACCACGGCGGTGACCCAGAGGTACCAAGTCGCGGGCGCCGCTTTCCACAGGGAGAGCAACAGCAGGGCCACCACCCCTTGTCCAAGCAGCCCGAGCACAAAGAACGGCAGGTTTTCGCCAATCCAGGCCGCCACCGACAGTTCCGTGGCGCCAAAGCGGCGCTTATGCCGATACCGGGCGTACTCCACAGGCAGTTGGAACAGGCCCCGCCCAAGGACGAGCACGCCGACGAAGAGCACGGAGGATTCGAGCATGGCGCCCAGCCAGCGGCTGCCGCCTACAACCAGGAGAACTGGATACAGCAAGGTGAGGCCGTAACCGATCAAGTCGAGTCGGTACTTGATGCGCAGATACTGACTGGCCCGGTCCTGACGCTCTGGTGCGATGATGGCTGCCACGTGCCGACCTCCTGCCAACTCTGTTCAGCAGGAGATTTCGACCATTCCAAAAGGAAATCCCGCTAGAAGAGTCGGTTTTGTCGCCACAGAACTCCCTGCCGAAATACTTTGCGCCACGAAGTTTCCCTGGTATAGTGAAAGTGCACACTTATCCGGGGAGGAACCAACCACCATGCAACGACTGAAGCGGTCCGCAGTACCGGTGGAACAAACCTGGGACCTGACCGACCTCTTTGCCGACCATGCCGCCTGGGAAGCCGAGTTGGATGCCATCGCCCATGACCTGCCCACGGTCACCGAGTACAAGGGCAAGCTCGCCCAGGGTCCCGCCGAACTGGCCGCCTGCCTCGATGCCCAGGAGGCGCTGACCAAGCGTTTGGCCCGAGTGAATGCCTACGCCAACTTCCGCTTCTCCACCGACGGCACCGAGCCGTCCTATCAGGCCGATAACGCCCGGGCCGGCGCCCTCTGGGCCAAAGTCGCCGCTGCCACCACCTTCATTAAATCCGAGGCGCTCGCCCTTCCGCTAGAAGCCTGGATCGCCACCGACCCGGCCGCCCAGGCCCACAAGCACACCCTCCAGAACTGGCTCGATGCGAAACCCCACACGCTGCTCCCCGAAACCGAAGCGGCCCTCGCCGGCCTGAGCGAAGTCCTTGACGCCCCCGGCCGCATCTACAACCTCTCCAAGGGCGCCGACATGAAGTTCGAAGCGGCCCAGGACGCACAGGGCCAGGCCCACCCCGTCTACGAAGGCGGGCCGCAGCTCTCCCCCGACCCCGTCCTCCGCCGCAACGCCTACGCCGCCTTCACCCGCGGCCTGAACAGCTATAAGAACACCTACGCCGCCACCTTCGCCACCGAGGTCAAGAAGAACGTGGCCCTGGCCAAGCTGCGGGGCTACCCCTCCGCTTCCCACATGCTCCTCCACCCGCACAAGGTGACGCTCGATGTCTACGAAAACATCCTGAACATCATCGGCCAGGAACTGGCGCCGCACATGCGCCGCTACCAGAAGCTCCGCCAGAAGCTGATGGGCCTCGACAAGATGATGTATTGCGACCTCTCAGCGCCCCTCAACCCGGCTGAGGAGCCCTCGGTCACCTGGGAGCAGGCCGAGGAGTGGGTCAAATCCGCCCTGTCCGTGCTGGGCGAGGAGTATCATGCGATTATCCGGCGGGCCTTCGCCGAGCGCTGGATCGACCGCTCCGACAACGACGGCAAGCGGTCGGGCGCCTTCTGCAACACGGTCTACGGGGTCCACCCCTACGTCTTCATGACCTGGGGAGACCGGATGCGCCCGGTCTTCACCCTGGCCCACGAACTGGGCCACGCCGGGCACCTCTCCCTGGCGGGCAAGTACAACCGCATGAGCAACGTGCGGCCGCCCATGTCGATCATCGAGGCGCCGTCGACCATGAACGAGCTCTTGCTGGCCAACTACCTGCTGGCCCAGCCCTTCGACGGCAAGGTCCGGCGCAGCGTCATCAACGGGCTCATGGGCACCTACCACCACAACTTCGTCAACCACCTGCTGGAGGCCGAGCTCCAGCGGCGCATCTACGCCCTGGCCGAGGCTGGCAAGCCCATCACCGAAAAGACGCTGACCGGCACCAAGGGCCAGGTGCTGGCCGAGTTCTGGGGCGATGCCGTGGCGCTGGATAATGGCGCCGCCCTCGCCTGGATGCGGCAGCCGCACTATTACATGGGGCTCTACCCGTACACCTATGCGCTGGGGCTCACGGTCTCCACGGCTGCGGCCCAGGCAATCAAGGAAGAAGGGCAGCCTGCGGTCGATCGCTGGCTGGCGGTCCTGAAGGCGGGCGGCACCCTGACGCCGGTGGAGCTGGCCAAGCTGGCCGGGGTCGATATTACCCAGCCCGAGCCCATCCGCAAGGCCGTAGCCTACGTGGGCGCCCTGGTGGATGAGCTGGAGAAGAGCTTCTAACTCGCCCGGAGGCGATACTTTTGAGCCAAATCATCCAAGTCACCCTTGTACATACCAACGACCTGCACTGCCAACTGGAACGCTGGCCGTACACCGCGGCGGTGGTCCGGTCCGAACTGGCCCGGGCCGAGGCGGCTGGGCGCCACGCCCTCTACCTCGACGCCGGCGACTTCAGCGAAATGAGCAACCCCGTCTGTTACGGCACCCGCGGCGAAGTGACGACCCGGCTCCTGGCGGCACTGGGCTGCAGCGCCATGACCCCGGGCAACAACGAAATCATGCGGACCCACCGTGACACCATGACGGCCCTGGCCGCCCGGTCGCCCTTCCCCTGGCTCTGCGCCAACCTGCGCGACCTGGAGGGCCGGCAGCTGCCCGGGCTCCGTGACTGGACCATCCTCCCCGTGGGGCCGCTGAAGCTGGGGATCGTGGGCGCCACCGACCCCTACACGGTCACTTACAGCTACCTCGGGATCGGTGGGTTGCATCCGTATGACGAGATTCGCCGCAGCGCTGCTGAGGTACGGGCGGCAGGTGCCGATCTGGTGCTGCTGCTCAGCCACCTGGGCCACGGCCCGGACCAGGAACTAGCCGAGTTAGGGCTTGGGGTCGACCTGGTCGTCGGGGGGCACAGCCACACGGTGGTCCCGGAACCTGTTACCGTAAACGGCGTGCCCATCGCTCAGGCCGGCGGTCTGGGCGAGTACGTGGGCGTGCTGGACCTGACCGTCGACCTGGAGTCGGCGCGAATCTCCACCTGCCAGGGGCGCCTGGTCCCGGTCGACCCGGACCGGGTCATACCGGACCCCGCAGCCCTGCACGTCATCGACGAGATGACCCGGGCTGCCGAGGCCGAGATGGACGGCCTGATCACCACCCTCCCGACGCCCCTTCCCCACGATGGCCTGGGCGAATCGCCGCTCTGCACGCTGGCGGCAGAAGCCGCCAGGCGGCGGGCGGGCGCCGAAATCGGCTTCATGGTCGGGGCGGGGGCCGTGCAAGGCCTTCCGGCGGGTCCGCTCCTGCGCCGTCACTTGCTGGAAGCCATGCCGGCCTTCTTCGTCGTGGCCCGGCTTGAGTTGACGGGGAGGACGCTGCAGACAATTCTGGAGCAGTCGCAAGACCCGGCGATCTACGGCGGAAGGTCGGGCGCCGGCGGACAGCGCCCCTACGGCATTCCCATCGGGCGTGTCTTCACAGTTGGCCTGACCTACCGGGTCGACGCCGGCCGGGTACTGGACCTGCGCATCAACGGCGAGCCCGTCGACCCGGACCGCGTCTACACCGCGGGCGGCCCCTCCCTCATGGGCTTTGCAGAGGCCGGTTATCCGTCCTTCGCTGACGTCACCATCGCTCACCGGTTCATGCCGGAGCTAATGCGCGAAGTGCTGGAAACGGCCCTGCGTGAAGGAGCGTAACCACTTCATAAAAGAGACGGGCTCCGCGTCAGCCGCGAAGCCCGTCTTTCTTTTTGACCAACGCCGCTGCAACCACAAGCCCTGCTCCCAACAGACGCATAACCCCCGGATAATTCGATGCGGTACCAGCAATCTCAAAGCACACCTTGCAGAAAGCTCGCCACCGTCAGGGTCGCAATCCCCGCATTGTAAAGGTTGTGCGCCCCCCGGCTGCGGGGCACTACCACACCCCGGTCAGCCCAACTGCTGGCTCGCATAGCGCAGGCCCGCCTTCAGCGCAGCGCCCTTCCCGCAGTTCTGCCCGTGCCGGCAGACGTAGCAGCCTTGCATAGGAAGAGCCGCTCCCATCATCGATCACCACGACAGGGGTGTCCGGCAAGGTCGTTCTCAGTTCGCAGACCAGCTCAAGCAGTCGCTCTTCGGACTTATAGGCAGGGATAATCACGACGAATTTCATGTGCGTATGCGCCTACTTCCTTTTGCCGCTCACCGTCACACTATCAACCGCCGCTGAATCCAACCTGAAGCGGGCTCAACGCCAAAGGCGGGCACGCTCTGCCATTACAAGCCCAGCTCATCCCGCATAGGCTGGACTACATCACCAGCCCCGCAGGGAGGCCGCACCTGTGCAACTAGGCGCGATTCGATTCCTGGACCCGGACATCATCAGACTGTTGAGGCAGCCCCGCTGCCTCAACGTCTGCGCCATCTCCGTGGCAGGGTCGGCCGGCACCTTCACCCGGTTCGGCGACGACCTAGCCCGGGCCAGGCAGATCTTCGCCTGCGCAGGCATCAACCTGCACCAGGGCGGGTTCCTCCCGGTCCGTGACAACACCCTCCTCGACCTGACAGGATGGACGACCACCGCCGTCTCCGACGACGCCCGGCGCCTGCTGGCCATGGGCCCGACTTGCGGCCGGGGCGAAACGCCGTCGCCTTTCCCCACTGTATTCGCCTACTACGTGCGCACCCTGGGCAGCGGCTACAACGGCATCGGGCGCCCTAACTTCGCCAACAACGCCCCCGGGCTGGTCGTCTCTGATGCAGCCGGCCCCTACACCTTCGCCCACGAAATCGGGCACATCCTGGGCCTGGGCCACGTGCCGAATACCCAAACGGACAACATTATGTACTTCGACTCGCCGAACATCACCGTCGACCCGCCCAACATCACGAGCCAGCAGTGCGCCACGGCCCGGGCCAGCAGCCTGCCGGTGCCCTGCGCCGAGGCGCTCAGGCTGCCGCCCGTCCAGACTCCCCGTATCATCGGGCGCCCTCCCTTCGAACTCACCCCCGCCCTGGTCGGCCTCCTCTCCGACGACCCGGGCGTCGTAGAGCGCTTCGCCGCCATGGGGACGGCCATTCTGCCGCAGCTGCTGAGCCGGGTGAACGACCCGAGCCTCGCCATCCGGTCACGGGTGCTGGCGGTGCTGGCCCGCATCAACAACCCGATGGCCCAGCAGGCGGTGATGATGGCGGCCCAGGCCGACCCTTCCCCCAGCGTGCGGGCCACGGCGGCTGCGGCCCTGGCGGAGGTCGCCAGCCCCATGGCCGGCCCGATCCTGGCGCGCACCATGCTGGACATCGACCCGGGCGTGCGGGCGGCGGCTCTCCGGGCGCTGGCCCTGACCCGGTGAGGAGTTAAGTCGCCTTTTCCGTTGCGCCAACAGGCAGGAATTCGCAGCCGATTGGGGTAACTCTGGAGCGTCACGCTGTCGCCCGCCCCCCAGGAGGTCTCCATGCCAAACTACGCGCAGCTAAACCGCACCCTGCGGTATCCCCTGCTCTGCTTCCTGACCCTCTCCCACGTCGTCTACCTGGTGATGGGCCGCCACGCCCTGCCCTCCGGGCTCCTCTGGGGGGTGGGAATCGCCGGCTTCTACGTCATCCTCTCCATGCTGCTGCGCAGCAGCGCCCGGGGCCGGCAACTGCCGGTCTGGCAGCGCACCCTCTGGGTCTATGTCGACTTCGCCCTCTGGTACGCCGTCTATCCCCCGTCCCCGGCGGGGCAGACCGGCACCTTCACGGAACTGATCCTCGTGGCCGATGCAGCCATGATCGGCTGGCCCTACTTCCGGGGCCTGCTGCACATCCTGCCCATGATTCTGACCCTGGTCGCCGGCCCGCTCATCGCCGCCGACGGGGCGTGGAGCCTGAACCTCTCCGCCTGGCTCTTCGTCACCATGCCCGCCATCCTGTTCTTCTACCTGGTCGTCTACATGGCGACCCGGCTCTCCGAAGCGCAGGTGCGGGCCACGCAGGCCCACGCCGAACTGGCCCTGGCGCACCGGCAGTTGCAGGAGTACGCCACCCAGGTGGAGGCCGCCGCGGTCCTGCGGGAGCGGAACCGGCTGGCCCGCGAGGTCCACGACTCCATCGCCCACGGCTTCACCTCCATCCTCATGCAGGCCGAACTGCTGGAGAAGCTCCAGGGGCGCAGCCCGGCCGAGGCAGCCCAAACGGCGGCCCTGCTCAAACAGCAGGTGCGGGAGAGCCTGGAGGAGGTGCGCCGGGCCGTCCACGCCCTCCGCCCCCTGGAGGCAGATGAGCGGCAAGGACTGCAAGGGTTGACCGAACTGGTGGCACACCTCCGGCAGCGCACCGCCATCAGCATCGATTTAACAGTCAGCGGTACACCGCTCGCACTGCCGGCCAGCCACGACCTCTGCCTGTTCCGGGCCGTCCAGGAAGGCGTCAGCAACGCCATCCGGCACGGCCACGCTTCCTCGGTGGTGGTCCATCTCGACTACCGCCCGGCTCAAGTGCTGCTCCGCATCGTTGATGATGGGACGGCGGCGCCGAACGAGGCCGGTCAGGGGCTCGGCATCGTGGGCATCCGAGAGCGGGCCGCCGTGCTGGGCGGCCAGGTGCAGGCCGGGCCGGCGCCGGACGGCGGCTTCCTGCTCCAACTCTCACTCCCCCTGGAGGTGAAGGCATGAGCATCAGGGTTGCGATTATTGACGATACCACCATGTTCCGCGAAGCCCTGCGGCGGCTCCTGGAGCTGGAGCCCGACCTGACCGTGGCCGGCACCGCCGGCGATGGCCGGGCGGGGCTCGACCTGGTCCGTCGGGAGCGGCCCGATGTCGTCCTGATGGATATCCGCATGCCCGGCACCGACGGGGTCGCAGCCACCCGCCAGATCAAGGCCGAACTGCCCGGCACCCACATCATCATGCTGACCACCTTCTCCGATGACGCCAGCATCTTCGACGCCATCGCCGCCGGTGCGGCCGGGTACTTATTGAAGGATATGCCGACAGATGAGTTGATCCGGGCCATCCGGGTCGTCACCGAGGGCGGCGCCCTGATTCCGCCGGCCATCGCGGCACGGCTGGTGGCCGATTACAGCCGCCTCGCCCGCCAGCAGCCGGCCCAGCCGGCCCCACCCGCCCCGCCAGCCCCGCCCGCCCCCAAGTCGGAGGTCGACCTGACCCCCAGGGAACTGGAGATCCTGGCCGCCCTGGCAGACGGCCTCTCCAACAAAGAGATCGGCGCCAGGCTCTTCCTGAGCGAAGGCACGGTCAAGAACTACGTCTCGCTGCTCTGCCTCAAGCTCGGCGCCCGTGACCGGGCCCAGGCGGTGGCCGTCGCCCTCCGCCAGTCCATCCTCCGGTGACGAATGGCACATGCCAATTGGCCAAAAACCGTCCGCAACTGCTGCGGACGGTTTTTTTCATGCGCCGGATATGACGAACGGCACCCGGCGCCCGGCACTGCCCGGGCGCCGCCCGTCGGCCTAGAATCGATAACGAAAGCCCACATCCAGAAAGGAACTGACCACCGACATGATACCTGCTCCCCAAAACAGCCCCGGCCGCCTCCCCCGCCCCACCAGCCCCTGGCCCTTCTGGCTGGGGCTGGCCCTGGTGACACTAATCTTCTTCGGCTCCGCCTACCAGGTCCAGCCACCCGCCCCGGTGCCCGCCACGGCCCCGGCCACACAGTTCTCCGCCGACCGGGCCATGGATCACCTGAAGCAGATCGCCCGGCAGCCGCACCCCATCGGCTCGGCCGAGAACGCCCGGGTGCGGGCATACTTGCTGGATCAACTAAAAGGCCTCGGCCTTGACCCGCAAGTCCAGACCGCCGATGGGCTGGGGTTCCTGCCGTTCGGCGTCATGGGGGCGCAGCCCTCCAACGTCCTGGCCCGGGTCCCTGGCACCGCCGGCGGCGGCGGCAAGGCGCTGCTGCTGATGAGCCACTACGACTCCGTCACCACAGGGCCGGGCGCCGCCGACAACGGCTCGGCGGTCGTCACCCTGCTGGAGACCGCCCGGGCCATCCTGGCCGGCGCTCCCCTCAGCAACGACCTGATTCTGCTCTTCACCGACGGCGAAGAGTACGGGCTGACAGGCGCCCGGGCGTTTTTCGACCACCACCCCTGGGCGAGCGATGTCGGCGTCATCCTCAACTTTGAAGCCCGCGGCTCCTCCGGCGCATCATGGCTCTTCCGAAGCAGCGGCGACAACGGCTGGCTGGTGAGCGAACTGGCCAAGGCCGACGGCGACCGCCCCCTGGCCTCCTCCTTCCTGGCCGACCTCATGCGCCTCGTGCCCAACTCCACCGACCTCGAAATCGCCATCAACCGCGGCATCCCCGGTTTCGACTTTGCTTTCATCGGCAGCTTCGAGACCTACCACAGCCAGGCGGACGCCGTCGACCGCATCGACCGGCGGTCCATCCAGCACCACGGCATTCATGCCACCGGCCTGACCCGGGCCCTGGGCAACGCCGACCTGCGCAACCCGCCCCAGGGGAATGCGGTCTACTTCTCGCTGCTGGGCCGGGTCATCCACTACCGGCTCTCGTGGGTGCTGCCGCTTTCACTGCTGACGCTGGTCGCCTTCGTCGGCGTCATCGTTCTGGGTCTGCGGCGGCAGATGCTCACCTGGAAGGGCCTGCTCTGGTCGCTCGCGGCCATGCTGGGGGGCCTGGTCTTGGTGGTCCTGCTCGCCTGGGCCGCGATCATGGCCGTTCACCGCCTGGCGCCTCTGCCGCTGGTTAACGGCGCCGGCTCCACGCCAGACCAGCCGCTCTATGCCTGGGCCCTCGTCGGCATCGCGGTGGCGGTCTTCGCGACGCTGGTCGTCTGGTGCCGCAAGCGCCTCTCCAGCGCTAACCTTACCGGGGGCGGCCTCTTCTGGATGCTGGTGCTGGGCCTCGTGACCGGGCAGCTGCTGCCCGGGGCCAGCTACCTGTTCCACGGGTCGGTGCTGTTCGGCCTGGCCGGACTGGCCCTCCAGGTCTGGCGCCCTGCGGCCGCCACCCGGCGCCCCGCGGCCGCCGCCCTGTCCCTGCTCCTGCCCCTGCTTGCGGCGCCCCTGTGGCTCCCCATCCTGGTCGTCCTCTTCATGGCCATGACCCTGGACATGCTCCCCGTTGCCGCCCTCTTCCTGGCGCTCTTCCTGTCGCTCCAGCCGCTCCTGCTTGATGAGGCCCTGCGGCGGCTGCGGTGGCTCCTGCCCGCCGCAGGGCTGGTCTCGGCCATCCTCCTGCTGGCGACGGCACTGATCCGATTGGATGACCAGCCCCGCTACAACCACATCTCCTACTGGCTCGACGCCGATGCAAAGGCAGCCCGGTTCGTCAGCACCGACCAGCAACTCGATGACTGGACCCGGCAGTTCTTCCCCCAGGGCGCCACGGCCTCCACCCTGGACGAAGTCTGGCATGTGCCCGGGTGGGGAATGCTCCCGGCCCTGACCGGCCCGGCCCCGGCCCTGGACCTGCCCGCCCCCGCGACCGTCATCGACCGCGACCAGACGGAAGGCGCCACCCGCACGGTCACGCTGCGCCTGATCCCATCTGCGCAGGCCCATGCCTTCTACCTGTACACCGGGGCTGATACCGACCTGCTGGGCGCCTCCCTTCAGGGCGCCCCGGTGGACCCGCAACTGCTCAAGCTCGGCTCCGGATTTGCATCCTACCGGGCGGTGCCCAGAGAAGGACTCCGCCTTACCCTCCAGGTCACGGCGGGCAGCCCGGTTCAACTGGTGGTGACCGAACAGTCGCTTGCGTGGACGATCCCCACCACGCCGCGGCCTGCGGGCTTCCTGCCTTCGCCCTTCACCGACATGGACCAGTCCACCTTCGTCACCAAGCGCTTCCACTTCTGATGATGTTCTGGCGGCGCCAAGGGCACCGGTAGGCGCCTGCCGGCCGCATCGCCATGCGTATGGGCTGAGCCGCCGACCCCGCCACACCAAAGGCGAGCAGGAAATCCTGCCCGCCTTTTCGCGCGCCCCACTCATGCAGATAATTTACCACCGCCGGCACCACTAGTCGTAAGTATTCTGCGCCAGGCGCCAGGACAGGCGGTCGGCAGCCCGTACTTCGCCCCAAAATTTGGTTTTCGATCCACAAATCAGCCCAAACCGCCGTACCCAGAAGCCTCATGCAGTCCATTTACATCGATGAACCCCGACGACCGTAAACAACCTGCACGATCGGCCGGCGGCGTCGGCCCCCCCTCCCGCCCAATGAATGATGACCGCCGCAACGCGGCAAACAAAGACGAGCACCCACGCCCCCACTGGCAGAGAACGGTTGCCCCCAATCTGCGGTATGTAAAGTGAAGGGGGGGGATGACACCCGCATGAACGACTCCGAACTGATCCGCCAGTGCCAGCGGGGCGACGGCGCCGCCTTCCGGCGGCTCTACGAACGCCACGTCCACCTCGCCCTGCGGACGGCCTACGGCGTCCTGCGTGACAGGGCGCTGGCGGAAGATGCCGTACAAGAAGCCTTTGTACGAGCCTTCAACCATATTGCCAAGTTCGATGCGGAACGGTCCTTCGGCCCCTGGCTGACCCGCATCGTCGTAAACGAAGCCATCCGCCTCTCCCAATGGCGCACCAAGGGCGGCGAGCCGACAGCCGACCATCTGGAACAGGTCTCGCCGGCCAACACTGAACGGGAGATCACCCAGTCCGAACGACGACGGCTCCTGCAGGAATCGGTGGCCGACCTGCCGCCCGAACTGGGCGCCCTGGTGGTGCTCAAGTACTTCCGGGACCTTTCCGATCCCGAAATCGCCCAGACCATGGAATGCCCCGTCGGCACCGTCAAGTCCCGGTTGGCCCGGGCCCGCACCATGCTGCGGGAGGCCTGCAGCCTGCGGGGCCTCACCCTGACCCTGGAGGAGCGCTAGAAAGGAGGCGAGTTCGTGCGCAAGGCTGACGATCAAGACCTCCGCGATGCCCTGTCCGAGGAGGTGGAGCTTCTGGAACCCAGTGATGAGCTTTGGAACAAGATCTACAACCGAAGCGTAGTCCAACAAGAAAAGAGACGGAAGCCCTGGCTGACGGGCGCCCTCGCCATGGGAGCGGCCGCAGCGGTGGCGGCGATCTTCCTCTTTAACGGCCAGATGGGCCCCGCCCCCCGGTCTCCGGGCACCGGCGACCCCGGTCGGGTAACCGAGGTCGCCCCGGGTGACAACGGTCCCGTCACCCTGCTCTCACCGGGCGCCGACCCGCCCTCCACCCGGTTCGCCCCTGACCCCAGCGAAGGCCGCCTCACGCTGACATACAACCACACCATGTACTGGCACAACGGTAAGTCCGTCCGCCCGGATGAGCTGGGTGACCTGCTCACCCTGACCACCCGTGACGCCGGCACCCCGGCGCCCAACGGCCATACCACAACGCTGCCCGCCGGCAAGGAGGTCCGGGCCATCAAAGGCGCCGACCCCGCCCGCCGCATCGCCGTCCAGACCGACCAGGGCTGGCTGGCCTTCGACAACATCCTGCAGCCCCTCCCCTATAACCCTTAGGAGGTATACCTACATGAACCGACTGACGAAGACGACCGCCTCCGCCCTGCTGATGGTGATGCTGGCCGCCGCCCCCGCCGCCGCCATGTACGTGGAAGGCGCCGACAACACCCCGGCCGAACCGGGCATGGTCCGCATCCTGATGGCGCCCGATGTCCGCCCGGTGCCCATCTCCGCCCCGGTGCCCATCTCCGCCCCGGTGCCCATCTCCGCCCCGGTGCCCCCGGCCAACATCCTCGTCAACAGCGCCCGCATCACCTATGACCAGCAGCCCATCATGGTCGACGGCACCCTGATGCTCCCCCTGCGGGCCATCGCCGAAGCCGCCGGCGGCCAAGTCACCTGGGACAACGACACCCACACCGTCACCGTCCGCAGCGGCGATCGCACCGCCTGGTTCGTCATCGGCCAGCGTGAAGCCGAAATGGTCCAGGACAACGTCCGCTACATCCAGCGCAACATGATCAAGATGGCGACCGCCCCCGTCCTCGAAGGCAGCCGGACGCTGGTTTCCGCCGACGCCCTCACCAACATCCTCGGTCTGATGGAGGAGAAGCACGCCACGGGCACCCTCAGCCTGGTCGCCCCGGCCACGCTCCCGGTGCCCCCCGCCGTGCCCGTGGCCCCGGCCGAGGAGCAAGACTGGACCGTCGAAGGGACCATCAAGGAGATCAAGTACAACTTTGACGGCGCCACTTCCATCCTGGTCGAAGGCGCCCCCATGACCAACGGCGAAGGCGGCCTCACCTGGTTCGCCCTCAGCGCCGACACCGAAATCTCCGTCGCTGAGAACGGCACGGTGCGGGCCGGCGACCAGAACGACCTCGCCACCGCCGCCACCCTGAAGGTCTCCGTCAAGCCCGTCGGCCCGCTGCTCCTGTCCTACCCCGCCCGGGGCGGCGCCGCCGCCATCGTGATTCACAAGTAGACGGCCCGGGCGCCCACCGCCCGGCGCCCCATGGCCGGCCCCGGCGCGTCGCCTGCCTCCTGCTCTGACTCCGGCAGTTTTTTGCGGGGGGAGTCAGGCGGCGGGGTGCAGTTATTTTCCGAATGTGGGATGAAACCACCCACATCGCCCCTCGCCCGACGCCACCATGGCCTACAACGTCGTCGAAGGCAATCGAATCTCGTCGAATTTCATCGAATCCGGGCACCACCGGGCAGATCCTGTGGCCGTGGGACTCGCCACACGGTCCAGTCCGTAAAACAATGCTCAGTGCCGTCCGCGACAGGGTCGCAAATTCCAGACGAACCCGGGCCCGGGCATGGGCCGGGGAGTGCGCCGGGTGCAGGCCCGGCGGCCAAAGCTAGAAAAACCCCCGCACCACCCCCTCATGACAGGGTGATGCGGGGGTTCTGCTTACTTGATTCGATACGCCCAAATAGCGTTCGTCGTCGTGTCACCCACAAAGAGCTCCAGGCCGCCCGCCGAAAAAACCGCAAAGACCGGCTTGCCTGCCTCAGACACGAACAGTTCCTTCCCGGCCGCCCTCTCGACCCGTCCGCTGCTCACTTCCACCAGCTTCAAATCAGCCGCCGCGACTCCGGCGACAGCGTAAGCAGCGGCGTCAAACGGAAATCGTCCAGGTCAAGCGTGCGCTCCACCTTCCCGCCCGAGACCTTGGCAACAAACGGGCCCAGCTCGTCCTGTGCGCCCACATACATGCTCTTCCCGTCAGGGCTCACCGCTGCAACCCCGGCAGCCAGCAGCGTCACAGTGCTGCCCGTTTTCAGGGTATCAAGATTCACCGGCACGGCCACCACACCGCTCTTGGCCGTAGGCAGCCCGAGCAGCCACAGGGTCCGGCCCTGTACCTGCGCCGCCGTCACACCGCCGGGGCCGGTCGCCGGGCCCGGGCGGCCGCCGCCCCGGCCCACCACCCGGGCGCAAGCAGCTGCCCGGCCCGACCGGGTCCTTTGCAGGGATGGCACCGTGTATACCGAATTCCCCCGGTGGAGATACTGGATTGCCAGATGGAGGAGATTCAATTGGAAACAAGACGCCTGCGCGACATCGAAACGCTGCCCGCCTGGGCCAGCGATGACGCCAGGAACGTATGGGAACTGGCCCGGAGCGGCGGCTCGCCCGGTGTCGATGCCGAAGCCGGGGCGCTGGCCTACCTCGACCACCCCGAATTCGCCGTCCTGGCCGACCACGCGGGCGCACTGCCGCCTCGCTTTACGGTGGAAGGGGTCAACCCCCGCTTCCATGTGCTGACGCATCAGGTCGTGGAGGCCCAACTGCTCAACAACGACCCGCCCGAGGCCCGCACCACCCTGGCCCACCTCCTGGGCCTGGGCATCGACCGGCACGCCGCCATCCACCTGATGATGGAAGGGCTCATCAAAGATATCCGCACGGCGCTGCAGCACGAGCTGCCCTCCGGCTACGTCCCCTTCCTGAAGCGAATGGCCCTGGCCCGGGTCGGGACCGGGGCGGGCGCCGCAGCCGCCGCGACAGACGCGGCCAAGGTCGGGCGGAACGACACCTGCCCCTGCGGCAGCGGCAAGAAGTACAAAAAATGCTGCGGCACTGACGGCCCGGTCCCCTTCATCGACCTGCGCAGGGCGGGCATGCTCCTGGGCGAACCCTACTACGCCGGCGAAGATGCGGCCAAACTGCCCCCCGGCCACCCGCTGGTCACGCTCGACAACCTGGCCGCCGTGGCCCATGCCCTGGAAGCGGCGGGCGCCCTGCCCGTGGCCGCCGCGGCCTACCGCCGCCTGGCCTCCTGCGCCGAGGCGCAAGGTGAAGAGTACCTGGCCGACGCCCTGGAAGATCAAATGGAGTTCGCCCTGAACCACGCACCGTACGCGGCGGACGGCATCACAGCGGCGCACCGCCTGCTGGAGATGTCGGTCGCCTCATCCGACCAGGAAACGCTGAAGCTGAACCTCGCCGAGCTGCACGAGGCCGCCGGCCACCCGGGTGAGGCGGAGGCCGCCTACCAGGAACTGCTGGCCGGGATCGCACACAGCCCGTGGGTACACCTCAGCTGGGCCCGCTGGCTGGCCAAGCACGGGCGCAACGAAGCAGCCCGGGAAGCCTACCAGACCGTCATCGACAAGAAAGGCATGGGCGAGCCCCACGCCCTGGACCAGGCCCGGGCCGAGCTGGGAAAATTGATCTAGTGGGCGCCCTGCGGGCGCCGGCCGCCGGCACCTGCGACGTGCACAGATGGGCGGAGAGCCTGATATTACCCCGCAAACCGGGGTCATCAAGCTCTCCGCCCATCCGCGCCTGCGCTTGTCGTCCCAGGCGACCCGGGGATCCAGGCGACCCGGGGACCCAGGCGGCCCGGGGACCCAGGCGCCCCAAGGCGCCCGTTGGGGTCCGGCGTTCGCAAAGATCCTATCCACTCGCTTCATGTGTCAAATGCGATACTTTCTTTCCGAAAGCGGGTCCGGAAGCCGCTCTGGCGGCAGTTCACACGTGAAGCGGGCGCAGAACTTGACGCCTGCTGACGAGACCCGTCAGTTCCTGTCGACGCCGGGCATCCCTCGGCGGGCAACACACCCCCGTAACCCGAAAACCAGGCCCCAAACCGGGTTTTCGGAAAGAAAATATCGCATTTTGTACTTGAATCACCGCGTCACTTTCTTTCCGTACCGGACGGGCCCCGCTTCCGCACGCCCCGGCCCGCACCAGGAGGAGGAGCGGGCGCCTTCGCATACCCCTCAACCCCCCGGGGCGATACTACGGGCACGAGAGGAGAACGCAGTGCCATGAAGCTCCCATCCACCCTGGCGGCGTTGCAAGCCGAGGCTGCGGACATCCTGCACTGGCCAGAGAACATCGGCATCGAATTTCGCCCCCTGCACCTGACCACCACGCCTGAAACCGAACTGCTCATCATCTTCATCCCCGGCCTTGCCGACGAACAACTGGTCCGGGCGGCGATTATCGAGCCACTGCTGCAAGCCAGACCGCCGGCCCCGGTCACCCAGCATCAGCACATCATGCGCATGCTGCCCGCGGCCCGGCTCGCCGAAGCGCCCGACCTGGCAACCACAGTCAAGGGCGTCATGGAAGGCGATACCGCCCTGCTCCTCCCCGGCGCCGAGGCCGCGATTCTCATCAAAACCGCAGCATCAGCGCCTCTCGATAAAATCCGCGGTCCGATCACCTGGCAGCCCCGGTTTGATTCGGGCCTGCTCGACAACGTCATCCTGATCCGGAAGCGGCTCCAGGACCCCAACCTGATCGCCCGGCCCCTCCACCTCCCCGAAACCCGTACCTCCGGCGCCGCCCTCATCTACCTGGAGGGGCGCGCCCAACCCGACGTGCTGAGCCAGGTGGAGGCGCATCTGCACAAGCAGGCCGGCGAAGGCGCCTATCAGCAGGGACTGGCCGGGGGCGTGCGCGGTAAGTGGGGACTGGTGCCCAACTTCCTCACCACCGTCTGGCCGGACAAAGTGGCTGCCCTGCTCGACTCCGGCTACGTCGCCGTGCTGGTTGACGGCGTTCCGCAGGCATTCCTGGCACCGGTAACCGCCTCTGCAACGCTCTACTCTCCGCTCGACGCAACCCTGGCGCGCCCCATCTCCTTCATCCTCCGGTTCATGCGGGCGGCGCTTGCCATCATCTCCGTTACGGCTGCGGGAAGCATCGTCGCCCTGATGAACTACCACCAGGAGATGATGCCGACCCCGTTTCTCTTCTCCCTGGCCGTGGTGCGCGAGCAGGCGCCCCTGCCGGTTGTCATGGAAGTCCTCCTGCTGGAACTGATCCAGGAGATGGTCCGCGAATCCGCCTATCAGATGCCCTTTCGCCTGAGCCCCGGCAGCGTGCTGGTCGCCGGGAAGCTGCTCATGCTGCTGCTGACGCAGGCAGGTGTGGTGGGCACCGGGACGGCATCCTTCTCAGTCATGATCATGTTCTCGACCTGGCGCTACCTGATGCTTGTCGGCGCCGCCATCTTCGGCTTCTTCGGCATGGCGACCATGCTGTTCGTCTTCGTGCTCTACCTGCTCACGGCCGAATCCTACGGCGTGCCGGTTGTCGGCGAAAGCGGCCTGGCGCTGACCACGTCGTATCAGGTGCCAACCCGCAAGAAGGGAAGGGATATGCATGCCACAGAAGCGGGCGTTCGGTAGCAGCTCCCTGGCCATGGCGGGCTGCACCGTGCTGCTGTCGCAGGCCTTCCACCCCATCATGCTGGCCCCGGTCTGGGCCGGTGAGACCGGAGCCTGGCTGGTCGCACTGCTGGCCGGCCTTTGGGCGTCGCTAGCCTTCTGGCTGGTCACAATCGGCCTGCGCAAGGTACCGGGCAAGAGCCTGGTGGGCATGGGCCGGACCCTGCTCGGGCGCCCCGGTGCCATCATCACCAGCCTGCTGGTCGCCAGCGCACTCATCTATCACGCCGCGTTTGCCCTGCGTGAAACGGCCGAGATGGCGGTCAGCTCGGTCTACCCCTTGACCCCGCAGACCTTTGCAGTCGTGGCGCTCCTGGTTGCCAAGACCGCCGGCGCCTATGCCGACTTGAACGGGCTGGTCCGCCTCGGCCGGCTCTTCTTTCCCGTGCTGGTCGTGTCCATTCTGTTTATCGTCTTTGCCGTCACCGGCTGGGGGGAGCTCCGCAACCTGCTGCCCGTCTGGGGGCCAGGCCCGGCTGCGCTCCTCGGCCGGTCCTTTCCCCTCACGGCGATGTACGCACCCGGTCTCTTCGTCCTCATGGCTGCGGGCCGTGTGCAGGACCGCAAGGGACTCTGGCAATCGGCAGCCGCCGTCGGCCTCGGGGCGGGCATCATCTACGCGCTCGGGCTGGCCATGGTAATCATGACCTACACGTTTCCCCTTTCGAACAGCATCAGCTTCCCCCTCCACGAAATGGCCCGGCTGATTCTGGGCGGACGCTTCTTCCAACGGGTGGAGGGCATCTGGGTGCTGATCTGGGTCTTTGCCACGGTCTTACACGGCGCCCTGCTCCTGCATGTCGCGGCGGCAGCCATCGGCGAAGCCTTTGACATGGGCACCCACCGCACCGTCATTCTGCCGCTGGTCGCCATGCTGCTGACCGTGGCCTATATCCCGAAAGACCAGGGTCAGACGATTACCAGCCACGCCGCCGGGTTGCCGCTGGGACTGGTGGCCGGATTCGGCTGGCCGCTGCTCCTGGCACTCCTTGCGGCCTGGCGCCTGAAGAGAGGGCGGTCCGTTGAAACGTAAAGGCGCGCTGCTTGCGGCACTGCTGCTGCTGATTAGCCCGCTGGCCGGGTGCTGGGACCGGGCGGAGATCGAAGATCAGTCCTATGTGGTCATGATCGGGCTGGACCGCGACCCGCCCTCTTCCTATGTGGTCACGGCGCTGGTCGCCATCGTCCAGGAGCTGGGGGGCGGCAATGTGCAGTCGCCGGTGGTGCAGGACCGGCCGCTCCTGGCGGCGCAGACGCTGACCGCCCGGGCCCGCACCATGGGCGAGGCGCTGCAGATTCTGAACGGCGGCATGACACGGCGCCTGGACCTGCGCCACCTGCGGGCGATCGTGGTCGGTGAAGGGCTCGGCCGGGCCGGCCTGGAGCCGCTGGTCATGGAACTCCTCCGGAGCCCGCTGGCCCGCACATCCGGCATCTTCCTCCAATCCACCGGGTCGGCCCACGACATTCTGGGAGCGCTCCGGCCGGTGGCCGAGACCAATCCGGCCCGCATGGCCGAAGGGATCACCCTCCAGTCGAAGCAGATGCACCTGGCTTCGCCGGTCCTGCTCCACCACTTCCTCAATCGGATGGCCGGCGGCGGCGCCGACTCCTACACGCCCATGGTCGCCATCAACCAAACGGTTGCCTCCGGTGCGGATTTGCCTGAGCCCAAGGGATCAAGCACGGCGCTGCCCGGGGAATTGCCCCGGGCAGGCGGAAACCCCATCGAAGTGGTCGGGACGGGCGTCTACCGCAGCGACCGTCTGGTGGGCGTTTTGAATGTCGATGAGACCCAAATGCTGCTGGCACTCCGGGGGAAAATGGGAAAGACGCCCCTCACCCTGCCCGACCCCCTGAAACCAGACCTCGCCGTCACCATGCGGCTGCACCAGGAGAATTTCCCGAAGTACAAGGCGACGTATCAGCAAGGGCGCCCGCATGTGACCGTACACATGCTGTTTGAAGGCGAAGTGCTGGCGGTGCCAAGCCAGGTCGACTACGCCGAACCCAAGGCCAGAGAAAAGCTGGAACAGGCAGGCGCCGCCTACGCCAGTGAAACAGCCACGAAAATGCTGGCAAAGCTGCGCAACTGGCAGGCCGACCCGGTCGGCTTCGGGCAGCTCTACCGGGGCCGGTTTGCGTCGTGGCAGGCGTGGGATGCCTTCGACTGGCCAAGCCACGTGAAGGACCTGGAGGTCAAGGTGACGGCCGAACTGCGGGTCCGGCGCTACGGCCTGGTGCTGGGGCGCACCAGGACAAACGGGGGGAGATAGCAGCGCATGCAGGACTGGGACCAGCTAGTCATGGCCCTGATCGGCGCGGGCGTGGCCGTCTACTCCGGATACCTGGCCCGAACCGCCTGGCGCCAGCGGCAGCGGTGGGCCGCCGCGGGCCACGCCCTGCTGGGCGTTTGCACGGTCGCCCTGCCCCTGCTGGTGGCGCTTTGGCGCGCCGGGGAGAAATGAGGGGGCCTGTTTGATTCCCGTGGACTGCCCGGCGCCCGCTTCCTCCCGAGGGGAGGAGCGGGCGCCATGCGTTATTCGTGACTGAAGTCCTCGAAGAGGCAGTTAAACACGGTTACCGTTCCTTCCTCGGCCAGGTCCAATTCCACATCAGGAATCACTGCGGTCAAGACTTCATCATCCAGATAATCAAAGTTATGGCCCACACAAAACCTGCTGGCCGTTAGCAGCACCTTGGTATCGGCATTTCGCCAGGGCCTTGAGAGAATCCGGTCCTGGATTTCACGATGCTGGTCCAGCTTTCGCCGCAGGAATTGAACCGTGAAGTATGGCGCTACTACAGACAGCCAGAGCAGCATGCTGTATCGCGTACCGCCGATCGATTTGAGGGCCTCGCACTCTTCATCGCGGTTGCGAGCCGGAAGAAACGTACCTTCGTGAAGGATGATCTCATACATGTGAGCTTTCCCGTAGTTAAAGTCGGTCAAATTCAGGACGGTGTTATGAGGGAATAGCTGTTGGAGTTCCTTCGTCCAGCGGTCGGGATCGGCAGTTGGGTTCAGAACAACATCCCATTTGGCTCGGATGCTCTTCACTACTTCCAAAATGAGCGCTGCATTTTGTTCCGATCTTCTCACGTCTGAATCCCACCCTCACTTACCGATCATAATGGACCTTCACCCATGCCTCACCGTTCTCACCGACTGGATAGCCCACATCATAGTAGCGAGCTTGCGGCTGACCGGGAACGGGGCTTCCGTTTAACGGGTTCGCTGCCCGGCCTTTCGAACCCTTTCTTCCCCCCGCCCGTCGCCCCTTCCAGCTAGCCCATCAGGCAGAGAAAACCGGCGCCCGCTTCCTCCCGGGGGGAGGGGCGGGCGCCGTATGTAAACGGATGTTACTCCTCAGATGCGGGCGGGGTCTCCTTGGCGGCTTCCGGGGCCTGGGCGCCGCCCTTGGCGGTCTTGCCCTGCTTGGCGGCGGCGGTCCGCTGACGGGCCGCTTCCTTCACCGCCTGCTTGACGGCCTCCGCCTCGGCCCGGGCGGCCATCTCCTCTGCATTAGCGGCACCAACCCGCTTGGGCTTGGCCGCCTTGATGTTAATGGCAAGGCAATGCTTCTCCTCCTTGTCCAAGGCGGGCTCAAACTGAGCCTCCACCTTCGTAACGGGCCGGACCGCAGGGCACTCCTTCATCGCCGCCCCGTAGTGCGTGGTGTAGACCCGGCGCCCCGCATCCCACTTCACCTCGATGGCGCCCGGGTCCGTCTTATTGGCGGCGTACATGAAAATCAGGCCCTGGAGCTTGCTATGGCCGATCGTGACCCAGGGCTGCTCCCAGCTGATGCCCTGCTCCTCAAAGAAAGTCCGCCAATCTTCGGCCCCTTCGACGTTGGTCCGGGCTGCCCCGTACCGGTTCACCTCAACCGCCGGCGGGTTCCGCCGGGAGAGGGTCGACGTCTCATAAGTAGTTTGGACCTTCTGGACATCCACGTTGACCTTCCGATAATACAGCTTCTTGGTCATCGGAAACACCCTCCAACGGTTTCAGTATTACAAGTCTATATAGAATCGACCTGCAAGTTCTATGATAGCCAATTTTAAGCAGATGTCAATAACGCCCAGGGCGATTTTGGAAGAAAAGTTTTCGATTGGATGTTGTTCATTGCCGCCACGCGTGGGCACACTCGTTCGGACGCGGCCGGAAACCGGCGCCCGGCAAGCGATGCCGGGCGAGGGAGTGCCGCAAAAAAGGCACCGCCCCGGCGTTGTGAGGGGTGGTTTCCGCCCACAAACACCCGGGACCGATGCCAAAATGCCACCATTGGTGGCCGGTTTTCACTTGTGCGCGGCAGCCGTTTCGTTTCGCAACGAGCCGCGGCGAGCCGCGTCGAGCCGCGCCGGAATACCAGGGGAGAACGAAGTACCCCCGTGCGCGAGGCACGTCAGGCCGTGTGGGGCAAGGTCTGGCAGGGCCTGGCCGGCCGCGTTGGTGCGGCGAACGGCCTTTCATTTCGCGGCGAGCCGCTGCGAAACGTAGCGAGATTTTTCATTTCGCTGCGAAACGGAGCGAAGTTTTGCGTTTCGCTGCGAGCCGCGGCGACGCGATTCCTTTCGAATCGGTGCGGACGAGAGGGAAGCCGCCGGCTGGTTGATGGCCGACGGCTTCTGCTGTCACGCTTATTGACTGATACCGGACTCTATCATCAGGCGTGGCAGTACGCCTGCCAGGGCTTCCTGAAGGGAATCGACATACTCCTGCATCGAGTCATATTCCTCCGAACCATACATTGTCGGATCATACAGACAGCTGCAGTCACTATCCAAGAAGGTCATAATCTTGTCCGCTAGCTTCTGAATCCTGTCATCCAATGCGCTCCACCCCCGCGTCACAAACCAGCCTAATGCTTCTTGCGCATTGGAGCTAGCATTTCCCTAGGGTACCATGCCCATCCAAACCTACTGGGCAATTGGGGGAGAGTATGATTTGGCTAGCTCGGCTTGTGTCGGATCAGGTCCAGCCAAGTAGCGGCCACGGGCGCCCCGTGCTCAGCGTCGGGCTTCAACATCTCTCGGACGTGCTTCACCCAGGCCGAAGTTAGCTGCACAGGCCACGCAGCGGTATCGACAGGCCGCAGCAACAACCCATGATACAAATCGCCACCAGGGTCCGGATAGCCCAAGTAAACCATGTTCGTCACCGTAAGAGACTCCAACCCCCTCACGGCCCAAACATCGACGGAGTCCCAGGTATCCGAGTATAGCAACACAATCTGGGCGCCCAGCTCCGGCGACCGCTCCTCCACAGTTCCCCGCCGCCCGTCCGCCCGCACGTTGTACAACTTCTGCTCGCCAATCCACTGCCGATGCGCCTCCGACTTCACGAACCCCAACAGCACCGGCGTGTCAGCAGGCGGCTGCTTGACGAACGGCGCCGCCGGCGCAGGCGCCAGCACCGGTGCCTCGCGCTCGAAGGCCTCCTCCAGCCAATACCGGCTCCGCTCGTGCTGCGTATGCTGCGTCGCGACGTGATCCAACACCTTCGACAGAAACTCCGCCAGACTGTCGGCCCCTTCGGCCGCCCCCGCATCGGTAGGGCGCAGGGGAAAGGCGCCCAGACCGGGCAGGATCTCATGGTAGGCCACAAATGGTTCCTTCGGATTATCCAGCCCGGGGTAGAGTACGTAGGCGCCGGCCGACCGCTTGATGGCATCCTTATAGGCATGCATCTTAAGCAGGTCTGCGTGCTTGGGCGTGCCCTTTTTGGCCTCCGTCTCCTCCTCGTTCTTCAGGAAGGCGTCGGCCCCGCCTTCCCCCTCGGGCACCCGACCGAAAATCTGCAAGAGGTTGTCCACCTTGTACTTGGCATCAAAGTGGACCCACACCTCCTGAAACGGAGCGGGGTCCCCCTCACAGGGGGCGATATGCAGCGAACAATCCGGCCGCATCGGCAGTGTCCACGAATCGCCCTGGCTGAACGTGCGATTGAAGTACAGGTCCAACTGCATGCGCCGATTGTGCCGCATCAGGGTCCCGGTTAACGGCTTCTGCCAGCCACGCTTGAGGGCGATACCCATGCCATCTGGCTGCTCCTCGACCAATGCGTCCCGTTGGAACTGGTCGCAAAGCTTCTCCACCACGTTGGCCAACTGCAAGTAGGCCCAGAACTCATACAAAGCGGCGACATTCTTCTGACCTGCGCTGTAAACATCTGCCGCACCTTCCCAGCGCAGCGTTGCCGCCGCCTCGGACTGCACGTAGAAACGGAAGATCTCCCGATAACCGGCCCGACGTTGAAGCACCTGGCTGCCCGCCGGGAAATAATCCATCGGACCAACCTCATCAAAGATGTCCGCCGCCAACAGTTGCGACAGATATTCGATGACGGCCCTGGCTTCCCGGCGCCCTCGCAGGGCGGGGCCAGTCTCCTTCTCACCGGCTAGCACCTGGTCGACACGCACCGACACGTCCAGCCACTGCGATAGCGCGAACTTCACAAAGCGGTTCTCGGGCGTGTCCAGCGTCTCCACCGTCCGCTGGACGATGAACTGACTCGGAATATGGGAGAGACGCCCGCCCGGCCAATCCACCCGTGGGCCGCCACTGGCCATTTGGCGCGCCACCGCGGAGCCAGAAGGCACACCCCGACCGGGCGCCCGGTGCTCCTCCTCGGTCGTCCAGAGCCGATGGGGCCGGCCCAGCACCTGCTGGATGGCCGCATCAAAGTTCTCACCCGCCAGGAGGCTCTGCACGAAGGCGAACCGTTGGTACAAGGTAGCTGCCGATGACTCCGTATCGGCCTCAAAGCGCTGCTCGCTGGCTGCGAAGCGCTCCATCACAATCTCGGCAAACTCCTCGGCGATGTCCTCCAGCATCCAGCGGTAGTGCTTAAGGTAGTCGAGCTTCGCCGATCGGACCTCTAAGGAGAAGCGCCCAACTTCCAAGCCGTCAACGAAGACCTGGGCATGAATGGCGCCGGTGTGCAGGCGCGGGCGGAGGCGCCCACGCTTCCCCCACTTGTCGTCCCGCTCAAAGAGCCAGCTGGGCTCGACCGTGATCAGGCTCTCCTTACTGGCGTCGGTGATCGCGAACTCGTAAAGGTATTCTTGCTCCTCCATGATCTGGACAGGCTCTAGGCTGCGGTCCCAGTTATCTTCCTTCTGAAAGTCCAGCAGCGTGTTGGGCCGCTTGGTACTCGGCAACACCTGGAGGTGCAGCCAACCAACCGTCAGCCCGTCGGCCCCGCTGATGGGTAGCGATGTCTTATCTGTCGCGCCCATGGTGATCACTCAGTGAAGCTGGCGAACTGGTTGATGCGGACCGCCTTCGTCATCCGCTTCACCTTACTGAACGACAGCTTCAGCTTGGCCTGAGCTTCCTCCACCTTCTCGGGGTCAAACCGGACCTTGGGGTCGTGCTTCAGTTCATGGCAGTACTGCCCGAGGGCGCACAGGATGGGCTCCAGCCGGCGGCGCGTGCCATGGAGTCGCGGCAGTATCTTCTGCATCACCTGGCGGTCGAGCACTGACTCGAAGCCTTCATCACCAGTAGCCTGCCAGATGGCCGCGAAGCGCAGGACTTCATAGAAGACACGGTGACCGAACTCGAAGCCGCCGTCGGCCAAGATGTCGTGCATGTCCTGGAGGGCTGCGGCCAGGCGGTCCCGCTCGGTCGCCGGGCGGTTGGCCTGGAAGTGATCGTCCTTCGCGACCTTGAGGAAGTAGTTCGCGAGCCGGGTTGGGGCCGGTTTGCACGCCGTCGGCTTCTCCGCGTCGACTTGGAGGTCGTCGCGGGTCACCCGGAACTCGAAGGTGTTGGCCCGGTCTAGGACCTTGGGCGAGAACATGTATGTAGTTTCGTCGACGTTCACGGTGCCGACGATGAAGAGGTTGCGCGGGAAGGCGATGCGCTTGGCTTCGCCCTCCGGACAACGCCAAAGCCCGTCCGATGCTTCAGGTTTCAGGTTCGGCAAGCAGGGCTGGCCGGATTCCATGCCTGACAGCACGTCTGCGAAGTAGCGCTCGACGTGGGCCAGGTTCATTTCATCCAGGATGAGGAGATAGGGGTTAGCAGTGTCGCGTGCGGCCTTCAGCATGAATTGCAGGACCTCGGGCACATGCCACGCCCGGCGGCCGTTGTCGTCTTTTAGGAGCGCGTCTTCGTAGCCGAAGAGGGCTTCGGCGCCGGTCCAGTCGGGGCGTACGGGTACGAGGAGGGAGCGGTCCTTGCCCAGCCACTCGCCAAAGCGCATGGCGATTTGGGTCTTGCCCGATCCGGAGAGGCCGGTGAGGATGACGAAACGCTTGGTGACCAGACTGGTCATGAAGGAGCGCACCAGGTCTTGGTGGTTATCACCGAACCAGATGTGGCTCTCTTTGAGCGCACTGGCAAAGTGGGTTACCACATCGCCTAGGGTCGGCTCAACTTGAACCACGGGCGTCGATTCCCGCACCACTAACGGTACTTCAGACGGGGTCTCCCGCTTCTGAACATAGTCGGAGTAAGCCGTGAGCAGGGCTGCAATGTCCTGCTCGATCTCCTGATCGCTCGGGAGGTTGTCCCGCTCGTAGAGTTTGTAGACGCTGACGCCAGTGCCGTAGCTCCTGCCCCGTGCGGTTTTGGACCGCAGGTCAAAACCAGGCCCGACCTCAAATCCCGAGGCGGTGAGGTAGCCGAACCGGGTGCGCAGTTGGGCCACCTTGGTCTCCACCACGC
The DNA here is from genome assembly GCA_029239785.1 of Symbiobacteriaceae bacterium. GTDB lineage: Bacteria > Bacillota > Sulfobacillia > Symbiobacteriales > Symbiobacteriaceae > JARBUG01. The sequence continues at coordinate 42,430 of JARBUG010000004.1, read as the reverse complement.
TGGGCCAGGTGTGAGGGTGGGCTTCCTTGAACTCGGTAATGCCAAGGCCCATGGCAAGGTAGACGCCGGACATGTCTTCCCGGAAGAGGAAGATGGCGTGCATCCCCTTGGTGATGGAGTCGGTTTCGCGCTTGTCCAGGAAGGCAATCCAGGGGACGCCTGCCCACACGCCCTTCCCAGTGGAGGGCTTCACGGAGAGATTCGAGTTGTTCTGCACCAAGGGCAGGTCCTGGAGCAACTCCTTGAACCCGTACTCAAACTTCTGGAACATCTCGGACTCGGCACCCCACCGGGCTTTCGTAGCTTCTGGGTAGTTCTCGAAGATGTAGGACAGCATCTGCCGGATAGACATGTTGCACGCTCCTCCGCACCGTACTGACCGCTCCTCCGAAGAGGCAAGTTACTTCCGGTCTAGATATTGCGCAACGGTGCGGAAAGCTCCTGTCTCCGAAAGATTAGTCGTGAAATCTTAGTGAAAAATGCCGCCGGCGTTGCCAGTTCCGCGAGATTTTTCAATCGCACAAGCAGTATTGTGGTACGATTATTCTGGACCAAAGAACACCTGTGAAGGCGGATATTATGCCACTCGATTTCTTCAATACGTCATCTGACAGCAATTGGGCCGAGCGGGCAAAACCATCCGAGAAGCCCACGTTTCCGAATAGCGGGGAGGAGTCACCCCTGCCTCCACCAGCCTTTCTTGGTCAGAAAACAGGAACGCTAATCCTCCCCCTGGGGAGGAACTTACACTTCACCGGTCGATCAGAACTCCTCGATCGCCTTGCCAGTCGATTCTCTCGAAAGGTTCCCGTAGCGCTTTATGGCCTGAGTGGAATAGGAAAAACACAAGTCGCCTTGGAGTACGCGTCCCTCCACAGGAACAACTACGCGACCATTCTATGGGCTCAAGCCTCGACACCATCTTCGTTCTTGAGCAGCCTCGGCAAGCTCGCAATCCAGTTGGGCCTACACATCAAGGATGAGCAGCGGCAGGTGGTCGTGATTGACCGCATTGCCGAATGGCTCCAACAGCACTCCAACTGGTTGCTTGTCATTGATGATGCTCCGGACCCCGGCGCTCTTGCTCGTCTTCTTCCGCATGCGACTCGTGGGCACGTGCTGATCACCTCCGTGAATCCCAACTGGAACACCGTGGCACAGCCGGTTCCAGTCGAGTGCTGGACTCCTGAGGAATCTGTCGCCTTTCTGCAGCAGCGAACCTCACAAGACGCCCCCGAAGATGCTGAGTGGTTAGCACAACGCCTAGGCGGATTACCGCTCGCGCTGGAACAAGCGGGCGCCTATGTTGAAGTTACAGGCATTTCGCTCCGGAGTTACTGTGACCTAATACGTTCGAGCCATCAACTGTTGCTCCGAAATGAGACGAGCGTTGAACCAAGCCGGTCAGTGGGAGAAACTTGGGCCGTCACACTGAAACGCATAGACGAGGAGTCGCCTCGGAGTTCAATTGTCCTGGCCATTCTCAGTTTCATGGCCCCGAGCGGCATTCCGCTGCTCGCCCTCATGAATCTCGCCAAACTAACCCCGAATTTCATGAAACCCCTTGTAAGCCCTAAGGTAGTTGCTGACAGTATCGCTACTCTCAGGAAGTACTCATTGATAACAGCGTCCGACGACGTTGCCTCGATCCACCCCCTGCTCCAAGAGGTGGTCAGGGCTCGCCTACCGCGCTTGGTCCAGCGCCTCATGTCGATCGCAGCTATGGGCCTGATATTGAGTTCGCTGAGCAGCAGCAATCCATTGGGCAAGGTGTCCCATTGGTTTCCGATCATTCCACACGCCCTGACCTCGGCGACCCATGCAAACAGCCTTAAGGCTTGGCCCAGTCTTTCGTCTGTACTGTTTTTTGTGGCTGGCGCACTGCAGTTGGAACAAGGACATTTTTCCGAGGCCCAAAGAACACTCGAGACTGCTGTCAGATTGGCCCGCATGAGTTATCGAAAGAAGCCCGGTCTTCTTGGTACGTTCCTTGCCACGCTGGCCTTCGTTGAGTTGTCCGTTGGGAATCTGTCGTTGGCGTACAGCAGAGCCGAGGAAGCGTTGAGTTTGCACCGGGCGGACAAGACGCCCCCTGCTGAGCAGATCCTCCAAGACTTGCGGCTCCTTGCCCTAACTGCACAGTTCTCTGGTGACCTCGACTCCGAACTCAAGTACGCGGAGCAAGCGTTGGCTGCTGCAGAGTCGATGTACGGGTCCTCCCATGCTGAGGTGGGATCGCTTTGTGACAGCTTGGCGAATCTGTACGGCACGATGGGCCGGCAGATCCAAGCTGCTGCGCATGCCGACCGGGCCAAGCAGATTTACGCAAGCCTGCCTCCGCAAACCCGGGAGGATGCCGATGCACTGCGTCAGCAGGCCCGAGCGATGGCGGCACTTGGTGACCTAGCTGCGGCCAAGACGAAGCACGAGCGAGCTCTCGCTCTTGACCGGGCTTTATTAGGGCATACGCATTACCGAGTCGTTGGTGGGCTTGAAGATGTTCGTCGACTGTCGCAGAAACTGGGGGACATGACCGGGGCCTGGGGGGCACTGGAAGAAGAGTTGATGCTAGTCGAGCAGGTTTATGGGGCACACCATCCCCTCTATGGCTTTACGTTAGAGAGTGCAGCCAAGCTGCAGCAAACCCTAGGCAATCACACCCTTGCTAGAGATTTCTTCGCGCGCGCCTTAGCTGTCTTCCAGAAGTTATGGAGACCGGACCACCCTCACCTAAAGGAACTCTTCGACTTATCGCACGGTCCCGACGGAGATAGGCAAGCTGACTAGGTGATCGGAAGAGTACAAAGCGAGTCCTTACCCATTCCTCAGTACCAGCGCGAGCCCAAGGTGGATCGACGAATCAAGGAGGCATTGGAACCTAGAATGGCAAACCTACCAGGACCTCAACCAGATGTGAAATTCTGCCCGCGATGCAGATCCGCGTTGCGAAATGTCCCGCGCAACGAAATGAAATCGAGAGGCTATAGGCGCAGCGATGGGACTGTTTCGGAACATACCCACACATATGAGTGCCTGGTATGCAAGACAAGGTTTGAGATCAACCAGCACCAGTAGCAAATTCAACGCAAAGAATCGCCAGGGGTGAGTAAATTGGGCGTGGTTGATCTGTTCTCCAAACGCCAGAAGAGACTTCGTGGAGACGTTCCCGACGTCTATACATATACCGAGCTCCCTGAACCGCTAAGAGTACAGGTTATTCATATCTGGGTTTCCGCCCTTGGGGGTCCCAATGAGTATCACAGAGATAGCGTCCATACCGTGTACGAATCCATCGTTGAGACTCTCTGCCGTGAGTACGGTTGCTTTACGTTGCCAGGCACCCGTGGCTATGGTAGTCGGGACTACCAAGAAGAATTGTTTGAGTTCCTCTTGAAGGAGAAGGAAATAGAGCGAGTTCTTGACGCAGTAGAGCTTTCGTTCCGCAGGATTGATCGCATCACCAGGCGGTATGATTACCTCTTCCGCCCCGACGCCCCCACGATTGCAGATGGCGCTATTCGAGAACTGAACGCCCGCTTCAAAGAGCATGGTGTCGGCTATGAGTTCACGAACGGTGAGATAGTTCGCATTGATTCCGAGTTCATTCATTCGGAGGTCGTTAAGCCTGCGCTGCGGTTATTGAACCAAGGACAGTACGCAGGAGCACAAGAGGAATTCCTCAAAGCCCACGAGCATTATCGCAAAGGGAATGCCAAGGAAGCACTGAACGAGTGCCTGAAGGCATTTGAGAGTACCATGAAAGGTATATGCGAGAAGAGGGGTTGGTCGTACTCCAAGACCGGCCAAGCGAAGGATTTAATCCAGGCGTGCATGGAGAACGGGCTTATTCCGGCCTTCTGGCAATCCTCTTTCAACTCTCTAAGAACTCTCTTGGAATCCAGCGTACCGACCGGCCGCAACAAGTTGAGCGGTCATGGGCAAGGAACAGCACCTGTAACCGTTCCCGAGTATCTGGTCTCCTACATGCTTCACATGACGGCTGCTGCCATCGTATTCCTTGCGGAGGCAGAGGACGCTCTGGCATAACCTCTCGACCAGAAACAACCAGGCTCCCCGAAAAACAAGGCCAGTTGTTCGTCCAGGAAACCACTGTCAGCCGGTGGTGCAAGAATGATAAGCGTTAGAAGGGCTTGCAGAAGGAGTATGGTTATGAAGTCAAATTGAAGGCAGCAAGAGCAGCCCCATAGGCGAAGAGGAGCCAGAGCAGGAATTAGCTCTGGCTCAATGTCCGTTCGGCAGGTCCCCAGGTCGAGACGTGTATGGTCGCAGCTAGATAGTCAACTCCTATACTAACTTAGCCATTATCACCGCATCATGAACCTGTGCATACTCATCCCATTTCCCTTCGACTAGGACGTCCGTTCCGAATCGAAGACCCTTCACCACTTCTCTAGGCACCACAACAACGTAGACTCGACCGGTACGAGGGCTACGCACCACCACCCACTTTTGCGCACCGGTGGTCCTTTCAACGCCTGCTATCTGCCCCTCAAACCGGAACTGGGTTACAACCTTGTATCCTTCAGCTTTTGGCTCCATCACGGTACCTCCCGGTGCTGGCTTGAAGGTCAGAACACGCCAATTCACTCTAGGGAATCGCTTCCCTATGCTTCCGTTTTGATAGTCTTTCCGGCAACACATAGAGCACGTTAAGGATGGCTTGAACAAAGTCCAAGGCGTCTTTTGCGTCTTCGAGGGTAACCGTAACCCTTCGATCCGCATGTGCTCCAGCATTTCCCAACTCCTTGATCTCTTCTGCCCATGCGAGTATGTCATCTGTGATAAGGCCTAATTGGTCTTTCAACGCCCTTAGCCGTTGGGGAAGGGGGCCAGGCCGCACGTTTTTATCCTGGCAGACGCCCTCTACCACTCTCCTGCACATGACGACCGCGGCCTTGAATGCCCCTGCCTTAATGCACACGCACGCCTCCTCCAAATCCTCGCGAATTTCAGGAGGGAGCGACGCGGCTACGGCAACGTCGGAGGAAGGAAATACGTGCTTCAGAACGTAGCGCCTGATTGGCGGGTCATTAACTGATAACTCTTCAACCACCTCGTAGACCATCATGATGGCATGGTGGCAATTCGTGCATTCATATAATCCGTAAATAGTGATTAAGTCTGCCTCCTCGCAGGTTACCCAATGTGTACCTACCGTTCCCTTCACCTGGATAATTGTGAACCTGGCGACGGACTGGCAATGCGGACACTGACGAGCATGGCCATTGAGATCATAGTCCTGCACTTGATTGCCCTGTCTCCTTCCCGTGGGAAAGCAAATATATCACGAACAATCTAATTCTATACCAACCAGCAGAGATCGTCAGGAGGCCTACCATGGGCAAACTCGACAGCTCCCTCACCCGGGTCCAGCCGGTCTTCGACGAACTCCTCACCCGTGACCCCTACACCTGGCTCCCCGACCTCCTGCAACTCCCCCACCGCACCGGCCCCCGCCACCCCCTGCCCACCGACCCGGGCGCCCTCATCCCCGACCATGACCCGTACGAATACCCCGCCCCGCCCTCAAGGGAATACCTGACCTGCCTGCTGAAAAACCCCGCCGACCACGTGCGGCGCCCCGCCGATACATACTGGGACAAGCTCTCCAAGTCCACCCGCGCCAAACGCGAAAAGCTGTTCAAACAGGACACCGCTACCCTAAATGAAGCCCTCGCCGCCCTGGATAACTGGCCCGCCCTCCCCCAGAAGGCCTGGTGGCTGCTCGAAGGACGCTCCATGATCGACTGCGCCCTCATCACCGACCGCATGCTCCTCTTTGTTGAAGGCAAGCGGACCGAAGCGGGCCCATCAGCCGGCACGATCTGGGCGCCCGCCCGCAACCAGGTCCTGCGCAACCTTGACTGCGCCCGGGCCCTGGCGGCCTGCAAGGGACTCCCCCACTACTTTGCGATGCTGGTCGTCGAAGATTACGGCGACAGCGCCGCCGATCTCCGCCGGGCGAAGCAGCACCAACAGGTGACCGACCCCGACGTGGTCGCCAAGAGCCTCCCCCACATGGATGCCCATGAACGTGAGGAAGCGCTCCGGCATTACCTGGGCGTCACCACCTGGCAGGCCATCGTGGCCCGCTTCGGCCTCAAACCCCTCATCTGACATCGAAACCACCCTGGGCGCCAGGGTGGTTTCCTTACGCCCGCTGCCCCCTAGGCCATCGGTCCATTATGCTCCAAGACCTCATCAGTCCGTCATTGTCCACACCCCGCCCCGGGCCTGGACAAAAACAGACCGATCCGGCCAGCTGTTTCGCACACCGACCACCTCGAAAACATCACAACACCTTCGGGTCTCCATGAACGGAAGATTTCTGCTGCAGGTCTTGACATACATCTACCCGCCCTATCCTGATGGGTGATACGATAATTCCAGTTTGTGGAACTCGGAGATAACCCGGTAACGTGAGGAGGCGACCTGCCCTTTGGGTCTCCTGGCACAATGGAGAAATAACGGACGGTGGCGCAGTGAGTTCTGGGCGCCGGCCTCGGCTTCGGACCTGGCAGAATGTGAGGCGAGCACCGGACCGCTGCCAAAGCCCGCCAGCTCCCTGCTCCTGGAGTCGAACGGTGCTATCCTGGCGATAACAACGGCGGACCCTGCAAACTCCGGGCTGCACATCCTGTCCACCAATGACATGAGACAACTCTCCCCAGCTTACCGGCAGGCCTACTCTCCGCACCTGAACGACCTGATTCTTTGGGCAAAAACTCCAGGACCGGGGGCATTCTACCTCGCCATGACTCACGGTGGGGCAATTGTGGATTTGTTCGGGTATCCTGATCGGGCACCCACCGAGGCGGGACGGTTCCCCCTCTACCGCGGTGAGTGGCAGGTAATCGCCTCATCGGTTGAGGAACTGCTCGCCCGAATGCTGGCTCAGGACACAGAACCACTGTACTGGCTGTAGCAAGTGGCGCCCCCTCCCCGCCGCCCCGGGCCGATACCACTTCGCATCCTTCTAACAAAACCCTTAAATCGCACGCACCCGAAAGGGTTCCTCCCCTCACTGAAGAATCAGTCGGAAGTTATACGCCACAGCACCATTACCTGGGAGGTACGCATGAACCACTACGCAAAGCCGATCAAGTTCTTCGCCTTCACGCTCCTGCTCACATGGGCTGCCTGGTTCGCAGCCGCCTACTTCAGCCATCAACCCGGTGGAGAAGGACTCCACCTCATCCTCACCATCATCGGCTCCAACATCCCCTTCTTCGCGGCCCTCTTCATGGTCCTGGGCTCCGGCAACCGGGGCCTCAAGCGTGACTTCGGCACCCGGCTCATCGGCGGCATCCACCTCCGTGACCTGCCGGCCCTGCTGCTCCTCCTGCCCGCGACCATGCTGCTCTCCATCGCCATCTCCCTGCTCTTCGGGGGCTCTGCCGAGCAGTTCGCCTTCTCCGAGCTGTTCAGCAGTGCGGGCCTGGCCGGCCTGCTCATCTCCATTCTGGCCCCCACCTTCGAGGAACTCGGCTGGCGCGGCTACGGCATGGACAGCCTCCGTAGCCGCTCCTCCCTCCTGAAGTCGAGCCTGCTCTTTACACTGCTCTGGGCAATCTGGCACGTCCCCCTCTTCTTCGCCAACGGCAACTACCAGAACGAACTCGTGCACCTCGGCGTGCCGTACGTCATCAACTTCTTCGTCAGCCTCCTGCCCGCGACCATCATCATGAACTGGATCTACTACCGGAACGGCCGGTCGACCCTGGCGGCGATCCTGTTCCACATCATGATGGTGCTGACGGCCGAGGCCTTCCTGGTGCAGGAGTCGGTCAAGTTCATCCAGACCGGGGTGCTGCTCGTTGTCGCCGCCGGCCTGGTGCTCTACGACAGGACATTCTTTATGGCCGATGGCGCCCCGGCCGATCTCAAAAAGGCATCATAAGTACGTGCCAACAAAAGCACCCCCTCCAGGTCACTGGCTGACCGGAGGGGGTGCTTCGGCTATTCTCCATCCGACATTTCGCTTTCGTCGTCGGACATCACGAAGTCGCCGTCGTTCGGATCATCCTGGACCAGCGGGCCGTCGACCAGCAGAGACAGGTTGGTCCGGTTGTCCAGCGCGTGGTCCTGGGTCATGCTGCCGCCGCCCGGCAGCCGCTGCGGGTTCGTCCAGGACTCGCCGGTGGTCGTGTCGCTGAGGACGACGGTAACGGCGTTGGGCCGGAACGCGTTGCGCCCCCCGCCGTTAACCCCGGGATACTGGAGCGTCACCTGGATATGCAGGTCATTATTTGGATAGGTAGCCATGCGGTTCTCGATCCAGCGCTCGATCCGGCGGTAGGAACCGTCCGTGATGGCGGAGTTCTCGGTCTCCGAGTTGTTGACGAAGCGGGTCATGCCGACCATGTTGATCTGGGCGTTCGGTCCGCCGAACTCGGCGCCGATGATGTGGCCGCTGTGGTCGCCCCGGTCCTCGATCAGCCCCGTCAGGGTCGCGTTCCGCAGTGTGGCCGAGGCACTCAAATAGCCCTCGACCTGCGTCACCCGGGCCCACTGGTCGGTGTCGTAGGTAAAGTCTCCGTACTGGTGGCTGTGGTTCTGGTAGATGCCGTTCTGGTAGGCCGCGGTCAAGTACTGATTGATCAGCTCCAGCTCGGCGTCACGTCTTTGCGCGTCCTCCTGTGAAAAGTATGCGTGATGGGGTTCGTACGAACTGTAGTACATGGTGAGTGCCCCGATCGTCTGCGAGGTCACCTGTCGCTGCACCGGCGCCGACGGGCTCCCGCTCCCGGCATAGCCGTCGAGCAGCTGCTCCGCCGACTGCCCCGCCGCCACCCGCGCCGCCACCGCCTCGGCGTGCTGCTCGTACCGGTCGCCCTCGCGCCCGACCCCGTCGGTCACCTGCACCCCTGCCTTCTGCTGCACGATGTGCGCCGCTTCGTGGGCCGCCGTCCGCAGGTCGGGGGCGCCGTCGAAGACGATATGGCTTCCCGTGGCGTATGCCTGTGCGCTCATCGCCCTGGCGCTGGCGGAGGCCGCCTGGCCTACATGGGCCTGGACGCCGCTCAGATCATGCCGCCCGAACGCCCGCTGGATCTCCTCCGCATAGGGCAGCGGCCCGGAAGGGGCAGCAATGCCGGCAGCGGCAGCCTGCTTGATGGCGCCAGCTGTCAGCTCGCCCGGGGCGGAGGCCGGTGCTGTGGCTGGCGCTGTGGCGGGGGCTCTGGCCGGGGCGGGACCGGTCCGCTGCACGTCGGGTATTGGCTTGGACCCGGGCCGGGACTTGGATTCCGGTTTCCGGGCCATGTGCATAGCTGCCATCGGCGCACCTCCGTACGCTAATCTGATATACATGAATAGTATATCACCCCTTAGCTACCCGGGCAGCCTCACAACGGCATCTCTACGCAGTCTACGGCCCGTTTTTTCTGGGTCCAGGCCTCAGCGAGGTGCGCGCCCGCTCCTCAGCCGTGCGTTCCCGATACGCTGCCGCCATCTCTTCTAGCACCGCCACCAGGGGCTCCATCCCTTCCAGGTCCCGGCGGGGAAGGCGCTTGGAGACCTTGGCGCAGATGCGCTTCAGGCTCAGATCTTCGGGTCGGATGATTGCCCCGACCTGCTTCACCGTTTCCTCGAAGGTGGCCAAATCCGTCTCATCGTAGTGCTGATCCCCATTGTACTCTACCGCGACGCCTGCGGTCGGGTAGTAGCGGTCCAGTTCCATCAGTTCGCGGGTATAGGGATTGAGCAGCAGATCCGGCGAAGCGTTATCTTCGTAGTCATCAAGGGCGACGAGGACGGTTTCGCCCCGGTGTTCTGCCTTCCTGACCTTCCGCCTGATTGCGGAGATGCGAGCCCTGAGCCGGATCCACACTGGTTCCAGTGATACGGGAAATCCCTGGGTTCGGACATCTTTTCCCAGGTGCCAGTCGGTGTGGCTGAAGGGGCTGCTCGCCCCCTGAGACCGCGAAGAACGACGGCTCACGGCTTGACTTGGCTCCGGACCCCGTTGCCCTCCGCCCATCCGCACACGGGTAGGTAGCTTCGGCTGCGCATGCTCCCCCGATGGGCCATGCGCTTGGTGGTCGGGTTCACCCCACCCTTGCATGGCAGCCCTCCGAAAAAGCGTGTGCGGATGGAACGTCCGGCGAAGTCACTAGGGTTCCAGGGCTCGACCGACCGCTAACTCCATCCGTGCACGGGTTTTCGCCGGTCTCGTATGCAAAGGTTGCGTAAACCGGCTCCGGCCGCCGGACCCTGGCGCCCTCTGGGAGCCCACCCCCGGGGCGCCTGCCTCTGCGCCCACTTTTGCATGATAGCACCGCGGTTTCTCGTGCGCAGATGGTCGGAGCCGGCGAAAACCCCCGTCTGCGGGGCGAAATCGGGCTCTCCGCCCACCCGCGCACGGGTCTTCGAGGGGCCAGCGTGCAAATGCGTGCGGAGCCCCCAGGGGCGGCGCCGGCAAGGCCGCATAAGCTGCACGGAACTTGTCGAAGAGCCCCAAAAGTGTGCCGGGAAATCCTAACGGAATCTCGTGCGCCCATGCGCGTGCATCAAGGGCGCCGCCCCCAGCGTCCAACCAAGCAGAGCCCCCTGAGCAACCACCTGGAGGTGCCAACCTTGTCCCACCAAGACAAGCACGCCTCGCTGCCCCGGCCCCGCACACCGGCCCTGGTCCTGACCGTGGCGCTCGCCCTGGCCCTGGTCACAGCCTGCTCTCGCCCCCCGACGGTCACGCCGCCGCCCACCGATACGCCCCCGCCCCAACAGGAGACCCCCGCGCCAACAGAAACCCTCATCAAAGCCACCGTCCACGGCAACCCCACCCCCACCCCGCAGCAGCAGCCAACCGCCTTCGCCTTCCCCGACCCGGGCGCCGGCTTCGCCGCCCTCGGCACCACCCTGGTCGCGACAGAAAACGCAGGCCAAACCTGGACCCAGGTCGCCACCTTCGACGCGCCCATCACCCAACTCGACTTCCCCACGCCCGACCAGGGCTGGGCGATCACGCAAAACGATCAACTTTACAGCTCCAAAGACGGCGGCCGCACATGGCAATACGAACACCGCATCGCCCGCCAGGTCGACTTCGTCTCCCCCACCCACGGCTTCACCCTGGAAGGCGGTGCCCTCTTCGCAACGAAGGACGGCGGCCAGACCTGGCGGCAAACCGCCGCCTCCCCCTGCGGCGACGCCGGCGAGCGCTGGAGCTCCTTCCTCAGCTTCAGCAGCCCCGAGGACGGCTGGATCGCCTGCGGCAGCCAGCCCGGCGCCGGCATGCAGGGCAAGGCCATCTACCGCACCCGCGACGGCGGCGTCACCTGGGAGGGCGTGGAAGGCCCCATGGGCAAGGCTGAACGCTTCATCGCCGACGTCGCCTTTCTCTCCCCCGACCGGGGCTACGTGCTGGACCTCGGCATCATCTACACCACCGCCGACGGCGGGCAGACCTGGACCCCGGTGCTCCCCGCCCTGGCCCCCGCCGACGCACTGCCCCTGCAGATGCTGGGCGCCCACCGCTGGATCACCGCCGGGACCAGGCTGGAAGGCAACGTCATCCTCATGACAGATGATGCCGGAAAATCCTGGCGCCGGGCCGGCCGCCTGCCGGAAGACTACGTCGATGCACTCCTCTTCACCGCCGACGCGAAAGCGGGCTGGGCCCTGGGCCACCACTGGGCGCCGGACGCCAGCTACATCCAAACCGTCTACCGGACCGAGGACGGGGGCGCCACCTGGGCGCCCCGCCTTCAGCGCACCGGCGTCACATTCGCCAACCTGCAGATGATCGATGCGGAGACCCTCATCGCCTCTACCAATACGGGCGAGATCCAGATCAGCCGCGACGGCGGCCAGACCTTCACGCCATTGAACCCGACCGCAGACCAGGCCCCCAGCCACTCCGCCCGCTTCATCAGCCTGGAGAAGGGCTGGCGCCATGAGCCGCAGCCCAACGCGGGTGTGCTCGGCGCCAGCCACCGGACCCGCAGAGGCGGGCGCCTCTCTGTCCGCGAATGAGGCGAAAGATTGACGTTGAAAGAATCACGCAGTACATTCGCAGTAAGTCACGCACACCTGAGGCACAGGGGGTATATACCATGATCGTTGCCGCAACCGTTTTCGCAGTCGCCTTACTCGCCTTTACCAGCCTGCTGTACATAAGGCTTCATGTACCCAGTGGCGGCATCTTCCTCACCATGTTCAAGGCGTTGGCCGGGGCCTTCTCACTGGGAATTGCCGCCGTCGGCCTGGCTGGGACCGTGGCGGGCGACCTGCTGGACGCCCCCCTGGTGCAGATCGCCTATGGCCTCCTTACCCTGAGCGTCGGTTACCCCCTGGTTCGGATCATGACCACGCAAGACGTGCTCTCCCCGATCTTCGGCTCCGTGTGGCCGGCGGAGGAGGCCAGCGGCGGCAAGTACGCCCTGCGGCGCCAGTGGGGCTTCCACCTGGGCCGGGTGCCAGCGCCCCGTCATCAGTCGGACATCCCCTGCGGAACGCCCCCCGAACGCGGCCGACCGTTGCTCTGCGACATCTGGCAGCCAGGGGTGGGTGTGCAGCCCTCGGGGCTGGGCTTTATCTATTTTCACGGCAGCGCCTGGACGATTCTGGACAAGGACTACATGACCCGGACGCTCTTCCGTCATCTGACCGCCCAGGGGCATGTGGTAATGGATGTGGCCTACCGGCTCTATCCCGAGACCGACATCGAAGGAATGGTCGCCGATGTGCGGCGGAGCGTGGCTTGGCTGAAGGCGAACGCCGCGGCCTATGGCGTCAACCCGGACCGCATTGTGATCGGCGGTGCTTCGGCCGGGGCTCACATCTCCCTGCTGGCGGCCTACACCGAGGGGAATCCAGACCTGACGCCGCCTGATCTGTGCGGGGTGGATACCTCCGTTCGGGGCGTGCTCTCCTGGTACGGGCCGGTCGACCTGGCTGCGTGCTACCAGCACTACGAGATTGAGAAAATGGCCGCGCAGATGCCGGAGCGCCCGGATTGGTCTGCCCCCATTGCGCCGACGATGCGCCGGATGTTTGGCAAGGACGCCGAGCGGCTTGGCCTGCACAAGGCGAACGGCTCCGGTCGCCTGGACTGGATCTGCGGCGGGTCGCCCGCACAGGTGCCCGGGCGGTACGCGCTGCTCTCACCGGTGACCCACATCCATCCGGGGTGCCCGCCGACGCTGCTGATGCAGGGCGAGCATGACCTGATCGTGCCGGCAGCGGCCACCCGCGAGGTGGATGCGAAGCTGCGGCAGGCGGGGGTGAAGGCGGCCTGCCTGGTGCTTCCGCAGACAGACCACGCCTTTGACCTGTTCGCCATGAACTGGTCGCCGGCGTCCCGGGTGGCGCTGTGGCATGCGGAGCGGTTCCTGGCGCTGATGGCGCAGTAGACCCCGGTCCGTGTATGGTCGGCGGGGGCCGCACCTGGGAACGGCGCCCATGAGTGGGCGCGGCGGCCTCCCGCACATGTCCGCCAACTGACGGGGGGAGAATAGGCAGGACGCCTATCGAGTCAAACGGAGCGTGATCCCTCGCCATGAACTTCCTACAAAGCCTGTTTCAGTCTGCCAATCAGCCCCCTACACCGCCAACGATCGGTGAGGCTTTCAACGTCTGGACGTATTATGTTGCGGCAAAAGAATGCCGTACGCTGACCATGATGATGTCGAATCACACCAACGATATCGAGCAGAAGCAACTGATCGAACACCTGATCAGCGAGGTCCTCGAACCGCAGATCAAACAGATGACGGACTTCCTCCGCAACGAGGGCATTCCCATGCCACCCGGCAGCGGCGACAAACCCAAAGCGAATGAGCAGCAGATTCCCCCCGGTGCCAAGATGACGGATGATGAAATCGCCAACATGGTGCTGCTCAAGACCATCGGTCTGCTTTCCCTGTGCCACCTCGGGTTGGCGCAAGGGCTGCGTGATGATATTGGATCGATGTTCTACAACTTCCAGGCCCATGTGCTCGCCCACTCATATAATCTGAAGAAAACGATGCAGAAACGCGGCTGGATGCTGGTTCCACCGTTCTACTACGCCAGCCACGGGGTGCCTCGCTAGCGCCGTACGATGGGAACTCGTCCTTCCCCAGGGGCGGGCGCAGTCAACTACATGCGCGCCTTCGACCGGGAGCCGGGTTCGTCAACTATTTTCGCCTTTTCAATCCGGCGGCACAGCGATTATTCTACGAACTGCCGGCTATCTGCTGCCCACGTCCAGCGCCCTCCCGAAGATCCGACAGGCATCGCCTCAATCCGTCCTGCTTCGACAAACAACTAGGCCCTGGCTGTCCCTCCAACGGGCAGTCAGGGCCTTTATGACTGATATTCGCGAAATAATGGTCGGTACATGCGTCGCCAGACCCGAAAATTCCTGACGAACCGGGCCGGGGGCCGGGGCCTTGGCCCGGGGCGCCTTGGCCCGGGACCCACAGGGGCGGGCGCAAACCAGTAGACTTACGCCCAGGGCGCCAGCCCCACAGCTACACGCATCGAGCGGGCCTCGATGGCCCGCTCGATGCGCCACGGCAAACCCATGAAGGTGGTGGTCGCCAACCCCGGCGGACGGGTCCGGTCAGGGGCCGAGGAGCATCGCAGCGTTAGTTGACGATTCTTGCGGCAGCAAGAATCATACCGCTGTGTAAGCCGCTGCGCCGCGACGAGCGCCCCTGGCCGAACCCGCCCGCCGCGACGACCGCCGACCGCCGCCCCACAAGCGATCACCCCAACACCAACTCCGGCCCCAACCACCGATACCCCTCCACGACCCAGGCACCAAACGCCTCCGGCGCCCCCCGCCAGGCGGCCAACGTCCGCAAACGGCGCAAATACATCTCCTCCAGGTCGCACAGCGCCAGCAAGTCGGCATACGCCCGCAGCGCCCGGCGGTCATCGCCGGCCAAAAACCGGAACCAGGCGCCCAGCGCCCGGGGAAAGGTCGCCTCCCCCAGCCCCCGCCGCTTCACCGCCAGGGCCGGCGCCTCATTCCACAGGAAATCCGCAAAGACCCCTACCGCCGGCGGATGCGCGACATCGGTCTGATTCCCATGCCAGCGCTGCGACCACGCCACCACGCAATCCATGGCGTTCGCCACCTCCGCCGGCGTCTTTCCTGCTTCCTTCAGGGCGGTGCAGAAACGGCCAATCGCCTGCTGCCGCCCCACCCAGGCGCCCCGGGGCTGTTCCCGGAACGCCGGACTCCCCGCCCCGTAGTACCAACCCCGCCACCGCAGGGTGCGGTTCGCCCCCCAATCCAGCGGACGGTTCTGAAGCGGCACCCCCAGCAGCCAGACCGGGTCCGGCGCCCGCCCGCCCCGGCAGAACCCCTCGGCCAGCAACATCTCCAGGCAGAACGACTCGGGCAGCTCGTAGCGCCGCCGGGCCTGCATCTCGTCTGCAATCGCCGCGCCCGCCGCCTGGTCCAACGCAAACAGACGGTCGTCGCCCGCTTCCCCCCGGCGCCGGAGCGTCGCCACCAGCAGGGGGCGAGACGGGTCCGCCACCGTCAGGACCAACTGATCACCCATCTCGGGCGCCAGTATCTGAAAGAGCCGGTCATCATCGGGCAGCAGGCAGAGCTCGCCGCCCACCTGAATTTCGTAGGGCGGCGCAAAACCCGCCAGCGCCAGGGTCCGGGCCCAGTCGGCATCCATCGACAGGCGGCCCCGCCGCCACTCCAGAAAGCTAACCGGGTGGCGGAAAGTCAGCCCCGCCAGCACAGACGCCCGCAGCGCCACCGACCGCCCCGCCAGCACCACAAACTCCTCGGGCATCTGCAGCAGCGCCCCATTCAGGGCGGTCTCTGCCTCTTCCCGACGCAGGGACGCGGCCGTCGGGCACTCCTCCATCAACGCTTCGATCCGAACGGGCTCCCCGCGGTCCAGCACCGCTTCGGCGATCTCATCGGCCAGACGGGTCTTGGCGAGCACCTTCTTGCCGGGAACCCCATCGTCGGCAGCGAAATGGGGCGTGATCTCCCCCGTGGCCAGCCCCGTCGCCACCCGGCTGATCTGCTCCAAATACCGGCCCAGCACCACGTCGGCCGAATCGGTCACCACATCGTGCCAGCGCATGGGATAGCCGTTGCGCGTCTCCTCCACCACCACCCAGCGCTCCAGGTCGCTCACCTCGGGCGGCAGGGGCAGACTCCCCAGCACTTTCAGAAGTGCGTCGGGCGTAGCGGTCTCACCAGCCCGTACGGCAATCGCATCGGGATCGCCCGGGGCGGTCAGGAAGCGCTCGGGCGCAAGGCCGCCGCCCAGCGCCAGCAAGGCAGCCGGCCCCGCCCCGGGCGCCCGGGCGCCTTCGGCCAGCGCCAGCCCCACCTGGTCCGCCTGCTTCGCCCGGACCGCCGCCAGCAGCTCCTCCCGGCGCATGCCCAGCGCTTCCAGCCAGGCGAAGGGGTTCGCATCAAAGAGCGCCGCCCCGCGAACCGCCAGCACCCGCCGGTGACGGCAGTCACAATGCTCGTGGCAGTTGCACCGCAGGTCAACGCCCTCCGGAAACAGCTCGACCCCCATCGCCGCAAGGGCTGTCTCCAGCTCGGGTCCCGGCGTGCCTGCCAGCAGGCGCCGGGCCACCTCCGGGCGTTCGCAAATCCCCTCAATCAGCTTCTTCCAATCGCGCTGCCCCAGCGCCTTGACCTTCAGCGTGGCGGTGTGGCTGGCCCAGCTGTCGCCAACGATGGCGACCACCTTGCCCCGGCTGACCTCCAGCCTGGCCTCGCCCCGCTGGGCGCCCTTGAACTTGCCCGGGGTCATCTCCGGCAGGCCGGCGTGCACCTCCAGATACTGCATCCAGCGCTCGCCCCACCAACTGAAGGCGGGCGTTGTTCCTTTGGCCATGGTGGCTGATTCACTCCCGTTCCAGCGTGATCAACGCCCGCAATTCGTCGGTCGACAGCGTCCCGAGCCAGCCCTCACCCGTTCCAATCACCTGCTCGGACAGGCTCCGCTTCTCCGTCAGCAGCTTATCGATCCGCTCCTCCAGCGTGCCGGCAGTCACCAGCTTATAGACCATCACCCGGCGGGTCTGCCCGATGCGGTACGCCCGGTCGGTGGCCTGGTCCTCCACCGCCGGGTTCCACCAGCGGTCAATATGGAAGACGTGGCTCGCCGCCGTCAAGTTGAGCCCCACGCCGCCCGCCTTGAGGGAGAGCAGGAAGAGCGGCGCCTCCCCGGCCTGAAAGCGGTCGATCAGCTGCTCGCGCACGGGCTGGGGCGTCGAGCCATCTAAATAGAGGACGGAACAGCCTAACACCCGGGTCAGGTAGGGCTGCAGGCGGGCGCCGAACTGGGCGAACTGGGTAAAGAGCAGCGCCCGGTCGCCCTGCTCCACCACTTCCCGCAGCATTTCGGTGAGGCGCTCCAGTTTGCCGCTCTGCCCGGCCAGCGGTCCGCCCAGGGCCGCCTGCGGATGGTTGCAGATCTGCTTGAGCTTGGTCAGCCCGGCCAGCACCGCCCCATGCCGGGCGATGCCCGTTGCCTCGTCCACCCGGTCCAGCATCTCCTGAACGGTGGCTTCGTAAAGGGCAGCCTGCTCGACCGAAAGGTTGACCAGCACGGTGTTCTCCAACTTCTCGGGCAGGTCCGCGATAATGTTCGGATCGGTCTTGAGCCGGCGCAGGATGAAGGGACCAACCTGCCGGCGCAGGCGGTTGACGGCGTCCGTGTCGCGGTACCGCTCAATCGGCAGGCTGTAGATGCGCCGGAACTCTTCCCAGCCGCCCAGGAGGCCCGGGTTGATGAAGTGAAAGATCGACCACAGGTCGCCGAGGTGGTTTTCGACTGGGGTGCCAGTCATGGCGACGCGGTAACCGCCCGGCAGCCCGTGGAGCACTTTGGCGTGCTGGGTGGTCGGGTTTTTCAGGTTTTGCGCTTCGTCGGCGACGATACCGTTCCAGCTGACTTTGGTGAGCAGGTCGGCGTCGCGCCCCACCAGCGAGTAAGTGGTGATGACGACGTCGTGCTGTCTGGCCTGCTCGGCGAAGTTGTCGCCTTCGTCTTCACGGCCGGCGCCATGGTGGACCATCACTTTGAGGGACGGGGCGAACCGGGCCAGCTCCCGCCGCCAGTTGCCCACCAGGGAGACGGGGCAGACGAGCAGGGTGGGACCGGTGGCGAGCGGGGCGTCTCCCTCCCGTTCGTGCAGGAGCAGGGCGATCAACTGAATCGTCTTGCCCAACCCCATATCATCCGCCAGACAGGCGCCGGCGCCGAAGCGCCGCAGGAAGGCGAGCCAGGCGAGGCCCCGCTCCTGGTAGGGCCGCAGCTGGCCCACAAACCCGGCCGGCACAGGCACCGGCTCCAACTTGGCGGGATGATTCAGCCGCTCCAGCAGGTCGTACACCCAGCCTTCGCTGCTCGTCTCCGCCACATCCGGCGCCAGGTGCAGTGCCGACATCAGCGGCATCTGCTCCCCATACTGCTCGATGTTGCGCAGGGCGGCGGCCAGCGACCGCTCGTCCACCTGCATCCACCGCCCCCCAATGCGCAGGAAGGGCCGCTTCTGCCGGGCCAGGCGGCGCAGTTCATCCAGCGAGAGCGGCGTGTCGCCCAGGGCGGCGTCCCACTGCACATCCACCAGCTGGTTCAGGCCGAAGTGCGACTCGGCGGCCCCGGCCCGGGGGCGCACGTGCATGCGCAGGCGCAGGGCGGAGGGGCGCACCAGCCCCTCGGGCAGCAGCACCGGGAAGCCGGCGGCGTGCAGTTGGGCGGCGCCCTCGGCGAGCAGCGCCATCACATCATCTTCATTAATAGGAAGGCGGGCCGGCGCCACCTCGGCGGCCAGCGGCGCCAGGGACGGGAAGAGCCGGACCATGGTCGGCAGGTCCGCCAGCAGGCGCTGCTCAGGCTGGGTGAACCGCTTGTCACCGATGGTCAGATCACTGCCCGCCGTCTCCCACACCGCTTCGGCGGGCACGGTGACGGGCGGGACATCGGGCGTTTGCAGGAGCAGCTCCAGCTCCCAGGGGCGGGCGGTCGCGAGGTCGGGCGGGTTCAGGCGGATGCCGGTGCGCAAGGACGCATGGCTGGCGACGCCCGTCAGCGGCTGCGCCCAGGCATCTACAGCGGCGTAGATTTGATCGTGGTACGGCAGCCCCGGGGGAATGTCGCGGGGCGCCGCGCCGGTCAGGGCCTTCAGCCAGTGGCGGGGGGCGGTGTTGCGCTGATCGCCCGGCCCGGGGGGCACCGCGCCCGCGAGAAATTGGCGGGCCAGGGCGCCGCCCGCCGCCGCCATAAACTGATGAAGGAGCGCGCTGGCCGTGGGAAACTGGTAGGCCTTATGGTCCCGCTCTGGGGGCACCAGGGCCCGGCAGGCGTCGGGCAGGGCGGTCTCCAGCTGGAGCAGCCGGTCTGCATCGCCCTCATCGGTCAGGCAGACCTGCCAGTCCGCCACCAGCACGCCCGCCTCTGCCCGCACCAGGGGGATGATGCGCCCCCGGCCCAGCAGTTCCAGCAGCAGCTTGGCGGCGACCGACCAGGCCTTCAGGCTCTGGCCCGGGCGCTCGGGGCGCCCCTCGAACCGGGTTTCCAGGTCGAGCAGCCACTGGGCGGCTGTGCTCACCGACACGGCCAGCCCGGTGATCTTGACGGGCTGGAGCCCGTCCGCATCCGGTATGTACTGCACACAAGCAACGCTGTTGAGATAGGGCACACCCCGGAGCACCCCGAACAGGGCCTCCACCGGAGCGGCCTGGGGGTGGGCGCGGGGGCCCCGGCCCCTGGCGGGGGGCGGCGCGGGCGCCGTCGCATCGAGGCCCCATAAAAAGAAGAAACCCGTGGCCCCGGAGGGCACGAAGCTGCCGTGCATGGTAATCAAGCTGTTCTGCCCCGCAGTCTGGTTCCGGATGAATCCTACGACAGCAGGATTTCTGCGTGCCGCACGGGTGTTCCTCCCTGCATCATTGACCGCCCGGGGCGGGGGTATACCAAAGCCCGGGGCCTGCGCCGGCCCCGGGCCCCAATTTTAGTAGGTAAAGTGAGTGCCGGCTCGTACAACGACCCATGTGCCGTTTTCACGACTGACTGCGATTGAGGTGGAGTGCGGATGCCCGTTCCTGTCGACGCCGCTGGCCAGGACGATATACTGAACGCCAGTGTTGTTCGGAAGGGCCTCGTGGATGTCGAAGGCTTCCGCCTGCTTCAGCCCCAGGTATTGATCCACGACTTCCTGGGCAGTGATGTCCGCCTTGGGGGAGAGCATCGCTTGTACCGTTTGTAGATCGCCCTCGGCGGCGGCTGCGAAGAACTTTGCGCCGGCCTCCTTGGCAGGGCCGGAACTGGTGCAGCCGGTCAGGACGAGCAAGATCATTATCAAAGTTATCGTCGCCGATACCAGTCGCTTCATGTTCACGGGCCTCCTCTGCAGCAGGAAGATTCAGTCCAAAGGTAGCACAGGAAACGGGCGCAGGACAAGTAGAAAATGGGTGCGCCAGATTGCTCCGGTAAGTGTCGAGACTTGACGAGCGAAAAGAGGAACGCACCTTCAGCCTTCGACAGACCAAAAGTGCGTGCTCTGCTATCCTGATGTCGGGAGTCGCAGCGGGCCGAGCCTCAGGCGCTTTCCGCTATCAGGTAGCGGTTAGCCGAAGCTAAAGCAACGGCTACCGTCACCGTCCAACCGGACGCTCTTCCTCATTGTGGACAGATCATCGGGATTCCAAACCAATCCTTTAACTTTATCCCGAGGCTGACCGCATCTCCGCCACCGCGGCCTCCGCATCCTCCAGGCGATGGGCATCGGCGCCCCGCACCAGGGCCTCGGGCGCCACCTCGCCCGCCAGATGCCCCGGCACCAGGCCATAGCGGCGGTTCATTTCTACTTTTACGCCCGCTCCCTGGGCCAGGGCCAGCAGGGCCAGGTACTCTTGCTCCCGGGCTTCCAGCAGCCCATGCTTCTTCAGCCACAGCCCCGGGTGAACCCAGACCACGGGCCTACTTCCGTAAGAAGCGTCAAGCGCCCGGCGGATGGAGGCCCGCCACAGGTCGAAATCCGCCGGGAACCCGTGCTCCGCAATCCCCAGAACTTCTGCCAGCGCCAGGTGCTCCTCGCTAATGTCCAGGGCGCCCCCCGGGAGCACCTTCGCCTCAAACCCCACCAGCGCCTCCACCCCGCACGCTGCGGCACACCCACGCACTTCCGCCACGAACTGGGTCACGTCATACCGGGGCGCCGCCCGGATGTGCTCCAGGAAGATCAGCCGGTCCAGCCCCGCCCGCACAGCCAGGTCAAAGTAGGCCCGCACCGGCACCTGCCCATCCGTGTAAGGGGTGTGAACATGAAACAGGTACCGGCCGGTGAAGGGGTTAGATCTCATCGATCTGGTCCCCGCTGATGCCCACGCCGCCCCAAAAGCGCAGGAAGGTGGCCGGGCGCAGGGGGGCGCCGGCTCCGTCAGGCCCAGCGCCCGACCCGGCGCCCGCCCCCGCCCCCAGCGCCTCCCGCACCCCCAGCCAAATCACGTTCACCCCGCCGAACAGGCTCGCCACCATCGTCCCCTGCAGCCGGGGGTTGCACTCCAGCACCTTCGGCACCCCGTCCCGGTCCAACTTAAACTGGAACCCAAACGCATACTTCAACCCAATATGGTGGCCCAACGCATTCGTATACTGCATCAAATCATCCCGGTACGCCAGCTCGTTCTCGAAGGAGATCCCGCTCCGAATCGCCCGGCGCAGCCTCGGCACCGCCACCGCCAGATTGGCGCCGGCAAAGGCGTCCACCGAGTACTCGGCCCCCGGCAAAAACTCCGTAACCAACAGCTCCGGCCACGCCTCACCCCGCGCAAGCACCGCCATCAACTCATCCAGCGACATCTCCACGCCGCTCGGCTTCTCGGCCAAAAAGCGCGCCAGATCCCAGGCGCACTCCCGCAGCACCCGGAAGCCGCGCATCCCGTTGGACACCGGCGGTTTCACTGCCACCGGGTTCGCCGGATACCCCAACGCCGCCGCCGCATCCGTCAACTCCGCCTTCGATCTGGTCAGATGATAAGCCGGATACGGCAGCCCTAACCGTTCGACAATCTTCAGCAGTTCCCACTTGTTGTTGGCGACCGCGATCGCCGGCAGGTCAGAGACCATGACCGGGAAGCCCTCCGCCTCAAAAGCATCCTTGTGCCGGGCAAAGGCAAACAACTCCCGGGTCGTCTGCGGGATCACCAGATCGACCGCTTCCCGCCGGCAGATGGCCAGCAACGCCTCCAGATACCCCGCATCCTCGGGCGAAGGCACTTGATAGAAGGCATCCATCCACAGCCGGCCGACCCCGTCAGCCCGCAAATCGGTCCCGACCGCCCGGATCTGCACACCGTCCGGGTTGTGCCGGAGGGCGTACAAGGCGCCCCGGGTCCCGGGCGCCCCGGCGCCCGTCAGCAAAACCGTCAGAGCCGCTTTCACCCCACGCCCTCCTCACACCCGCAGCCTCACCACTTCAAAGGCCTCCGCAAACTCGGCCTTCACCTGAACCCCCCGAACCCGCGCCAGCCCTTCAATAAAATCCTGGCGGAAGTACGACCGCCCCAGGTCGACCTGGGTGCGGTAGGCGCCCAGCGCCCGCCACTTCGCTTCTATGTGGCGTCGCTCCAGCGTCACGAATGCCTGTGCCGTAAAGGCGGTCTGATTCCAGGGCAGCTCGTAGCCCCAGACCGACGTCTCCTTGAAGGCCCGCAGCCCTTCGGCTGCAATCACCTGATGGTCCTGATGAATGTCATGCTCCGAAGGCAGCAGCACCAGATCAGGTCGGATGCGGCTGCGCAGTCTCACCAGATCTTCGAGCAGGTCCTGCCGATGGTAGGAAAACTTGCGCACGGGGTAGTCGTAGACCAACACGTCATCCCCCGGCACGCCGAGCAAGCGCATCGCCCGGGCGAATTCGGCGCCGGCGATGTCAGGCGGGAGCCCCGACGGAATCGACTCCCGGCACGTTGAGAACGCGGCCACGGTCACGCTGGCCCCCTCCTCGAGGAGGCGAGCCAGCGTACCGCCGCAGCCCAGTTCCACATCATCCGTATGCGGCGCCAGTGCAAGGACCCGCTTCATTGACGCCTGCGCCCCCGGCGCCCGACCCGGCTGTTCACCCGGCCCCCGGCCCGACCGCTCGCCCGTACGCTCGCCCGAACCCCGGCCCGCCGGCGGCGCCGCATCGCCCGGTTCCACCGCCTCCGCTTCGGCTTCTGGGCACCGGTCGAGCCGCTGCTGGACGAGTCGCTACAGTCGCAGTGGGTCGAACTGCTGCTGGACGAGTCGCTGCAGTCGCAGTGGGTCGAACTGCTGCTCGACGAGTCGCTGCAGTCGCAGTGGGTCGAACTGCTGCTGGACGAGTCGCTGCAGTCGCAGTGGGTCGAACTGCTGCTAGATGAATCACTGCAGTCGCAGTGATGATGATGGTGATGGTGGTCCTTGCGACATTTGCAGCAGCAGCAATACGGGTGACACGGGAACTTCCCGTGCCCATGGTCGTGCGAATGTGCCCCGGCAACCGCGGCCAGGGAATCAACCGACCCGGACCAGCTCACGCCGCGGGAACCTGTGCCAGACGCATCCGACGCAGCCCCAGCCGACTGCCATGCCGGGTCCACCCGACCAACCTGAGCGGCCACAACTTCAACCCGGCCAGCCGCCGCTTCAACCCGACCGGCCACCGCTTCAACCTGCCCCGCCGCGGCCTCGGCCCGGCCCGCCGCAACCTCGGCCCGCCCGGCGGCAGCCTCAGCGCGACCCGCCGCCGCCTCCGTCTGCCCCGCCGGCACCGCTGCCTGAAGCGGATTCATCTCCCGCAGCCGAGCAAAGACCGTCAGCAGCTCGAGCGCCCTGTGCGCATACGTGTGATGCGCTTCCACAACGGCCTGCCCCTCCGACGCAATCTGCGCCCGCTCATCCGGATGCCGCAGGTAATAGTCCACCAGCAGCAACGTCTCCGCGGGCGAGTTGGACATCACCAGATGCTTCCCATGCTTGAAGAACCGCTCCACCGCCCGGGTGCGGGACGTGAGCAGGAAGCCTCCCGCACCCATCACTTCGCAGGTGCGCATGGTCAGGTTCGTCTCAAATTCGAACTCGTTCTGCAGCCCCACCACAATCTTTGCGGCGTTGTAAACCGCCGGCGTCTCCCGGTGGTGCAGATAGCCCTGCCGGACGCCATCCGCCAGCATCGGCAGGCCGAACTCCGGCGCCCGTTCCCAGTTGTTGCCCCAGATTTTCATGTTGTACCCCCGCTCCAGCAGGGGTCTGACCAGGGCTTCCAGGCTGCGCTTCCGGTTCATTTCGTCGTACTGCGCCGTGTAGAAGTTGGCCACGATCGCGATGTCGCAGGCGTACTCCGGCTTCGGCGCCACGGGCTGATAGAGGTCATGGTTGTAGCCGAAGGGCAGGCAGGCCGCCCGGAAGCCCATCGCCTCATACCTGGCAACGTACTCGGCGCAAATCGTCAGGACGAGGTCGGGCTGCAGCCGCTGCACGTACGGCACGCAGTAGTGCTCGTGCCAGCACGGGTCCTCGGTCATCCAGGCCACAACCGGGATGCCGTGCCGCTCGGACGCCTCCCGAATCACTTCCAGCCGCTCGGGGGTGGGGAACCAGCTCCACCCCAGTGTCAGCATAAAGTCCGGGCGGAAGCTGGCCAGTTCCTGCTCCAGGCGCCCATCCAGCACCTCGTTCAGGGTCCTGACGCTGCATCCCACCTGGCGCAGGCCGGTGGGCAGCAAGTCCTCGTACAGCGGCTCGACTTCCAAAAACAGGACGTTCATCTCCGCCACCTCCTATGGATGCGTGTCGGCCATCTGCCGGTACCAGGCCACGGTGCGGCCAATCCCCTCCCGGAGCCGGACCCGGGGCGCCCACCGCAGCCGGCGCCGGGCCTTCTCGATGCTCACCGCCCGCCGCGGAATGTTGTCGATATCCCGCTTCGCCACGTACTCGATGGGGCTGGCGCTGCCCGCCGCCTCCAGCACAAGCCTCGCAAGGGTGTTGATGCTGCACTCCGTCCCGGTGCCTGCGTTGAACACATCGCCGATGGCAGATGGCGTCAGTGCCGCCAGCAGCGTCGCCTCGACGGCATCATCGACGAAGGTGAAGTCACGGGTCTGCTCGCCGTCGCCATGAATGCGCAGCGGCTGCCCGCTGATGGCGGCCTCGATAAACTTGCCGATTACGCCGCAGTACGGGTTGCGGTTCGTCTGCCCCGGCCCGTAGACGTTGGAGTACCGCACGATGGCCGAGGGCACCCCGTAGACTTCGTAGAAGGCCTGGCAGTAGTGCTCACCGCACAGCTTGCCGGCGGCGTAGGGCGACAGGACGCAGAAACCGTCGTCCTCGGCGACCGGCAGGTGCCGTGGGTTGCCGTAGACAGAGGCCGATGAGGTGTAGACCATCCGGCAGGCCTCGGGCGGGCGCCCCTTCATGGCCATCAGGACGTTCAGGGTGCCGATGAAGTTGCTGGCAAAGTCCTCCCGCGGGTCCGCAGTCGATGCGATGATGGACTGCGCCGCCATGTGAAAGACCAGGTCCGCGGGGCGGACCAGGTCGGCGACCAGGTCGGCATCGGTGACGCTGCCCCGGACCACGTGGGCCGGCACCCCGGCCACGGCCTGCTCGCTGCCGTTGAAGCCATTGTCGAGGATGGTGACGCTGGCGCCCTCGGCGACCAGGGCCCTGGCCACCCGGGCGCCCACAAACCCAAGCCCCCCGGTGACCAGTACGTTGGCGCCTGCGAATCGCATGGATGGTTCCCTCCTACCTGCCCCCGGCGTAGAACGAGGCGACCTGCTCCACCACGTACTCCTGCTGCTCCCCCGTCAACTCCGGGAAGATGGGCAGCGACAACACTTCGGCGCACGCCGCCTCCGTCACTGGCAGGTCGCCAGCGCGATAGCCCAGTTCCGCAAAGGCGGGCTGCAAGTGCAGGGGCAGCGGGTAGTACACAGCCGTCCCGACCCCGCCATGCTCCAAGTGCGCCTGCAGAGCATCCCGGCGGTCAGCCCTGATCGTGTACTGATGATATACGTGGGTAAAGCCAGGGCGTTCCACCGGAAGCACAACCGGACCGCCCGGTGCGGGCGCCCCACCGCCCAGCCCGGCCTCAGCGAACAACCGCCCATACCGCTCCGCCGCCGCCCGCCGGGCCTCCGTCCAGCCCTCCAACCGCTTCAGCTTCACCCGCAAAATCGCCGCCTGCAACTCATCCAGCCGGCTGTTATACCCCAGCACCCGATGATAATACCTGGGCTTCGCCCCATGCACCCGCAGCAACCTGACCTTCGCCGCCAGGTCCGCATCGGCACATACTACCATGCCCCCGTCCCCGAGGGCCCCCAGGTTCTTGCTGGGAAAAAAGCTATAAGTCCCGAAATCCCCAATCGCCGCCACCCGGCGCCCATCCGGCACCGCCGCCCCAATCGCCTGGGCCGTATCCTCAATCACCGTCAGCCCATGCGCCGCCGCCAGGCGCATCACACCATCCATCTCGGCGGGATGCCCATACAAATGCACGGGAATGATCGCCCGGGTCCGGGGCCCCACCCGCCCCGCCGCATCATCCACCGACAACGTATACGTCACCGGATCAATATCGACAAAGACGGGCGTCGCCCCGGCCCGCGCCACCGCCCCGGCCGTGGCAAAGAACGTGAACGCCGGGCAGATCACCTCATCCCCCGGACCCACCCCGGCCGCCAGCAGCGCCAGATGCAGCGCATCGCTCCCATTGGCCACCCCGATGGCGTGCCCCACCCCCGTGAAAGCCGCCAACTCCGCCTCCAGCGCCGCTACCTGCGGCCCCATGATGAACTGGCCGCCCCGCAGCACCCCGCTCACGGCGGCCGCCACCTCATCCTCCAGCTCCCGGAGTTGCACCGTCAGGTCCAGCAAGGGAACCCGCATCGTCTCCCCCCTTCCCGCCAGAGGCGGCCTGCTCCAACACCCGCACAACCTCCGCCCCGCGCATCCCGTCGATCAGGGGCGATGGCATCCGGCTCCGCACCCCTTCCAGGAAATGCGCCGCCTCCAGCATCAGCGGTTCCCCGCTCCCCCGGAAGAGCACCTCGCTCCCCTCATCCCACTGCTGCAAATCCGACGCAATCCGCTTCTTATGCAGCGTCACCGTCTGCGCGACTTCATCGTAGACCAACATCCCCGCCGACCCCACCACCGTCAGCCGCCGGCACTTCTCCGGCCACAGCCACGACGTATGCAGATGCGCCTGCGTCCCATCCGAAAAGTGCAGGTGCAGATAAACGTCATCCGCAACCGACGGCTGCAAGACGCAGTGCCCGGTCGCCTCCACCCGGCACGGCTCCTGACCGCCCATCAGATAGAGCAGCACGGCCACATCATGCACACCCAGGCTCCAGAGCGCATTCTCCACCGCTCGGGCCCGCCCCAGGTTGAGCCGCTCCTGATGGAGGCTGACCACCCGCCCCAGGGCGCCGCCGTCCAAGTACGCCTTCAGCCACTGAATGGCGGGCTGAAAGAGCAGCAGGTGCCCCACCATCAAGATGCGCCCACGCTCCCGGGCCAGGGCGACCAGTGTTTCCGCCTCGGCGGAGGCCAGGGTGATGGGCTTCTCGACCAGCACATCCTTGCCCGCCAGCAGCGCATCACGGGCGATCTGGCCGTGGGTGGGCGCCGGCGTGGCCACCACCACCGCCGTAATTGCCTCATCCGCCAGCAGGCTGCGGTAGTCCGCATGCAGGGGGACGCCCGGATACTCCGCCGCCAGCGCCGGATGCAGCGCCACATCCGCCTCCGCCACAGCGGCCAGCGCCCCGAGCGAGTGGAACGTGCGCACCACGTTCTTCCCCCAGTTTCCGGCCCCGATGACCCCGACCCTTACTTCACTCACAAGCGCACCACCCGCCCCCCGCCCGGGGCGATCCCCTTCGTCACATTCCGCGCATCCAGCACCACCGGCACCCGGCTGCACACCAACGCATAATCCACATGCGAATGATCGGTGGTGATCACCGCCGCAGCCACCGTCGGCCACAAATCATCCGTCAGTTCCACCGACGACAGCTGATGCCGGAACCACCCATCCGGCGCCACCTTGGGCACCCACGGATCGTGATAGACCACATCGGCGCCCTCGGCCAGCAGAATCTGGATCAGCTTCAGCGCCGGCGACTCCCGCACATCCGGCACATCACGCTTGTAGGCGACGCCCACCACCAGCACCCGCGACCCGTGCAGCGGCTTGCCCGCCTCGCCCAGCAGCCGGACTAACTTGTCCTTGACGAAATGGGGCATGCGCAGGTTGATCTCATTCGCCAGCTCGATGAACCGGGCCGGGAAGTCATACGCCCGCGCCTTCCACGCCAAGTAGAGCGGGTCCAGGGCGATGCAGTGCCCCCCCACGCCGGGCCCCGGCCAGAAGGTCTGAATGCCAAATCCCTTGGTGGATGCCGCCTCCACCACTTCCCACACGTCCAGGCCCATCCGCTCGCAGAGCATCGCCAGTTCGTTGACCAGTGCGATGTTGACAGACCGGTACGTGTTCTCGAACAGCTTCGTCACCTCGGCCACCCGCGGCGATGAGACCCGCACCACATGCGGGACGATCTGTTCGTAAAAAGTGACGGCGATCTCCTGGCAAGCCGCCGTGACGCCGCCGACCACCTTTGCGGTGTTGCGGGTGGTGCGGTGAGCATTGCCCGGGTCGACCCGCTCCGGGGAGTGACAAAGGAAGAAGTCCACCCCCACCTGATGGCCGGTCGCCGCCAGCAGCGGCAGCACGACCTCCTCGACGGTGCCCGGGTAGGTGGTCGATTCCAGCGAGATCAACTGCCCCGGGCGCAGATGGGCGGCAACCTGCGCCGCCACCTCCCGAATGCAGGAGATGTCCGGGTCCTTGGTCTCCGTCAGGGGCGTGGGCACGCAGGCGATGATGACGTCCGCCCGGCTCAGGTCGCCAAAGGCGGTGGTGGCAGTGAGTTGGCCGGCCGCCACGAGGGCGGCCAGGTCAGCGGCAGCTACGTCACGGATATAGCTCTGACCGGTGCGGATCAGCGCGACCCGCTCCGGGTTGCTGTCAATGCAGATGACCGGGAAGGATTCCTTCCCCAGTTCCACGGCCAGTGGCAGGCCGACGTAGCCGGCACCGATGACCGCAACGACCGCCTGGTGGGCCTGCACGTTTTTCTTGAGGGCCACGCCTGCCGGGCTCAGGTTGGCATCGGCCACGGCGGTCTCACCATCCTGTTTTGATGTGGGCTGTAGTTGACATAGTATGCGGACGCCCCCGGCTTGCCCCCTACCTCGGCACATCCCCGAGCACTCGCACCGGAGAACCCGCCGCCGACTTCCAGGCGGGAATCGACCGGTTGACCAGACTCCCCGCCGCGACCATCGCCATCTCGCCCACCTCGACGCCCGGCACCAAAATCGTCCCCGCCCCAATCGCCGCCCCCCGCCGGATCGTCGGCCCCTGATACGCCACCGTCTCCCCCGGCGCCCGGCGCCCCATGGTCGGGTCGTTCGCCATGCCCACCAACAGGCTGATGAAGACCTCATCCTCAATCAGGCAGTCCGCCGTCACATGCGAAAGGTCCATAATCTTCACCTTACGCCCGATGATCGCCCGGCAGTTGACGGTCACCCCCCGCCCGATCACCGTCAGATCGCCCACGGTGCAATCTTCGCGGATGGACGCCCCGTCGCCGACCAGCACCTCATCCCCCAATGTGGTGCCGGCATACAGGACGGCGCACGCGCCAATCACGCTGCCCGCCCCAATCGTCAGCGGCGGCAGCGCAGCCGCAGCGCCCGGCGCCCGGCGCAGGCTGCGGGTCCCCTGCGGCAGCCGGCCCAGCACGGCGCTGTCGAAAACCGTCACATCATCGCCGATGCGGGTGCCCGCATGGATCGTCACATTGCTGCCGATGCGACACCCCGCACCGATGACAACACCCTCATGCAGCACGGCGTTCTCGCCCAGCACGACCCCCTCGGCGATCTGACAGCCAGGCTTCACCGTCGGCTCTCCCACCCCGAGCCCCCCTTTTGGTAGTCAAGCTATGAACCATCGGTGGAAAGGGTGTCCGCCGCCGCATATGGTACAGGGTGGGTACCAGTCGTATCGAAGGAGTGTGGCCCGTGACGCGCGATGACGTGCTCGATCTGCTGCGCGAGTCGGTGGATGCGTTCAACGCCATCCACGGGGAGAAGCAGCTCACTTTCGCACCGGAGACGCCCCTGTTCGGACAGGGCGCCCCGCTGAACTCGATGGATCTCGTCATGCTCCTGGTCGAAATCGAGGACCGTCTGGCCGACCGGTTCGGGCTGGACCGGCCCCTTTCCGATGACCGCGCCATGTCGCAGCAGCGGAGCCCGTTCCGGACGGTCGGGACGCTGGCCGACTATATCGTAGCGTTGGGAACCCAGGCCGATGGCAGATAGCGAAGTCGTGCTGATCACCGGCGCCAGCCGGGGCATCGGGCGGGAGTTGGTCCGGCATTACCTGGCCAGGGGGTGCCGGGTGGTGGGCTGCAGCCGGGGGCCGGCCCCGGGCGCCGAGGCGCAGGCCCCGGGCTATGACCACCATCAGGTAGATGTGACCGACGAAGCTGCGGTCGCCGCCATGATCCGCGCCATCTCCCGGAAGCACGGGCGGCTCGACATCCTCATCAACAACGCCGGCATCGCCTCCATGAACCTGGCCCTCACCACCCCCGGCACCACGGCAGAGCGGCTGATGGCCACCAACTTCGTCGGCTCCTTCCTCGTCGCCAAGGAAGCGGCGAAGCTCATGATGCGCCGGCGCTATGGCCGCATCATCAACTTCAGTACGGTGGCGGTGCCGCTGGGGCTGGAGGGCGAATCGATCTATGCTGCGTCCAAGGGCGCCGTCGTCACTTTCACCCGCGTGCTGGCCAAAGAGCTGGCGCCCTTCGGCATTACGGTCAACGCCGTGGGGCCGGGGCCCATTCGCACCGACCTGATCGCCGGGGTGCCCGAGGCGAAGCTGCAGGCGCTGGTGGATCGTCTGCCGACGAAGCAGTTCAGCACCTTTGCGGATGTCGCGAATGTTGTCGACTTCTTTGCACGGCCCGAGAGCCTGGCCATCACCGGGCAGGTCCTGTACTTGGGGGGCGCTTGATATGTCTATGGATTGGTTCCTGGAGCGCTTCGCCCCCCGGGGAGAGGCGCCGGCTTTCATCTGGGCGGACCGGGCCTACTCCTATGCCTGGCTGGCGCAGGAGGTGGAAGCCTGGGGGCAGCGCCTGGCCCAGGCCGGGATCGCTCCGGGGCAGGTGGTCGCCATCCACGGCGACTACTCGCCCGCCCTCTCCGCCCTGCTGCTCGCGTTGATGGCGAACCGGAATATCCTCGTGCCAATTGCATCGGCATCGATGGAGAACCAGGTGGAGTTTTCCGCCCTGGCACAGGTCGAGGTGGCGGTGGCGTTCGCCCCCGACGATTCGTGGCAGGTGTCATGGCAGCAGCAGGCCGTGGCGCATGAACTGCTGCTGGCACTGCGCCAGGGCGGGCGCCCGGGGCTGGTGCTCTTCTCGTCCGGGTCGACGGGCAAGAGCAAGGGCATCGTGCACGACCTGGGGCTGATGCTGGAGAAGTTCCGCACCCCCCGCCCGGCCTGGCGGACGATTGCGTTCCTCCTCCTCGATCACATCGGCGGGATGAATACGCTGCTTCACACCCTGGCCAACGGGGGGACGCTGATCACGCCCGCCGCCGCACCCACGCCGGCCGCCGCACCCACACCGGCCGCCGCTCCCCGCACCGGGCGCTCCCCCGCCGAGGTCTGCGCGGCCATCGCCCGGCACCGGGCCGATCTGCTGCCCGCCTCGCCCACCTTCCTCAACCTCCTCCTCATCTCCGAGGCCTACCGCCAGCACGACCTCTCCTCTCTCAAACTGATCACCTACGGCACCGAGGTCATGCCCGAGACCGTCCTGCGTCGTCTCGCAACCGCCCTCCCCGGCGTCACCCTCGCCCAGACCTACGGCCTCTCCGAACTCGGCATCCTGCGGGCCAAGTCCCGCAGCAGCGACTCGCTCTGGGTCAAGGTGGGCGGCGAGGGAGTCGAGACCAAAGTCGTCGACGGGGTCCTCTGGATTCGCACCCGGTCCGCCATGCTCGGCTACCTGAACGCCCCATCCCCTTTCGATGCCGACGGCTGGTTCTGCACGGGCGACCGGGTCGAGCAGGACGGCGAGTTCCTGCGCATCCTGGGGCGTGAGTCGGACTGGATCAACGTGGGCGGAGCGAAGGTCTACCCCGCCGAAGTCGAAAGCATCCTGCTGGAGATGGACGGCGTGCTTGATGCCACAGTCTACGGTGAGCGCCACCCCCTGACCGGGCAGATCGTCGCGGCACGGGTAGTGCTGGCCGCGCCCGAAGACCCGGCCAGCCTCAAGCGCCGCATGCGGGACCACTGCCGGGGCCGGCTGGAGCCGTACAAGGTGCCGGTCAAGGTCGCGGTGGTCGAGGGACCGGAGCATAATGCCCGGTTCAAGAAGCTGCGGCCCAGGTAGGGAGCGCGGACACTGGCGCCCCCGTGATGCGTCGGACGGTCGCAGCCTGCACCCGCTTTTGCATGCCGATCTCCTGGAACACCGTGCGCGAATGGTCGGAGCGGCCGGAAAACCCTCGCAAACGGGGAAAACCAGCCTCTCCGACCATCCGCCCACGCATCTGGGGGCAAGTACCCTGCAAATGTGGTAGCAGAGAACCAGGGGAGCACAGTTTGCCGGGTCGGTCGGCGCCCGCTGCCCAGGCCATGGGACTCGCTTCGCCGGGCAAGCAACAGACGCTGTACCAATCCCCGCCTGTTTCCTGCTTGTTTCCCGCCTGTCTCCCCCCTGCTTCCCGCCCGCTTCCCCCTCGCTTCCCGGCTCTGCGCCGACCACCCCTGCGGGCCCCCCGCACCTTGTCCTGCAGGCACTCCGGGGATCTCTAGCCGTAGCCCTGGCCACCCAGACCCGGTCCCTACCTGGTGCCGGAGCGATTCAGCCCTTGCGTGACCCAAACGTCCGGCCCTAGAGCCACGCACCTTCCAGAGATGCCCCGCCAGCCAGCGAGCCCAGCACCAGCCACCTCCTGCCTACTTCCCGGGACTCTCCCGCTTACTTCCCGGGACTCTCCCGCTTACTTCCCGGGACTCTCCCGCCTACTTCCCAGGACTCTCCCGCCTACTTCCCAGGATCTGCACGCCGCCCCCCGGGCAGACAACCCGGTCCCGCCTGCCCGAGCCCGCGGAAAAGCCCGGAGGCGAACGCCCCCGGGCCATATGCTTAAGTTTCGTCGACCTTCTTACGCTTGGACTGCCGCCGCTCCCGAGGCTTGCTCAGGTCGATGACCAGAGCCGGCCACAGCGGGCTGGTCTTCGGCACATAAGCGACGTGGTACAACTGCCGATACCCACTATCAACACCCAACTTCCGGGACGCCAACAGCTCACTGTAATTGGCCCAGGCGCTCGAATCGCCGTCGTACCGCTTCACCTCAGTGGCGGTCAGGTCGGTATCCGGGGCCGCAATCAGTGCCAGCAACTTGGTACCCGGCACAATGCGCCCGATCAGCCGATCAACCCGGTTCACCAGCGGCAGTTGCTTCTGCTCCCGCTCGATGTTCTCAATCCGGGTGAGGCGGTCATCTGCCACCGCCAGAAACTCCACGTTCCCGGGCCCATGTATCCACGCCGATGAGCTGTAGGCCGTACCCATGATCGCCTCGGCGTCGGGATCGGGGCCGAGCAGCTGCTCCCGCGTGACCTTGTTGAGTGCATCCATCACCGACTGATCCATGATCTCTTCGACGATCCCGTCGGCCGCGGGCTGCGGAACATGGTTCTCGACTACGGGGGGCTGAGCGGCGGCCGCCACGGACTGATCTCCCTGGGTCGTGGGCTTCTCCACCCTGAATCCACCTCCAAATCGGATGCTTTCCTAAAAACTATCAACTATATTGGATAATACTACCATGACTTCAAAAAAGCAAGGGGTGTTTTCGCTAGATTCGCGCGAGTCAAGCAGATGCCACGCAAGGCCGGCGGCTGGGTAACAACCGGGAAGCAAGCAGGAGACAAGCAGGAAGCAAGCGGGAAACAGGCCCCACCCTCCCCGGTTCGTCGTTGCCGACGCCCGAGATGCCCGTGGCAGTAGGCTCCTATCAATCTATCACCACGGGCAGGCGGCCGCACCCCGCCCCCGGCTCGCCACCGCCAGCCCCCCGCCAACGCGCCCCGGGCGCCCTGGAACCCGCGCCCCAGAAGGCCTGCCGCCCCTCCCGGGCATCGCGGGAAAACACCGGGAAAACACCGGGAAGCAAGCGGGAAGCAGGCGGGAAACACCCGCATACCCTGACCCACGGAGGTGGGCGCCCATGCGCCGGCTCGCACTCGTCTCCCTGGGCCTCGCCGCCCTGCTCCTGACCCTCTTTATCATCGTGGATACCCTGCGGATCCCGCTCCTGACCGACCCGACCCCGTGGCTCACCCGCGGGCGCCCCCTGGCGGCCGCGATCAGCCTCAGCCTCCTGGTCGCCGACGTCCTCATCCCCGTCCCATCCAGCCTGCTGATGCTCGCCAACGGTGCGCTCTTCGGGCTCTGGGGCGGGGCGGCACTCTCCCTGACCGGAGGGCTCGGGGCCGCCCTGGCAGGCTGGGCCATCGGCCGGCGGGGCGCCCGCCACCTGACCCCCGCCGAACAGTCAAGGGCCCGCCGCCTGCTCGACCGCTGGGGCCTTGTGGCGATCATCATCACCCGCCCCGTGCCCATCCTGGCAGAAACGGTGGCCATCATGGCCGGGGCCATGGGCATGCGTTGGCCCCGCGTCGCCCTCGGGGCGGCCGCGGGGCTCCTGCCGATCGCGATCATCTACGCGTGGATCGCATCACCCTAAACGACCCGAAGGGTGCCTGGTGCCCGACAAGGTGCCCGGTGCCCCACAAGGTGCCCGGTGCCCCACAAGGTGCCCGGTGCCCCACAAGGTGCCCAGTGCCCCACAAGGTGCCTGGTGCCCGACAAGGTGCCCTACCGCCCCGACGACGGCCCCGGCGGGAGCCTTCTTACTTCATGAACGAGCCCCTTCGTTGTGACAAGCCCAACTCGGACTGCACAAAAGCCAGCCGGTCGCGCACGTACCTGCGCAGGCGCTCCGGCTCCCGGCGGAACGTGGTGTTGCTGTGCCGTTTCCAGCGATCCTGCACCACGTCGCCCCGGATCTCGTCGTACATCTCCGCGATCATCTCATCGAGACGCTCCGGCACAAAAACGGTCCGGAGGGCCTTCCGCCAGATGTCGATGTACTGTGCCCGCCAGCGCTCCGACCGGAGCAAGCGTACCAGCAGGTAGTTATCTTCCCCCGTTCCCACGGGCATGTGGTCCGCCCGCGAGGCGACGCCAGATGGGTACCGCCCCCACGTGCCGTCCAGGTCCCAGGGGCTGAACCGCCACTGTCCGGCGGAGGATTTATAGAGTGCGTAGTTCTGCACAATGCCGTCTGTATGGCTGACGAATTCCATGCCCACCAGCCAGCGCAGGCAGTTCTCAACGTCGATAGTCCGCCCGATCTGACTGGGAAACTCCAGGGCCGTGGGAAAGGTGATCGCTTCGATCAGTTCCTCCAGGTCGGTGAAGTCGTCGTCGGGGTGCCGTTTTTCATAACCGGCGGTGATGTAGCGCTTGGGGCGGCGCAGGTCCTGGTCGATCAGGCCGAAGTTGCCCTTGGACCCTACGGCAAAGTAGATGGGGCCGTCGGGCAGCGTCTGGCGCTGGAGCCATGCGCGGTCCACCGCTTCGATGGCTGTGTATACGCCTTCGTTCTGCTCGTTGATGGCAAGCCAGATGTGCTTGCAGCGGGGGACCGCGACGCTGAGCTTCTCGAACAGGGCGAAGGAGAGCCGGCCCCGCATGAGCGACGGGTCGCGGTAGGCCGCGTTCAGATGAAGTTCAGGTCCCCAATCGGGCAGCCGTTTGTCGCCAAACCAGATGTCGTAAGATGGCTTGCGGAAGTTGCGGGAGTAGCGGCCCCGGTAGCCGATCCAGACCGGGCAGGCGCTGGTATCGGTCTCCAGGATGGCCGGGAAGCAGCGGTCGGTGCCCGGGTGGTCGTGGAACCAGCGCAGGTCGGCGGGGTCCAGTTTCAGGTGATACTCAGCCAGGGGCACCGGGGTCACCTCATTGCCGAGGATGTAATGGGGGCGGCGCCTTGCCGCCCCCCAGGAGACTGAGCCGGAATGTGTGAGTTAGCGGTGGCCCTTGCCGCCACCGTGTCCGCTGCGACCGCCACGGCTGCCACTGCGGCCGCCACGGCTGCCACTGCGACCGCCACGGCCACCGCTGCGTCCGCCACGGCCACCGCTGCGTCCGCCACGGCCACCGCTGCGGTCGGAACGGTCGCTACGCGAACGTCCGCTGCGGTCGGAACGGTCGCTACGCGAACGTCCGCTGCGATCGGAACGGTCGCTACGCGAACGCCCGCTGCGATCGGAACGGTCGCTACGTGAACGCCCGCTGCGGTCGGAACGGTCGCTACGTGAACGCCCGCTGCGATCGGAACGGTCGCTACGTGAACGCCCGCTGCGATCGGAACGGTCGCTACGTGAACGCCCGCCACCGGAGCGTCCGCCGCCGCTGGATCGGCCGCGGCCACCCGAACGGCCCCGGCCATCAGAGCGTCCGCCGCCACCAGAGCGTCCACCGCCACCGGAACGGCCCCGACCGCCGGAACGGCCCCGGCCGCCCGACCGGCCATGCCCGTCGCCGCCCTTCTCCTTGTCGCCGTCGCGGTGCCCTTGGTCAGCGGCTACGACAGCGAGCATCTCCTGCTCCAACTCCAGAGCCTTCTTCTTGGCTTCCTTCTTGGACGAACCCATCTGGTGAAACCCTCCACTGGGGCCCCGATCTTTGGCGGGGCGGCACCCACCACATCCTATGAGCCGTTGACATAAGCGGTGCAGTCTGTGGCGGTGGTGAAAAGCAGACGGGACCGACAGGTTCTCTGTCAGTCCCGGCCTCTTCACGCATGAAGCCAATTAGCTCCGGTCACTCCGGCTCCGATCGCCGCTGTCACTCCGGCTCCGGTCGCTGCTGTCGCTCCGGCTCCGGTCGCTGCTGTCGCTCCGGCTCCGGTCGCCGCTCGAATCCTTGCCGTCCTTACCGTCCTTACCGTCCTTGCCGTCCTTGCTGTCCTTGCCGTCCTTACCGTCCTTGCTGTCCTTGCCGTCCTTGCCGTCCTTACCCTTGGCCTTGGCAAGCCGGACGCTGCGAATATGGAAGAACGGGTAATGTACCATCTCATCAGGCGATGTAACCAACTGAACGAAGTCAAGCCCAACGCTGAACACGATACCGGCCGCCGTCTCCGGCCCGTGATCGTAAACCTGAACCTTCAGGCCAACGTATGTGCTAAGCAGCTCACTCAGTGACGAGGGCAGCCCGGCAATGGTCTCCGCGACCCCATCCTCAATCCTGTTGGGTTCATCGTTCACCAATTCCGTAATGCTCTTTAGATGGTGAAGCGGATAGTGAACAAGAGATTTGTCCTCAGACAACAGGGTCAGGAACTCATCCTTGACCGCTACCAATGTCCCTTTGCGTTCGTCGGGGCCCCCACGCCCTAACCGGATGTTTTTGCCGATCAGGCTGGAAACGTGCTCCCTGAAATGGGCCAACTCCCTTTCCCTCCCACGCGCTAGAGCGCAGTTTGGTAACACTATATGCCAGCCCTCGCCGAATTGACTGCTTCGACAAAATCGCCTTTGTGCATGGCGAAGATGAAAGCGGCCCGCATAGCAGCGAGCCGCTTTTGGTCGTTAGCCCAGGAGCAGCATGGTTTGCAGGTAGAGGCCGCCCAGAGCGATGACCAGACTGACCGGAATCACCACAAGCGTGATCCGCAAAAACTCCCACCAACTGTATCGCCGTCCGTGTTGGGCGAGGATATGGAACCAGATGAGGCAGGCCAGCGTGCCCACGGGTGTCACGAGGGCCCCCAGGTCGGCGCCGAGAACCACACCAGCATACGCGCTGTACAGCATCGTGCTGCTCAGCGTCCCCATTTCGGTCAATGTCAGCGCCCCAATAATGAGCCCGGGATGATTGTTCAGCAGCGCGGAAACACCGGTGGTGAGCAAGCCCGGAAAGACGCCAGCGTTGGCAGGGGCGCCTGCGGTCAGGTTTCCGAGCCAGTGGGCAGTTAGGCCAATCAGGCCTGCGGTGCGCAGTCCAAATACCACCAAATCCATCCCGAAGGCGAAGGCGAGAATCGCCCAGGGCGCCTGCATGATCACGGTACGGGTATCGGTCACCCGGCGCGTCAGGTTGACGGCGAGCAGGAGCAGGGCGCCCGCCACCGACACGGTATAGGTCGGCCATCCCTCCGCAGAAGCGACAAAGAACCCCAGCCGCACCAGAATCACCACACCGACCGCAAACCACATGAACGCAGGATCCGACCGCCGGGCAGGGCGCACGTCGATGCGCGACCAATCACGGGGACGAAGCGGCGCTGAGCGCGGCGGGTGGTCCGTCGAGCGGTGATCTGTCGGCATTCCCCTGACACCGTGGCGTACGGCGTGGGGGTGCATTGCCCCCGGGTCGGCCCAATCTGTTTCAACATTTGCCAGATCTAGCCGCTCGGGCAGGTGCCGACCCAACATAAACCGCAGCATCGCCCAACAGGTTGCGAGCCCGAGCACTGCCGGAAACGCCACAAAGTGCAGGTGTTTGTTCAGCGAGATGCCCACCAGCGTCATGGCCTCCAAGTTGGCCATGTTGCTGACGCCAATGGGCGGGCTGGAAGCGCTGGCGATCAGACAGGCGGCGATCAGGTACGCCCACTCGGTCTGCCGGGGTAGGCGGAGCCGGCGGAGCAAGGCCAGGATCACCGGTGTACCCAGGAAGATGGAGCCGTCGTTGTTCAGGAAGAGCGTCAGGCAGGCGCTGAATGCCAGAAGCAGGTGGAAGAGGCGCCGTCCCGAGCCCCCTGCCCGTTCCAGCAGACGGTCCCCCACCCAATCAAAAAAACCGGCCCCTTCCAGGACGGACGCCATCACAAATGTGGAAATGATCGTCATGGCGGAGTTCCAGACCACGTGTCCCACTTGCAGCACATCGGCCCGGTCCACGAGTCCAAAGACGAACATGGCAAAGGCCCCGATCAGGGCAGGAATGGCCTCGTGTATTCTGCCTGGTCGCCACAGGACCAGGATCACCGTGATGAGAAAGGCCGCGAGCGCAAGCATCCAGGTTGCCAAAACTGTCACCTTCCCGGGGCGTCGACTTCGCTTATGTCCCTGCGGCTGGGTCGCGCCCGTGGCACCACGTACAGGCTACGCACGTGGAAGGAGAAATAGCAGACTATGTCCCCGGCCATATCTTCGAGCAGGAGGAAGTCCTGTGTCGCCTCGCGAAGCGTCCCCACGCTCACTTCGGGACCAGCATGGTAAATGCGGACCACCTGGCCAACACTGCCAAGGAGCAGGTCAAGAAATGTGGGTGGCCGCACTGCATAGGCCGCCGGGCGCCGTTCGTCAGTCGGCGGCGGAACCGGCGTGATGCTGCGAACATGGCGCAGGGGCAGATGAAGGGCGTCGCCCGTTCCGGAGACGATGGTCAGGTAATCGTCCTGGGCGGAAGCGAACCATCCCTGACAGGCATCCGGCCCACCCCGCTCGACCTGCACGTAGGTGCCGACCAGCCCGTTCAGGTAGTCAAACAGGGTCCTCATCAGGATAACCCCTCACGTGTTGTTCCGGATCTCTGCCCCGAGGGGGGGCGGAGCACACCCTTTTTCAACCTATTCACGTCCGGTCCGTCGTGCGCTGTTGAACATAGATTGAAGTGGGGCCGGTTGCATCCGCCCCTACCTATATGAGCCCCGTTGCTGGAGGTGATCCCATGTCGCAATGGTGGATCGCCGGACTCGCCCCGATAATCGGCCTGATCGGGCTGTGCGGGCTGCTTTGGCCAGGCGCCAGCACCAGAAGCGACCGGGTCGCCAGGTCTGCCGGACCGATCCGGTTGCACCGCCCTGCCCCGACGGCGGAGGTCGAGGTGCACCTGAGTCCGCCGGCGAGCTGAGCGGCCAACAAGCGTCCAACCACATACAGAAAGGACCGCGCCCTGCCGGGCCGGTCCTTTCTACGTCTGCCGAACAGTGCAGAAGTCTGCACCGAGCTTTGATGCTGTGTGCACCATACTTTCAGACAATCTTCAGCGTTCACGGGTACGATGAGTGCAGTTCCCGAGATGATTCAAACAGGAAAGGTGATGTTGAGATGGGTCTGAAGCAGAAGATTGGTGTTGCCGTGGGCGCTCTCTTGATTTCCGGGGGTCTGCTGGCGGGTGTCGCCATGGCGAACGAGGCGCCGGCTGACGCTTCCGCCCAGGCGGCGGGCGGTACAGCAGAGGTAGTGAAGGTCGGCCCGCTGGGCCAGCTTTCTGAGGGCGCCAAGAGCGTGCTCAGCCAGCTGCAGGAGCTGCGCAAATCGTACATGGAAAAGTTCCAGGCTGACGCCAAGGCATTGACGGATAAGGCGGTGGCCGAGGGGACGATTACCCAGGAGGAGGCGGACCGGCTCAACAAGTTCGAGGGGAAGGGGTTCGGCCATGCCCGTGTCTTCGTGCACAAGGGCGCTCCTCTGACCCAGGAAGAGCTGAAGGCCATGCTTGATGAGGCCGTGAAGGCCGGCAAGCTGACGCAGGAGCAGGCCGACAAGATGCTGGCAAACGGCGGGATGGTGATGAAGGGCCACGGCATGAAGGGCGGCCCCGTGATGATGGGCAAGGGCGTCTTGCGGGAGGCCTTCCAGGACAAGCTGGATGCCGCCGTGGAGGCCGGGACGATTACGGCGGAGCAGGCAGCGAAGCTGAAGGAGAGCTTCGGGGTGCGGTAGAGTCTGTGTGTGCCTGCGGGGCGCCCACACCCTCTCCTATAATGACGTGGCGGCGGGCG
>JARBUG010000004.1:0-1476 GCA_029239785.1 Symbiobacteriaceae bacterium | reverse complement strand
GAGGTGTCGCCCGCCGCCGTTACGACGCACCGATCATTCTGGCCTCACGCCCGCCCGAGCCACTCCGCCGTGCGGCGGAGCACCGTGGCCATGCTCCCTTTGATACGTGCTACCGGTGTAAGCGAGGAGAGGAACGCATCCGCATAGCGGGAATTGGCCGGCAGAATCCGGCTGTCGAGCACAATCACCACGCCCCGGTCCGACCGGGTCCGAATCAGACGCCCGAAGCCCTGCCGGAAGCGAATGACCGCCTCGGGCAGCGACAGCGTATCGAAGGGATTCCGGCCCTGGCGCTCCTCGGCTTCGGCCCGGGCCGCTGCCACGGGCGAGTCGGGCGGGCGAAACGGCAACCGGGTGATAATCAGGCAGGAGAGCGCCTCGCCGGCCACATCGACCCCTTCCCAGAAACTGCCCGACCCGAAGACGATGACGTTGGACTCCGCCTTAAGCCGTTCGATGAGCTGCGTGGGCGTGCCGTCCAGCCCTTGCCCTAGCAGCGTAATGCCGCGCCCGGCCAGCGAAGGCCTCAGGGCCTGGAGGCATTCCTCCAGAACGGTGTTGGCCGTGAACAGTACCAGGCACTGGCCGCCAACGGCCGGGAGCAGTTGACCCAGGCTGTCGGTCAGGCTGCGAATGTACGCGGGGTCGGCGGTGCCACGGGGGGCGGGGGCGTCATCGAGGGCGAGCAGCAGAGCCTGCTCCCTCCAGGCGAAGGGTGACTCGACCACTGCCGTGTGGACCGGGCGCAGTGCAGGGCTGCTCAACCCCAGCCCACGTGCCAAGTATGCAAAGGAGCCCCCCACCGTTAGCGTGGCCGATACCAGCGCCACGGTGGGATAAACGTCGAACAACTTCTCCCGCAACTGGGCGCCCGGGTAGAGCGGCGCCACGCTCAGCACAAGATCGCGGTCCGCTTCGGCCCAGGCAACCTGCTCTCCAGCCGAGGCCAGAACGCCCCGAAGCACTTCGACTGCCTCCCCGAGGAATTGCGCACGCCCCCGGACCCCGGCCGCCCCGCTATCGTCGCCGCGCTCGGACAGGTCCTCCATGACATGCCTGAGCCCAAGGTGGAGCACGGACAGGCAGGCGCCCAGCCGGAGCAGCCCCGTGCGCAGGTCGGGTTGCCGCTCCCAGAGGGCGTGGTCGAACCGGACCGTAGCAGCACGGCGAACGCCGCCGCCGCCCGGCCCCGCATCCAGCCGGCCGCGCACATCGCTCAGCCAGCGGCGGGCATCTAGCGTCACGTCGGCCAGCAGATCGAAGAGGTCCCGGTCGGGCGGCAGCGTAACCCCGCTGATCACCGGCGCAAACGGGCGCCCAACCTTGCGCGACAGCGTCAGAATCAGCCCGTTTCCAATGGCGCCCCGCAGGACGCTGTCGTTCAGCTGACTGAGAAGCGCCTGCACCTGGTCCAAGGAGCAACTCGTCGTAAAGGCGCCCGTGGCCACAGCCTCTAGCTGATGTGCCTCGTCGATG
>JARBUG010000106.1 GCA_029239785.1 Symbiobacteriaceae bacterium | reverse complement strand
TGCCACACCTATCATTATACTGTCACACTTTCGCGACTACCACAATATTTTGTGCCCCATGAACGTTCGGACGGCATCAGGTTCATTGCCCCTCAAAAGGAGGCCTGGAAGGCACATAAAGCCTTCCAG
Source organism: Symbiobacteriaceae bacterium (assembly GCA_029239785.1). Taxonomy (GTDB): domain Bacteria; phylum Bacillota; class Sulfobacillia; order Symbiobacteriales; family Symbiobacteriaceae; genus JARBUG01. Next base: position 18,392 of record JARBUG010000106.1, on the reverse strand, counting down.
GCCCTGATAGTGAGTGACCCCGGCCCGGATGGCATGTCAAGGATCTTCGACCGCCGAAGGCGGCGGCGCCGGAGGCGCCGTCCTTGACATGCCATCCGGGCCGGGGTACGTCCCATTCAAGAGGGTCAGGCCGGAAGCCTGACCCTCTCGGTTCCATCTCCTACTTGAGAGACTCAGCGTCCCCGATCCCAGCCCAGGTCTCGCTGCCGCTCTAGTTCCCGGTCATCACGGACGAAGCGCTCGACCTCATGGGCGATGCTCCGATGCTCTTTGACCGCCCGCTCAACGGTTCGCTCCGCTTGGCGCTCCCGCTCGCGCTCGGCCAGAGACCGGATGCACCGTATGTCCCGCTCATAGATCCCCAGTTGCCGGCCACCAGCGTAACCCGCAATCACCACGTGGACATGCGGGTGGCCAGGATCGTCATGCTCGAACCCCACCCAGTGCATTTCCCGACCTAATTCCTGACTCCACTGGGCCATCGTCTCCTGGACGAGCTCACGCATGTTCACCCCGCACCGGTCCCGCTCGTCTTCGCTCACACTAAAGACCAACTTGTGAGCAATCACGCCGCGCTCGGGCTGCTCCTTGATATGCTCCAAGAACTCGGCCCGGGTTACGCTCTCCTGTCGGTCGTTGAAGCCTTCTGGCTCCTTCCGGTGCTCCTTGCCAAACTCCAAATACTTGAGATGCTGCTTCACCTTCCGCAGACCGCCTGGGCCGCCCTTGTGGCTGTAAAAGCCTAGTGCCTTGACCATTACTGCCATGGCTAGGGCCTCCCGTTCTGCTCGTCCCACAACCGAAGGAACTCGCCAATGGGGCGCTTGGTAAAGCCCCGTTGTGTCTCAAACTGCTGAATCGCCCAGGCGAACCGGGCCTCGATTCGTTCTGCCCTTGACTTCTCTTCATGAAGGGCTTGTTCTAGTTCTACCTCGCGATACTCGGCCTTCCTTGCCCGGCCCGACAACGTCTCAGTCATCTGCTCTAGTTTCTTGATGTGTTGATCTTGATGGTCGATCTGTTCTTGCAGTTTGAATGCCTTCTCTTGCGCCTTTTTCACAGCTTCGTCGGCGTTCGAACCGGGCAGCGGGATCTCCGCCCGCTGCCTAAGAATTCGGGTCGCCTCCGTCCGGCTTTCGTCTACGTACTTGGTGTACATCTCCTTGTCTCCCCGGATGCTATGCCAGAGAAGGCGCTTCATTAAGTCCAACATCTGAGCGATGTCGAACGCCTCACGAGCGTACAGTCCGGCGACCCGCTCGTAGTGCTGGCCCAGGCGGCGATCCATTCGCCCGAGTAAAGCGTCCTCCATGGCATGCAGGGCGGCGGCTCTTCGTCCAGGGTCGGTGACCTCAGCGATGAACAGCTTCAGCGCGCGCTCTGTGACCTCTCGCAGGGGGATCTTCTGGTGCTCAGCCGTGGCTCTGGCAAGGCGGGCGACCTCGGCATCGATGCGCACGAAGAAGGGCTCAGTGACGCTCAGGGGGGATGCCTCCTCTCATATGGCCCCCAAAGGGGCAGAGATATCGGCGGAACGACCGGTGCGACAAGCAACGGGAGGGACGGCGATATCTCGGGGTCCAGGGGGGATTTCATCCCTCTTGGCGGAGTTGGCGGTATCGACGGCAGTCGATATCGCCTTTTAACTCCGCCTATCCCGTAGCAGGACACCCGTCGCCGGGGGCCCCGGGGGGGGGACGGCGGCGGGTGTCCTGCGAAGCGGATTCCGGAGCCACCGAGGCTGGCCAGACCTGAGCCGGTCCCAGGCCGGCCACCGACAGGTGGGCGGGCCTGGGACCCGGCGGCGCAGGTGGAACCTACGCCCCGGTATTGCGCCGTTGCCTCGCCTCCTCGGCAAGGCGCCTGCCCACTTGCTGCGCCAAGTAGGCGGCCCAGAGTTGGAGCCCACGCTCTACCGCTCCTGGATTGTGGACATAGGAATGGGTCACTGTTACCGTGTACTCCTTTGATCGACGCCCCACCCGTACCACCTCTTTGTCTATCGTTATCTGACAAATTCTTTCTGGTAGCTCCATGACCCTTGACTCCAGTGGCGAAAAAGGTCGAAAAGGCATGAAAAAAGCCGCCTCATGGCGGAAATTGTCTTTGGGAATTTGGCGCAGTGTACTTGCACATATTGTTGTTCTATCAGGATCGACTCCTTTGCGCTGTGCAGCAGGCCCTGGATGCCCTTGGCTTCAAGGAGCGTGTGCTCAGGCGAGAGCAGCGGAGTGACCGAGACGCCCCTCACCGTGAACTGGGGGAACGGGTGTGGGTAGGTTCCGGTCAGCACTTCGGTTTCGGGCACAAAGCCGGGGGCAGGCGGGCCGTAGGGGGTCCCGGCCCGGTATTCCATGACGTCGCCGTAGGCGGTGGACCAGTCAGCCTCGAAGACCCGGCCCATGTAGGTGGCCAGGCTGGTGTCAGTGACGATGGCGCCCCAGCCTCGGTTGCCGAAGGACGGGTCCTGGGAGAGGCCGTGACGGACGAAGTTCTCGGACTGCACCAGGGTAGTGCGCCCATCGGCCACGATGTACTTGGCGTGGTTGTATACGTACCGGCCCGGCGCCCCGCCTGCGGGGTCATTGACGATCCACCGGACCTGGCCGCCTGCTTCCATGACAACCTGGGCCATGTAGCGCTCCTGGTCGTATAGCTGGCGGGGTGAGCCGGCCTCCATGAGGACCCGGACCTCCACCCCTCGCCTAACGGCTGCGGCCAGCTTTTGGGCGATGGGTACCTGAGTGAAGTCGTAGACGTTCAGATCGATGGACCGGCGGGCGCCGTCGATGACGTCGGCGACCGCTTCGTAGGCGTTGTCAGGGCTGGCGTAAGCGGTGACCGATTCTGCCCGGTAGGTGGGAATGCCAAACCAGGTCTGACCGGGGCGGTAGACCCGGCCATCGACCCAGGCGGAGCCCTGCTTCCAGTCGGCGGCCGTGTCGGTGTCACGCCGGTAGGGACCCGGCTCCAGGGCGGACCAAGCGGCATCGTCGCGGGCGCGGTCGATGATTTCGCCGGCCAGCGGCGAAGGAACCGGGGCGCCCTTCCAGGCGCCGGCCCCGGGCGGGGGCGGTGCTCCATAGGCCAGCATGTCGATGGGTTCACCCTCAGCGTCGCGCAGGACCACGGTGCCGTTGCTCAGGCCGAAGCGCAGCGCCTCGCCACCGGCAAGAACCGGCAGCGTTGCCGCTCCGGCGGCCCAACTGTACTGGGGCCGGGCGCCCATGACGGCATCAAAGCCCTCGCTGTTGCGAGCCAGATAGATGGATTGCTTCGGCCCGAGCCGGGCGCCGGCCGGAAAAGTGGCCTGCACGATGCCATCGCCAATCGACCAGCCTGCGAGTTCGATGCTGCTGCCGGTCGGGTTGTACAGTCGTATGAACTGATCACTGCCGTCGGCCAGCCGCCCCCCCGGGAAGTGCTCGGCGATCAAGATGTGTGCGTTGGCCGCTGGTCCGCCTCCGCCAGGGGTACAGCCGGCCAGCAGGATGACCGCCGCCGCCACCTTTGCGGCAACGGCCCTCCAGCTATCTTTCTTCACGTTCGGGCCCCCCTCTGTCCAGCGCTATGCTCTAATTGTACGACAACGGTTGCGCTGGTCCGGGAGAACAGGAAGCTTTTCTCTGACCGGAAAGTCAAAGGGCAACCACGAATGGCTGCCCGGAGGGTTGATGGCTATAGTATGGCAGGTGGTATCAGTCCCGGGTTGAAAAGCGTGACCGCATGAATGGCAGCTTGGCCGCCAAGCGCCGAAACCAGGGCCACCGTCCAGATGGGCCGCTGCATACGTGGGAAGAACTTATGGCCCAGCCCCGTGAGCAGGGCCGGCAGTACCAGAGAGAGCCCCAGCCAGGCGCCCATGACCGGTATCCAGTCGGCGTGGCCGCCCAGTATCCAGCCGATGACATCGAACGCCCCGAGCACCGCAATCCCCAGGCCAAAGGAGACAACCCGGGCCGGAATGCCGTAAGGGGCGATGGTCTCTTCGACATCTTCGCGATGGGCGCCGAAGAAGGCTTTGACCGCCAGGCAGGTCAGCCCGCCCAGCAGCCCTGCCGAGGCGGCGTACGCTGCGATAACCACGCCCCCGTGCCAGTCAGCTGGACCGGCCGTGAGCACGAGCGTCAGCAGGGAGATGATGCCCACAACGCCCGTCTGCCAGCCCAGGATACGACGCATGGCAGGCCGCCGGCCCCGGACCCAGGCCGCCGAATAGAGCGCAGCCATAAGGGCGAAGGGAGCCGCGATGCACAGGGTGACCCGGAGCGGGCAATCAACAGACAGCAAACCGCAGCCGAGAACGGCGAGCGGACCGACCAGCCCGCCTGTGATGCGCCGCTCCAAGGGGGGATGGTCACGCATGAGGCCAGGGCCGAGATCAAGAAAGACAGTGGTCGCGGCGAGGCCCACGGACCATGCCAGGAGCAGGTGGCCGGCAACGGTCATGCTATGCACACTATCACCCTCTGGGGGTTACCCTTCAAACTTATAGCCAATGCCCCATATGGTCTTGACGTACTCGGGGTTGCCCGGGTCCTGTTCGATCTTCTCCCGCAGGCGCCGCACGCAGACCGTGAGGGCTGCTTCGTCGCCCGTATAGTCGCTATGCCACACCCGCTGCAGAATTGCCTCCCGGGAAAAAACGTTGCCCGGATGGCTGGCCAGCAGCCAGAGCAGGTCGAACTCCTTGGGCGTAAGCTCCACGTGCTTATGGCGAACGGAGACGCTCCGGGCGGCCCGGTTGATCTCCATGTCGCGGAAGCGAATGGGCGCCCCGTCAGTGACCAGGCTTGGCGCAGCCGCGCCCGCCCGGCGCAGAATCGCCCGCACCCGCAGGACCAGCTCCGAGAGCCGGAACGGCTTGGTCAGGTAGTCGTCGGCACCCACATTGAAGCCGACGACCTTGTCCATCTCTTCGCCCCGGGCGGAGAGAATGAGGATCGGCACATTATCGAGCGCCCTGATTTTTGCGCAGACCTCAAAGCCGTCCAGTTTGGGCAGCATGATGTCCAGGATAATCAGATCCGGGGACTCATCCCGGCAGAGTTGGAGGGCCTCCTCGCCGTCAGCGGCACGCAGTACTTCGTAACCTTCCTTGCGAAGGGCCTGGTCGAGCGCCTTGAGAATCTTGGGATCGTCGTCTACGACGAGAATGCGTTTGGGACTAACCATGGGAACGATTCCTCCCTTCCTCGGAGCAGCTGGGAAGTGTAAAGCGGAAGGTCGAGCCCCTCCCCGGCTCGCTTTCAAGCCAGATTTGCCCGCCGTGGAGTTCCACAAGGCTCCTGGCTAGGGGCAGACCGAGGCCGGTGCCCTCAGGACGGTCGCGCCCGGCCTGGCTGAACTTCTCAAAGACACGTTCACGGTCTTCCGGGCCAATACCGATACCGGTATCGGTGACCGAGACCTCCAGGAACTCGCCGGTGACTCGGGCCGTGATGGTTACCCGTCCGCCTTCCGGCGTGAACTTGATGGCGTTGCTGAGCAAGTTAAGCAATACCTGCGTGATGCGAAGCGGATCGGCCTCCACCAGGGGCAGGTGCGCGGGGACCTCCATCGTCAGGGTGAGGCCCTTTCGCTCTGCCAGGGGGCGCACCGTCCGTTCGGCATCCCGCGCCAGATCACGGACGTCGAGCACTTCACGGAAGAGTTTGACCTTGCCGGCGTCGAGCCGTGACAGGTCAAGCAGGTCATTAATCATCTGCAGGAGGCGCTGGCTGCTCTCAAGCACGTCGGTCAGGTATTCCTTCTGCTCCTGGTTGACGTGTCCCGCGGCATCATCCAGCAGCAGTTCTGTAAAGGTGATAATCGACGTGAGCGGGGTGCGGAACTCATGGCTGACCATGGTGAGAAACTCCGACTGGTGGCGTGAGGCCCGCTCAAGGTCGGCGTTGGCCTTCGTGAGCTGAGCTGTGCGCTCACAGACCTTCTGCTCAAGGCTGCTGTAGGACTCTTCTAACCGCTGCGTCATGGAAGCAAACGCATCGGCCACCACAGCCGTCTCTTGGTTAGCGTAAAGAGGCTTGAGCGCCTCGGGTTTCAGCTTGATATGCCCGCCCCCGATCGAGGCGGACACCGCCGTCAGTTGTCCCAACGGCTGAGATACCTGCCGCTGCAGCATGAACCAGATCAGCGCCAGGACCAGCACCGCCACCAGCAGAACGCCTACGGCCAGGCGAATGGTCTCGGTGCGGGCGGTGGCAAGGGTATCCGCCATGGGCAGCGTGACGCTGATGGCGCCCGCCAGGTCGCCCAGCTTCATCCCTTCCCGAATATGGCCTGTCCTGTCTACACTGCCGGCGGGTTCTCCATGACAGCTGAGACACGACTCTTCGATTCGCAAGGGAGTAATGAACCGGTAGGTAGGCTGGCCATCCGGACTGACGGCTCGCGTAAAGAAGGCATGCTGGTCCGGGTCGGCCTTAAACGCGATCAGGGCCTGCTCCTCGAAGTCGTCAGGCATGTTCTTCTCGTCGCGCGGGTTCAAGTTGGTCTGCTTGACCTGAACGCCCGTCAGATCAGCAAAAAGGGCATCAACACCGCTGCTCACTTCACTTGGCGAGAGCTCGCCGTGAATCTTGTCGCTGGTCTTGGCGATGAAGGCGCGCTTCGCCTTCGTCTCCAAGGCCAGGAGATCCGCCTTGACGAGCAGGCTGTTTTCCGCCTGCAGTTGCTGATAGCGGATATCCCACATCAGGGCGCCGGCCAACACAGTCACGACAATCAGGGTAATGGCGACCATGAATTTGACCACCAGGCTCCTTGACATGGGCACATCCCCCCTTGATTCTTATCTTAATCTCAGGAAGAGGCGGGTCCTATCGCCCACGAGGGTCAAGTAATGTGGGTGAAAGTGGCTATATTTTATATGACAATTTCGCAAGATAACGCGGATCTTTCGGCGCCTGGCCCCCCCGATACGGCAAAACGGCCCCGGACTTTCGTCCAGGGCCGTTCTCATGCCGAAATGGAGAGACTACGCGAGGTACTGTTCGAACCAGGAGACGATCTCGCTCAGGCGATGAATCCGGTTCCAGGGCTTGCCGTTGCGGCTCATGCCATGGAACTCGCCCGGGTAGGTGACAAACCGAACGGGTGCCTTGTTCAAGTACTTGATGGCCGAGTACCACGTCATCCCCTGGTCGACGGGGCAGCGCAGGTCACCTTCCTGGTGCTCAATCAGGATCGGCGTCTTGACGTTTTCGACGTAGGTGATGGGCGACTGCTGCTTGTAGCAAGTGTCGTCGATCCAGGGGGCTACGCCCCCGAATTTGCGAATCCAGTAGGAGCCAAAGTCGCCGGTGCCGACCATCATCCGCCAGTCGCAGATGGAGCGGCCGGTGACCGCCGCCTTGAAGCGGTCGGTGTGACCGACGATCCAGTTGGTCATGAAGCCGCCGTAGGAGCCGCCGGTGACGCCAAGGCGATCGGTGTCGATCCAGGGGTTTTTGGCGATCGCCTGATCGAGCACCGCCATAAGGTCGGCGTAGTCGAGGTTTCCCCATTCCTTGGCGATGGCCATGCAGTGCGCTTCGTCGTAGCCCTGCGAGCCGCGGGGGTTGGAGTAGACCACGCCAAAGCCCTGGGCGGCCAGCAACTGGAACTCGAAGAAGAAGGCGTCGGCGTACATGGCCATGGGGCCGCCGTGAATGGCTAGCACGGTGGGATAGCGCTGCCCTTCGGCCAGGCCGACGGGCTGCATGACCCAGCCGTCGACCTGAGGGCCGCCGGGCGCCTGCGCCTTGAACCGCTGGGGAACGCTAAGCTCGATCTCGGCCAGCAGTTCCTGGTTCAGGTGGGTCAGCTGCTGGGTTTCGCCTTCCCGCAGGTCCATGTGGTAAATGTCCGCCGGGTTGAGCGGATTTGCCTGGCCAAAGGCGACTTTGCGGCAGCGGGCGTCCATGCTGAAGGTGTAGATGAGGTGGTCGCCGTTGGTCAGCAGGTCAACCTGACCGGAGGCGATGCCAACCTTGGCGATTTGCGTGGTGCCGTCGACAGAGGTGAGGACGAAGAGCGAAGCCCCGTCGGGCGCCCAGGTCAGCTTCCAGCCGCCCGGGGCGGGCATGTCGGAGATGCCCTGGTTGCCGATGGACCGGTTCCACTGGGGGGCGACCACGGTCATCTCGCCGCCGGCGACGGGAATCAGGGCGATGCGGGTGTTGTCGTAGCCGTCGGCTTCGGTGCGGTTGCATCCGATTGCGACGGTTTTACCGTCGGGCGAAACGGACGGGCTTTGGGCCGCAACGCCGGCGGGCGTGAGCTGGCGGGCTTCGCCGCCGTCGGCACTGATGACGTAGACCCGGGATTCGTCAGCCGCCCGGTCGTAATCGGGGCCGATTAGGCCAGTGACCAGGAGCTGGCTGCCGTCGGGCGTCCAGGCGACCTGTCCGACCTGGTGGGGCGGTTGCGTCAGTTGTACCGGCTTGGCGCCCTCCTCCAGCGTGGTGATGCACAGGCAGGCGCGGCGCTCGCCAATGTAGCCTTCGCCATCGATCTTGTGGGTCAGTTCGGTGATGGTCTTTACGTTCTTGGTGTGCTTCTTGAGCAGGTCGTCTTCCGTTTCGTCCTTGACTTCGGGCTGAATGCCGTCGGCCTTGAGCATGGCGGTAAAGGCGATGCGGCTGCCGTCAGGCGCCCAGGCGAACTCGCCTACGCCGCCCTGCACCTTGGTGAGCTGCCGGGCTTCGCCACCCATGAGGCTGATGACCCAGACCTGGGTCTGGCCGCTGCGGCGGCTCAGGAAGGCCAGTTGCGACCCATCAGGGCTGAAACGAGGCGAATTGTCGGATTCACCGTTGGTATAGGCGACCGCCGGTTTGCCAGGGGCGGCCATGTAGATGGAGGTTTTGGTCTCGTTCTTCTCTTTCTCAATACGGCTGACCACAAAAGCTACCTGATCGCCACTGGGCGCGATTTGCACGTCGCCGGCCAGGCGGAACGACAGTAGGTCCTGGACCTGAAGCTTACGAGACAATCTAGGCACCTCCTAAGAACTTCTTCCAGTGAATCTTTCGTGGTGTAAAAGGACATATCCTGTGTGCTTATTAGCAACGAGTTGTTGACAATGAGCAGGCGTCTTGGAATAGGACCAAGAATACCCAAGAGGTAGATTTGCTCTCCGCTTTTCGGAGGAGACCCACCAGGCCCACGAAAGGTCACATGAAAGGCTGGCGACTCGAAGTGAGATCGTTCGTCAATCGGGAGATCGCGGCGCTGCCGCCTTCCGGCATCCGCAAGTTCTTTGACATCGTTGCGCAGTCCAAAGGCATCATCTCTCTCGGCGTGGGCGAGCCCGATTTTACCACGCCGCAGCATATCCGCGATGCGGCGATTCGGTCGCTGGATAACGGCAAGACCGCTTACACTTCGAACTGGGGCATGTTAGAGCTGCGGGAAGCGATCAGCACACACCTGCAGAATTGGCAGGAGCTCCGTTACGACCCGACCAACCAGATTCTGATTGGCGTTGGCGTTTCGGAGACGGTGGACCTGGCTATGCGGGCCGTGCTGGAGCCCGGCGATGAGATTCTGATTCCGGAACCCTGCTTCGTCTCGTACGTACCCACCGCGAAAATGGCCGGCGGCACCCCGGTCACCATCCCGCTGCGGGCGGAAGATGATTTCAAGCTGACGCCAGACCGGCTGCGTCAGTACATCACGCCGAAGACGAAGGTGCTGTTCATCGCGTATCCGTCGAACCCGACGGGCGCCGTGATGACGAAGGACGAGCTGGCGGAGATCGCGAAGATCGCCGTGGAGCACGACCTGATGGTCTTTACTGATGAGATTTATGGCGACCTGACCTACGGCGGGGAGCATTATTCGATCGCCCGGTTCCCGGGGATGATCGAGCGGACGATTCTGTTCAACGGCTTCTCGAAGGCGTATGCGATGACGGGCTGGCGCATTGGCTATGCCTGCGGCCCGGCAGACGTAATCGGCCAGATGATGAAGATTCATCAGTATGCAATTATGTGTGCGCCGACGATGGGGCAGTATGCTGCGCTGGAGGCGCTGAAGAACGGCGCCGCCGAGCGGGATAAGATGATGCAGGAATATGACCGGCGCCGGCAGGTTATGTACAAGGGGTTCCAGGAGATGGGGCTGCCGTGCTTTGAGCCCCGGGGCGCATTCTACATTTTCCCGTCGATTGAGCCGACCGGCATGAGCGACGAGGAGTTTGCCCTGAAGCTGCTGGACGAGGAGAAGGTGGCTGTGGTGCCTGGCTCGGCCTTTGGCGAGAGCGGGCGGGGCCATATTCGGATCTCCTACGCTTCGTCCATGGAGAACCTGAAGGAGTCGCTGCGGCGGATTGCCAGCTTTGTGCAGCGGCATTCGCTGGTTGGGCAGAAGTAAATGAATCAGGCCCTGCGCTTTCGTGGCGCAGGGCCTTTTTGTTATTGCGCAAACTCGTCGTCGGGGCCGGCGTGGTTTTTCATGGCCCACCAGGCCGCGGCGCCCAGGCCCAGGGCGCCGATGCCGGGCCCGAAAATGAATGGCAGGGACTTGGCCGGCCCCGGGAGGAGCAGAAGCAGCAGTACCATGGCCAGCGGGGCGGCCCACCCCAGCAGGGCCCGGAACGGGTAGGCACCGGCCAGGAGCAGGGACCGCTTAAGCAATTTGCCCAGGGGCTGGGGGTACCAGGCGAGCAGCGGCCAGGCGTACACGTTGGCCAGGGCGACCACGAACCCGAGCGAGGCGAAGGCGTAGGCCCCTGCCGTCGCGATGGGCGTGCCAATCGACCGCAGCACCTGGTAGTCGTACCAGAGAAGCAGGGCGACCGCCAGGTCGACCAGGCCCAGGAAAAACGCCCGCCCGAAGCTGCGCCGGAACCCGCGCCAGAAGCGAATGGCCGTTTCACCGGGCACCGGACGGATCAGGCCTGCAACGGCGGCGAAGAGGCCCACGAGTGCGGCGGGAATGGTGACGATCAGCATCGAGAAGAGGAAGAAGAGCAGCCCGCCGATGACCAGCACGCTGACCCGTTCGCCAAAGGCCCAGAGCCGGGGAAACCGTTCCTCCCAGGGGTTCACAGGTCAGCCACCTCCGGCCATTGCCCTGTTGTGCTCATGCGTACCGTTCGATGCCGGCTTCTGTGACGAGGCCGTAGATGAGCGGGTGAGCCGGCGGTTCGGGGGCCCCGATGGTGTAAGCGGCCAGCAGCCGCTGCTTCACTTCGGCCAGGCGGGAGTCGTCGCCGACGTGGAGGTCGGCCAGCGCCTCCCCTTCCTCCACCTGGTCGCCGACCTTCTTACGGAGCACCACGCCGACAGAGAGGTCAAGGACCGACTCCTTGGTTTCGCGGCCGGCGCCGAGCATCATGGCGGCCACGCCGATTTCCAGCGCCTCGATGGACTGGACGTAGCCGGAAGCAGCGGCGAGCAGAGGCACCACCTTGGGCGCCCGGGGCAGCTTGACGGGCTGCCGGATGTAGGACGGGTCGCCGCCCTGGGCCTCGACCAATTCGATCAGCTTGTTCAGCCCCGCACCGTTGCGCAGTGCGCGCGTCAGCATTTTGCGGGCGGTTTCGGCGTCGGGGGCGACGCCGGCCAGGCGGAGCATCTGCGAGCCGAGGGCGAGGCAGACATCTTCCAAATCCTTGGGACCAAAGCCGCGCAGCGTTTCGATCGCCTCGGCGACCTCGAGGGCGTTGCCCACAGCAAAGCCGAGCGGCTGGTCCATTTCCGAGACGAACGCAGCCACTTCGCGGCCCGTCTCGCGGCCGATATCGACCATGGCCTGCGCCAGGCGGAAGGCGTCGTCCAGCGTCTTCATGAAGGCGCCGGACCCGGTTTTTACATCAAGCACGATGGCGTCGGCGCCGCCGGCGATCTTCTTGGACATGATCGACGAAGCGATGAGCGGGATTGAGTCGACGGTGGCGGTCACGTCGCGCAGGGCGTAGAGCCGCTTGTCAGCCGGCACAAGGTTGCCTGACTGGCCGACAACCGCGCAGCCGATGCGGTTGACCTGCTCGATAAACTCGTCGCTGGTGCGCTCGATGCGCATGCCGGGCACCGACTCCAACTTGTCGAGGGTACCGCCGGTGTGGCCGAGGCCGCGGCCCGACATTTTGGCCACGGGCGCCCCGCAGGCGGCCACCAGCGGCACCAGCACCAGCGATACCTTATCGCCGACGCCGCCGGTGCTGTGCTTATCAACCTTACGGCCCCGAATGGCTGACAGGTCGATGATATCGCCGGAGCGGGCCATGGCCATGGTGAGGTCGGCGGTTTCGCGGGCGGTCATGCCCTGCAGGCAGATGGCCATGGCGAAGGCCGACATTTGATAATCCGGCACGGCGCCGGTCACGAAGCCATCGATCAGAAACGCGATTTCCGCTGGGGTGAGTTCCTCGCCCATCCGCTTTTTGTAGATGATGTCGTAGGCGCGCATATCCGCAAATCTCCTCTTCTGGGTATCAGTCCTGATACCTGCAAGTATAGCATTTCCTTGCGCAATGCGAAGCTACAGCCACCGAAGAGTTCTGCATCGCTTCCTTTGCACGCTTGCGCGTGACCTGCCGCCGGTTGGACATCATAAGAGCAAACGCACTCGCAGACGAAGGGAGTCACGATAAGCAGCATGCGTCGCTTCCTGGCGGGAATCGCCTTATGCCTGATGCTGGCCCTTTGCACGGTAACTTCGGTCGCTACGGGCGCGGCCGATGCGCCGCCGCCGGACCTTTCTGGGCGGCTGGAAGAGATCTTTCGAAACCGGTCCCAGTGGCTGGTCTCCGATGGCACACCGACGCCGCTTACCGCCGATTACTTTCCCGGGTCGGCGCGGGCGAAATGGGCGATTTCACACGAGCAAGGCAAGATCAAGTATGTGAAAACGTGGGCGGAGAGCCGCGGGGTCAAGTTTGTGGAGGCGAACCCCAGCCTGTACATCAAGTACTTGAGCGGTGATGAGGGGCGGGCCCGGTTTTACGTTGGGCAGACGCTGGCCCTGGGCTACGTGTATCCGGGCGAGACCACCGTCAACCGCTTTGGCGTGGGCAGCCGGCATGTGCTTGAACTGCGGCGCCACGAGGAGAAGTGGGTGGTGGCCAGCGAGTGGTATTCCGACCCCCTGGGCGATGATTCCGAAGTGCCGGATGTGATGCCGTCGTTGGTACCGGAGGGTCTCCCCCTGCCGACGGTGAGCGCCCCTGAACCGGCGGCGGCCCTGCGGAAGGGGTATAATCGGCAGGGCGCCATCGCCTATGCTGATAAGTACTGCGGTTTGGCCGCCGGTTGTGGGAATGGCCATCGGTATAACACCAAATACCGGAACTATACGGGTGATGGCGGTGATTGCTCGAACTTCCTGTCGCAGATTCTGCGAGAGGGCGGCGGATTGCGGGTGCCTCCCGGGTTGATTCGGGTGTCGAATATGACCGGGTATTTGCAGGGGAGCGGTCAGGCCTGGGTGGTGGGGCGGGCGCCGTTCCGTCAATTGTGGAAGCAGGCGGCGCAGAAGCCGCGGGGGTTCCTGGACATGGTGGGGCCGGCCGACCTGGTCGCCTTTCAGTTGAAGGGGAAAATGGAGCATGTCGCGATTATCACCGGCTTCGACAGCCATGGGTATCCGATGGTCAATTCGCATACGGCGGACCGGTTTCGGGCGCCGTTCGACCTGGGATGGGATCGGAAGACGGTGTATTGGTTCCTGCGTGTGTCTGGCTGATGCCGGGGGTGACCCCGGCCTTTCTTTTTCCCCCGTGGCGATGATGCCGATGGCTGCGTCGTCGTTGTAAAATTATAGTAATAATGCGGAGATGAACTCCCGGGGGTGGCGTTGTGCAAGTTGCCAAGTCGATTGACCCCGGCCGGGTGGCGGTCTATATTCGTTGGTCGACAGAGGACCAGGGCGAGGGGACGACCCTGGAGGTGCAGCGTGAGGCATGCAGGACGTTCATCCGGTCACATGGGTGGGTTGTGTCTGACAGTCTGGAGTATGTAGATGACGGTCTGTCGGGCGGGTCGCTGGAGCGACCGGCGCTTGCCCGGCTGAGGGCGGCGGTCTCCGCCGGCCTTGTCGATTGTGTGGTGGTGTACAAGTTGGACCGGCTGTCGCGGTCGGTGGTCGATATGGTCCGGCTGGTGCTGGATGAGTGGGAAGGCCGGTGCCACGTGAAGTCTGCCCGGGAGCCCATCGATACGGTGAGCCAGGCGGGGCGGCTCTTCTTTTATCAGTTGATGTCGTTCGCGGAGTGGGAGCGGAGTGTGATTCGGGAGCGGACTTTCGCCGGGAAGCTGCGGCGGGCGCAGGAGGGGCGGAATCCGGGCATGACGGCGGCCTATGGGTACCGGCTTGGGGCCGGCGGGGCGCTGGTGGTGGAGCCGGGCGAGGCGCAGGTGGTGCAGCTGATTTTCGGGCTCTATTTGTCGGGCATGGGGTGCACTCAGATTGGGCTGAGGCTGGGGGAGCTTGGCTATCCATCGCCGGCGGGGCGCCGCTGGGGGAGCGGGCAGGTTTCGCGATTGTTGTCGAACCCGGTGTACATGGGGACGTTGGTGTACGGGAAGCAGACGTCGGTGCGGGGGCGCCGGGTGAAGAGTGAGCGGCCGCATGTGGTGCGGGAGGGGGCTGTGCCGGCGATTGTCTCGGCGGCCGAGTTTGCGGCGGTGCAGGCGCTGAAGGCGGGGCGCCCGGGGGTGGGGCGGGCGCAGGGGAGCGGGCGGTCGTTGAGCAGCCAGAGTCTGTTGACCGGTTTGCTGAGGTGTGGGTGCGGGCGGGCGCTGTGCGGGAGCGGCGGGAGCGGGGACCGGTTTCGGTACCGGTATTACTACTGCGGGGCCAGCGGCGGCGGGGCGGCCCTTTGCCGGGGCGGGCGGATTCGGCAGGCGGAGTTGGACCGGGCGGTGACCGATGCCCTGCTGCGCCGCTTGCGTGGGGAGGAGTCGGCGCTGCGGGGGCGTGTGGCGGCGGCCCTGGACCGGGCCACCGCGGTAGCTGAGGCGGCCGCGGCGGCGGCCGAGCGGGACCTGGCCCGGGCGAAGGAGAAAGGGGCACGCCTGCGCACCCTGGTGCTGGAGGGCGGGCTGAGCGCCGCTGCGTACCGGGAACTGCGCCGGGACGTGCAGGCGCACTTGGAGGATGCCGCCGAACGTGCTGTGCGGGCCCGGGCCGAAGTGGAGCGGGCAAAGGCCGCCGGGGGCGCCCGGGCCGGGGCGGCGCCGCCCGACCTGGCCCAGGACCTCTCTGCCCACTGGCATACCCTGGACCTCCAGGAGCAGAAGCGGCTCCTGCGCCAGTTCATCAGCCGAGTAACGGCGCAGGTGGACCGGGAATCGGGCGTGCTTGATCTGACCATCACCTGGCATAGCGCGGGAGGTGAGCGCTGATGGCCGGCATCCGACCCGACCGGGTCGCCATCTACATTCGATGGTCGACGGACGACCAGGGTGAAGGCACCACGCTGGATGTGCAGTTGGATGGCTGCCGCCATTACGCCCTCAGCCAGGGCTGGCAGTACAGCCCCGCCCTGCTCTTCATCGACGATGGGTACTCGGGCGGGACTCTGGACCGCCCGGCCCTGTCACGCCTCCGGGAGGCGGTGCAACGTGGGCAGGTCGACTGCTTGGTCGTATTTAAGATCGACCGGCTGAGCCGCAACGTGGTGGACACGGTGAATCTGGTGCTGCGAGAGTGGGATGGCAAGTGCCACGTCAAGAGCGCCCGGGAGGCGATTGACACCGCCACGCAGCAAGGCAAGATGTTCTTTTATACCCTGATTAGCTTTGCCGAGTGGGAACGGAGCGTGATCCGGGAACGAACCATGTCCGGTCGGCTGCGCCGGCTCCACGAGGGGCGCAACCCCGGTTTCCGCCCGCCCTACGGCCTCCGCACCGGGCCGGCGCCCGGCACGTTCGAAGTTGTGGCCGGTGAGGCGCTGGTCGTCCAGCGGATTTTTGCCCTGTACAGCCGGGGACTGGGGTATAAGGCGATCGCCGTCGCACTGGGCGAAGATGGCATTCGCTTCCGCGACGGACGCCCGTGGTCGGCCCAGACCGTGTCTGCCGTGCTGCGCAACCCAATCTACGCCGGGCGCCTGGCCTACGGGCGCCGGAGCCGGGGCCCGGGCCCCGCTGCCCCGGCGCCGTCCCTGGTCGTGATCGAAAGCCCCCACCTGCCCCACATCGTGGGCGCTGAGCAATTCGAGGCGGCCCAGCAACTCCGCAGCCGGCGGGCCGCCGAGCGGGCGCCCAACCGGGCCGCCAGCAGCGGCCACCTGCTGACGGGGCTGCTGCGCTGCGGCCGCTGCGGCTCGGCGATGATGGGCCGCAAAAAGTACGGCGGCGGAGCGCAGGTGCCCTACTACATTTGTGCCGGCCAGCGGGCCAAGGGCACTGCCTTCTGCGACAACGCCTACGTACGGCAGGCGGACCTCGACCGGTGGATCGGGGCCCAGTTGCTGGAGCGGTTTGGGGCGGCGGCCGGCCACGAGCGCTGCCTGGCACGAGCCCGCCAGGAGTGGGAACAGCGAGTGGCCGCAGCCGCCCAGGCGGCCGCGGAAGTTCGCCGAGAACTGGCCTTGCTCGACCGGGAGCTGGAAGTGATCGGCCGCGACTACCGCCGCGAGCGGCTCACGGCCGACGAGTACCGGGAGCAAAAGGCGGCCGTGGGCCGGGAGCGGCAGCGGCTCGAAGCCCGACTGGCGACCCTGGAGAAACGCAGCGACGGGGAGGGCGCCCCACCCCTCAGCAACCTGGGCCCTGAACAACGCTGGACCTCACTCACCCTGCCCCAGCGGAAGCAAATCCTGCGGCTGCTCATCGCCCGGCTGGCTGTGGTGCGACAGCCGGCCGCCGCCGAAATCGAATGCGACATTACGTGGGCTGCCCCTTCTGCAGCGCCGCCACAGCCTTGAACAGCGCCGGCACCCGACGCAGACTCGCCTCCAACCGCAGCTGCTCCCGATGCGGTCCGGCCGGATACCCCGACAACACCGCCCCGGCTGGCTGGTCCTTCGTCACAACCGCATCGCCCAGCACCACAGCTCCATCGCCAACGGACAGATGCCCCGTCGAAGCCGACCGCCCGGCGAACGTCACCCGCCGCCCCAGCGTCGTCGACCCCGCCAGCCCGGTCATGCCGCACAGCAGACAATCCGCACCGATATCAGCGTTATGCCCGACCTGCACCAGATTATCGATCTTCGTCCCCCGCCCGATGCGGGTAACGCCCGACGTCGCCCGGTCGATACAGCTGTTCGCCCCGATCTCCACATCATCTTCAACCAGAACGGTCCCGACCTGGGGCACCTTCACATGCCGCTCGCCGTCCCACTCGTAGCCAAACCCGTCCGACCCAACCACCGCCCCGGACTGAATCACCACCCGCCGCCCGATGCGGACCCGGGGCCCCACCGTGGCGTTGGCGTGGATCACCGTATCATCACCGACCACGGCGTCCCGCCCGATGTACGCCCCCGGTGCCAGCACCACCCGGTCGCCAAGCAGGGCGCCATCTTCCACCACCGCACGGGCCTGAACAGAGACGCCCGCGCCCATTACCACAGCAGCCCCGACCACTGCGGACGGATGAACCCCGACCGGTGCCGAACCCTCCGGAGAAAACGCCTGCAATACCCGGATGAAGGCCAGCCGGGGCCTTGCCACCCGCACCACCGGGCGCCCCAGGTCAGGGGCGTCCTGCGGCACCAGCACCACCCCCGCCCCGCTCACCCGGGCTTTCTCAAGGAACTTGGCATCAGCAAAGGCAACAGAGTCCGGACCGGCCGTCTCCAGCGGTGCGACCTCCGTGACCACCAACGAAGCGGGACCGCACACCTCCCCGCCCACCAGGACAGCCAGCTCGCCGAGCGTGAACCGCATTACTCCTGCCCCTCCTTGGCGGAACGGAGGATCCCGCGCTCCGACGTCTGCACAAACCTGATCAAATGATCCAGCGCCGCGCCTGGCGCCCCGCCCGCAAGCAACTTCTCCAGGGCCTGCGTCCGGTTCAGGCCCGACCGATAGAGCACCCGGTACGCCCGCTGCACCTCCATCCGATCTGCCGCCGACATGCCGCCGCGCCGCAGACCCACGATATTGACGCCCCGCGCCCGGGCCGGATTGCCGTCGGCCAACACGAAAGGCGGCACATCGGCGGTCAGTTTCGAACAGGCGCCGACCATCGCCTTCCGCCCGATGCGGGTAAACTGGTGCACCCCGGTCAGCCCGCCGATCACGGCGCCATCCTCCACCACCACATGACCCGCCAGCTGCGTGCCGTTGGCCACAATGACATCGTCCCCAACCTGGCAGTCATGGCCCACGTGCACATAAGCCATCAGCAGGCTGCGGCTCCCCACCCGGGTCAGCCCCCTGCCCTGGGCCGTGCCCCGGCTGATCGTCACAAACTCCCGAATCTGATTCCCGTCGCCGATCTCCACCCGG
>JARBUG010000105.1 GCA_029239785.1 Symbiobacteriaceae bacterium | reverse complement strand
TCGCCCCCTCCGAGCATTTCATCGCCAGAACGAGCGTCGCATTTGGTCGATTTTGCTCGAACCCGCTCAAATCCAGGCGTCTTCTGGCCGATCGGTTGCGCCCGGACCAGTTGTGATCCACGCGGTTCGTAAAATATAGCACAGGTAAGCCGGCAACCGGGTCGCAAATTCTTGACGAAACGCTCAGCGAGACCTCATCGGGGTCAAGGACCGCCGCCCGCTGCCCAGGACCTAGGCGCACCCTGGTATGGCATAAGCAGAGGCAGCCAGCAAAATCATGCTGGCTGCCTCTGCTTGTTGACAAAGCCGCCTGACCCGGTCACGCCCGCCACCCCCATCACAACCGCGGCAACGGCACTAGCCCACTCAAAACCAGCCCCATCACCACGCCCCCGGCGACCATCGCCGCCACCCGCCAGGGCTTCCGCTGCCCGGGTATCCCGACCAAGAACGCCGCAATCACCCCGCCAATGAAGCCGCCGATGTGGGCGTGGTTATCGATCCCCCTGATGAAGAAGCCGTAAAACAGGTTGATCACCACCGGACCCATGAAGGCCCGCCAGTCCACCGCGCCCCGCATGCCCACGGCGAAGTAGACCAGGGCGCCCATCATCCCGAGCACCGCGCCCGAGGCGCCGACGCTGATGACCGGATAGGCCCGGAAGGCGGCGCTGGCGATGCCACCGGCGATACCGGCGAATATGTAGATGTAGACCATGCGCCGCGAGCCGTAGATCAGCTCCACATGGCGCCCCAGGCTCCAGAGCGCCCACATGTTGAGTACCAGATGCATCAGCCCGCCATGCAGCAGCACGTAGGTAAGCAGCCGCCAGTGCTGCCCCTGCTCGAGCACCAGCCGGCTGTCGTTGGCGCCCCAGGTGGTCAGGTCCCGGGCGACCGCCCCGCCGATGACGTTCATGGTGGAACCGGAAATCAGCAGGACCCAGAGGTAATACGCGATGGTCGCCGCCATAATCACCCGGGTGGCAGGCACGTAGCCCATGTTCATCCCAAAGGTGCGACGCCCGATCTTCGGACCGGTCGCCTGCAGCAGCAGGCCCTCCACGGCGCCCCGGGGCACTTCGGTCAGCGCCCTGGCCACCTTGTCATCCACCTTGGGGAAGCCTGCGGGCCGGTCGATCAGCTCGACTTCCAGGTCGGCGGGCCAGGCGACCAGCCCCCAGCGCTGCCGGGGATCCTCCTGCCGCAGCGCCTTGATCCGCTCCGCCGTCTCCTCGCTCACCTTCTTCTCGAACGGGTAGACGAGGATCAGGTAGCGGCGGGGCTCGCCCTGGCGCAACGACGTCTGCACCCAGGCGGCCGATGACCCGGCCAGGGCGCCCCACGCAGCGCCATCGGCGGCGGGCGCCAGCGCCGGCGGCAGCCCAACGGCCAGCCGTCCCCAGGACTCCTGGCGCTCCAGCACCAGGCCCAGCCCGTCCGGAGCAGCTACTTCGGCAAAACCCAGGCCCGTCAGGCGCTCCCGCACGGAGGCCAGGTAGTTCTGGTAGTTCACGGCCTTCTCCTCCTACACCAGCGTCAGAATCGAGAAGAAGTGGCAGATGGTGCCTGCCATCACAAAGAGATGCCAGACCTCATGAAAGCTGAAGACGCCGGGCCAGAGCTTGGGCCACTTGGTGGCGTAGAGCACCGCCCCAAAGGTGTAAGCGAGCCCCCCGGCCAGCAGCCAGAGCAGGCCGGCCGTGCCCACCGTCCCCATCAGCGGGTAGGTGGCAATCACAATCAGCCAGCCCATGATCACATAGATGGCGGTCGAGAACCAGCGAGGCGCCTTCATCCAGAACAGCTTCAGGAAAAAGCCGCCCACGGCACAGGACCAGATGGCCGCAAAGAGCGACCAGCCCCAGACGCCCCGCAGGGGAATCAGGCAAAACGGCGTGTAGGTGCCGGCGATCAGGATGTAGATCATGATATGGTCCAGTTTGCG
The DNA here is from genome assembly GCA_029239785.1 of Symbiobacteriaceae bacterium. GTDB lineage: Bacteria > Bacillota > Sulfobacillia > Symbiobacteriales > Symbiobacteriaceae > JARBUG01. The sequence continues at coordinate 14,757 of JARBUG010000105.1, read as the reverse complement.
CAGAACCAGGTTCAGCTTGCCCGTGCCCGTTTCTAGCACCGAGTGGTAGACGGCGCTGGCGGTATAGAGCATGATCATGCTGGCGCCAAAGACCGCAAAGGAGACGATTTGCCACGTAGTAGCGCCGGGCCCGGCGGCCGTCAGCAGGATGACGAGCCCTGCGATGGCAAGTAGGGCGCCGAGCCAGTGAGTCAGTGCGCTGACGGGGTCCTTGAGCCTAACCTGCAACGCCATCACCTCATAAGAGTTTTTCCTCTCTATCATCGCATTCTCCTTCGAAACAAGGCAATAGACCTGCGGGCACAGACACGTCTCTGCCCGAAGGAAGAAGGAGGGCCATCGAGTAGATGGCCCTGCGGGGTGTGGTGCTAACCCAGACTGAGGATGGTCTGATATTCGTATTCGGAGATTGGTATCAGGACGCGCGGCCCGGAGAAGAAGTCCTTCATCTCTTTGCCCCGCGTAGTCGGGAGCGACTCCCATACCTTGGTGCCAGGGGCGAAGGGGCGCCCGACTGAGCCTACCTTCTCCAGGAAGAGCGAGTACATGGAGTTGCGTCCTCTCGGGGAGGGCCCGGCCTCCCGGTCGTGCAGCACATCGGCCATCCGGTAGATGGGACCCAACTGCCGGAATTCCGGATGCCCGGGGACCCGGTTGTAGTAGATGAAGTGTACGATGGGGCCGTCAGCCACTGGCACCGCGGCGGCCTCCTGTACGAAAACGCCGCTCCCTGGCTGTTCGCGGTAGATGTGGTCAAAGCGAAGATCTTTCATCAACCGTTGGTGGCACTCGGACTTGTTTGTAGTCAAAATGAAATAGCGGTGCGGTCGCTCCGACTGGGCTGACCGCCCAAAGAGAACATCCGCCTCCATCTTCCTCGGCACAGACACCTCCAGGGGTATTCCCTCAAAATCGCCCTCCAAGTCCTTCAAGAAGGCTGCTACAGGTCTCCTGGTGGCTACGGTCTCCGCTTTCACAGCGGGACCAGCCACCTTGTCCCATGCTGTAAAGGCGTAAATTTTGGCGGGACGCTCCAACGCGACGGTCTCCATATTTTGCCGAAAACTATGTACGACCCGCTGGTCACAGGCTGACAGCAAAATGGTCATATCAGGATGCTGTTTAGCTAACTGCCGAATTGTCAGCATGAAATTCTCCAGGTTCACATCGTCCCATGAGACGAACGGGTCGTCCAGCGCCAGTAGTTGCAGTGGTGGCCGTGAGACTTCGCCGTCTGCGCCGGAGAGTGCCAGAATCAGCGCAACCACTGCACAGTTCAGTTGCCCTTCGCTCAGCAGGTTCTCCATGCCGAACGCCGTGCTCCTGTCTGGTTTCGCTCTGTCATCGGCCAGAAATCGAATCAACGACCACCTTTCGGGTGGCACAGACCAAGGCTGGTGGCGCTTCTCCAACGCACTTCGCACCAGGACCATATCGAGGTACTGGAAGTGAGAAAAGGCGGCGATGGAACGGTAGTATTGGTTCCACCGCTCAGTAACAAGCCCGATCCGACTTTCCAGTTCACGGTCCACCAACTCAAGCAGGGTGCGATACAGAAAGCGGGTGAAACGGAGATATAGCCGCCGTTTGCGAATGAAACTGCGGGCATCCTTCAGCGTATCGACTCCCAGAGCCTTGGCGACGGCCACTGCTTCATCCAGGGGGCCGAGCAGGTCCAGCGGGGCGTGCCACCCTTCCAGCGAGTCTATGAACGTTTCACACCGGCTGGCAAACTCGGTCGCCAGTGCATCAACCCTCTGATTGTCGCTTAATGCCTCGTTCAGGGCGGTCATCCAGGCGGCTGGCAACGCCGGTGATCTGACGGTTGCGAAATCGACCGTTGCCTGCCCCGGCTTCATTTTCTCCAGGATCTCTTTACTGCTCCGCACCTTCTTGGACGCCTTCTTCACCGAGAGCATCAGCCCCCAGAAGGCTTCCGTATTCAACTCCGAACATGCGAACTCGAACAACACCTTGTCGCTACCCATTAGCGACTCCGTGATTGCACGCGAGGCATGCGCTACGGCCGTTGGCAGTTGGAACGGCTCTCGCAGAACCTGACTCCCCCACACCGGGTATTTGCGGGACAACTCTCTTGTGGCAGTCTCCGCCGAGCGAATCGCCTTCTCCTGCTGAGTCAAACGGTTACTGGCTGCGCCCAACCCGTCGACCCAATCAAAAATCTCACGAATCAGCCCATCATAACCCTCGCAGCCGAGCAACTGTTTCACACGCTCATGCCTGCGTTCCGGGATTCCGAACATCAGGTCTCTGAGCAGGCGCTGGTTAAAGAAGAGACGGTAACGTTGCCCTTCCAGGCTCAATTTCGCACTCGCCGATCCAACTTTGATTTCGAACAGTCCTTGCCGCACTTCCTGCACGAAGCTCTGGCGGTCACCACCGTCGCCGGCAACGGTGATGGTGATCGATCCCACCTCTCTGCCTGAAAAGAGGTTGACGAGCGGTGCACGGGCCCCCATCTCTCGGCGGTACTCGGCCAGCACTTCAGTCGGGAAGAGCGCCAACTCCAGGGCAGAGAAGATGGTGGACTTACCCCGCCCATTCGGCCCATAAAAGAGCAGCGCCTGCGCATCTAGATCGACCGGCCAGGGCTTCGGAAAGCCGCGGTAGTTCTCTAATACGACCTCACACAGCCTCACGGCTTCCCCTCCCATCTCTGTTTGATGAGAGCCTGGAACTGGTCTGGCAGCTGTAAAGGATCGCCGCCCGCCAGGTCCAGCATTTGGTCGATTGCTGCCGACAGGTCGGCCGGCAGGCTCTGGCGGGACGCCGCTGCCAGTTCCCGTATGCGGTCTTCCACATGCTGCCTCAGGATAAAGCGGCGCCAGTCTGTCTGTTCGAGCACAGCGGCTGTCTGCGGTTCGGTCTTGAAAAACAGACTGCCGAGTTTGACCTGAACCCACGGTGGTGGCGCAGTACGATCTTCTTCACTCAGTGGCACGGCGCTGACAGAAATGCCGACAGGCCAATCCTGTACCATGCCTGTCAAGTCGGGGCCATGGAAGAGCGCGAGGTGGAACTTCTTGTGCAGACCAAAAACCCGGCAGGCCGACGTGAAATGCAGAAAGTCCCGGCAGGATAACGCGAGCCGGTCCGAACTCCAGCAAAATGAAATGACCAAGATGCGATCCGGACCGTCCCAGAGTAGGTCAAGCCCTTCGTATGTCACGCCATCCAATTTGATGCGACGGTAAGCCTGCCCCTTCTCTTCTTCGGCCAGCTTACTCAGGAATGCCTCGCAGAGGAGCCGTAACTGCTGATCAGACATTGCCATCCCCCCCGTCCGAAAGGTCAGTAAGACCTTCTTCGGTCCAGACCTGTATCTTCCAGTGTGGCCTCCGATTTCGATAGAGATTCCACACCGCTTGCACCTCGACCGCACTGATGTGGGCGCCGAATATGATGGCATAGTTCCCGGATTCACCCTGAGGCTCTTGAATCTCCATGAACCCCTGCAGCCAGTTTGAGATCTTTGTGTTCACCCTGCCGCGCAGACGGTCCGGGATAAACGCAATATCTATGGTCTGCGCTCCTTGTGACAGGTGTAGGGTAACGCCAGCGGGAGTTCCTCTGATGCTCCCCAGATCATTCGTCTGCGCAAAGTGATGCGCAATGACCCTGGCTAGCCCCGTCACCAGACGCTTGTACTCTGCGGCGTTGGGCGCCAAAGGCAAGTACTCCGTCCCGAACTGGTTCTCCAACGTATCGTTGATGATCTGAAAAGGTGACCTAATCTCCCGGCTTGTACGCTGTATCTCCTCATCCTCCACCGCTTCTGCCCATTCTTTGAGCAGGCGGGCTGCCGCACGAAGAGCGGCCTGCATTCGCGCCCCATCCGGAGGCGGTGGTTCACTGGCCGAGATTGCCCAGTCCGGAGCTGGCGCCTCCAATGCCATCGCCTCAAAGTAACGCCCCATAACGGCTGGATAGAGGGCCTGGAGCAGGGGGCGGCCATAGGCGTCAATCACGCGCTTGGCCTCCAAGGGATCGTACTCGCAGTCCAACTCTGCCTGCGCCTGGTAGAGCCCGAAGGAGAGTTCAGGTGCCGCGAAGATGTGCCGCCCGGGCCCCTTGCTGAGTTCGTGAAAAATCCGGTTGAAGGTGCGGCTCAGGACCGCTTCTGAAGCAGAGTAGCCTATGAAGAAGAACGGACACTCCTGTAGCTCTGCCTCAACTTTACGGCGGGCCCAGTGCTCGTCACGCCAGTCCTGAAGCTGCCGGTCTGTCAGAACAAGGTCCCCGCTCGCCTGCTTCAATCGCTCTCGGTCTCCGCATTTGAGCGCCTCCAGGTAGCGGCCCCGGCACCCGTGGATCTTGTAGTACCGCAGCCCCTCCTTCGCCTTCTGGAGTTCGGTCTGATCAGCAATCCGGTTGTAAGCAACTCCGGCGTCCGTGCATGCCTTTTCGACCAGTTCATCATAGTTCGTTGTGAACATGGTCTCGATGCGCCCTTCCTGCGCGAGCCGGGCAAGCAGGTGGTGTGCCAACTGCGGTTCCTTCTCCCATACCTCGGAGCGTTCGTCGGGCTGCTTCTCGAAGCCCACCAGTTGGGCCAGCACCACGTCAGCCTCATTGCCCTTGGGAACGGAACGCTGCAGCAGTTCGGCAATTCTGCTCAGATTGAGCAACCGGTCGGCCCAGACTGGCGTATTCGGACCGTCTACATGGGCCTTCAGGAGACGCAGTTCCTGATCGATCCCCGCCACGTCTGTCCGGTGGCGAAGGCACAGGCCGGAGTTGCTCCGCACCGCATTCTCATACGCACGCCCGATCAGGAGCCGCTTCATTGCTTCCCAAAGATCAACCAACTCTGCCTCGGTCCAGGGGCCGAGCTGGTATCGGAAAGTGTTGTCGAGCAGCATCCAGGTCAGCTGGCTGACGCTGGGCATCTCTGCATCCAGCGACAGCCCGGCGCCAAGGAACCAGACGCACCGACCAGCTGCTACCTCCTCCGCCAGCTCCTGCATCGCCGGCAAATCTCGCAGTGACGATGACGATGCGGCCACCCGTCTCCCCCCAGTACAAACCGACCGGAATAATCATACGTTCAACATTATAGCAACCTTTCGGCCGGGATAGGAGGGGCACCTTGCCGGCCCGCCGCATACCGTGAGGCGTCAGCAAAACGCACATCCCGCGAGGAGGAGACGCATGAGCGGCCAGGGTTCGATCAGCCATTATTTCCCCGGCGCCAACACGCCCCAGGGGTTCTATTCGCTCTATGACAACATCGCCGGGCTATCTGCCAACAAAATCTTCGTCATCAAGGGAGGGCCGGGCGTCGGCAAGTCCACCTTTATGAAGAAGCTCGCCGCCGACCTGCTGGAGCAGGGCTACGACGTGGAGTTCCACCACTGCTCCGCCGATAACAACTCGATCGACGCCCTCTACATACCGGCGGGCGACATCGCCCTGCTCGACGGCACGGCGCCCCACGTGGTCGACCCCAAACACCCCGGGGCGGTCGATGAGATCATCAACCTGGGCGACTTCTGGAACGAGGCGGCCATGCGGGCGCCGGCCAACAAGGCGACGATTCTGAAGTACACCCGGGGCTGCAACTTCCGCTTCAAGCGGGCAAACGACTGCCTGAAGGCGGCCAAGGCCTACCTGGAAGAGTGGCAGGCGTACTTTGCCGAGTGCCTGGACACGGGCGCCGTGGCCCGGTGCAGCGAGGACCTGATCGCCGAGATCCTCCCCGCCAGGCTCGCCAAGGCTGGCAGCGCCCGCCGGCTCTTCGCCTCGGCGATTACCTATGATGGGCCGAAGGTCGTGCTGTCCTCCCTGATGGATGAGTTGAGCCACCGCTACGTCATTCAGGGCGAGCCGGGCACCGGCAAGGCTGCCATCGTCGGGCGGATTGCCGACGCGGCCCTGGCCCGGGGCTACAGCCTGGATATCTTCCACTGTCCGATGTACCCCGACCGGTTGGACCATATCCGCATCCGGGAGCTCGGGGTCGGCGTGATTACATCAGCCTGGCCGCACACTTACGAGGCGCAGGAAGGCGACACCGTGATCGATACCGCGGCCTTCGTCGATGGGGCGAAGCTGGCGGGCTACGCGGCGGATCTGGAGGCCGCAAAGGAAGGCTTCTTCAAAGCCATCGACCGGGAGATGCACCATTTGCGGCTCGCCAAAGCGACGCATGACGAGTTGGAGAAACAGTATGTGCCGCACATGAACTTTGCCGGCATCGAGGCGCTGCGGGTGCAGACGCTGGATCGGATTCTCGCCTTGATCGCCGAACGGCAGATGGAGGCCGCGGACTGACCTCCTCCTTGCGGAGGAGACCGCTTCATCCCCCTCACCGATGCCGGCCGCCCGCCAAACCTGCTATGCTGGGACGGTAGCGATTACGGAAAGGGTGAGCGGAGTGAACTTCCAGCACATCAGCGGAGATTTGGCAGCGGTGATCGTAGCCCAGGTCAAGGCAGGTAAGTCGCTCCAGCAAATCGCCCGGGATATGCACATCAGCGTCGACGTGGCCCAGGCGGCCCTGCACAAGTGGTCCTGGGTCAGCCGCCCGGCGCCGGCCACGCAGAATTAGCGGGATAAATGATGCAGCGCCAGAGAGCTTTGGGCTCCTGGCGCTGCTTTTTTCATGCGCTGCGATCAGGCGAGGTCGAAGCGGTCAAGGTTCATGACCTTGTTCCAGACCGCCACAAAGTCGCGCACAAACTTCTCCCGGGCGTCCGCACAGGCGTAGACTTCCGCCAAGGCCCGGAGCTGGGAGTTCGAACCGAAGACCAGGTCGACACGGGTGCCGGTCCACTTCAGCTCGCCCGTGGCGCGGTCGCGGCCCTCGAAGACGTCGCCGTCGTCGGTGGTCGCCTTCCACGCCGTCTGCATATCGAGCAGATTGACGAAGAAGTCGTTGGTCAGCGTCCCCGGCCGCTCGGTGAAGACGCCAAGCTGCGACTGCCCGAAGTTGGTGTTCAGGACGCGCATTCCGCCAACGAGCACCGTCATCTCAGGGGCGGTCAGCGTCAGCAGCTGCGCCCGATCGACCAGCAGCTCCTCTGCCGGCACGGCATACTTCGCCTTCATATAGTTGCGGAACCCATCGGCAGCCGGTTCGAGTACGGCAAATGACGCCTCGTCCGTCTCTTCCTGCGACGCATCGGTGCGCCCCGGCGTGAAGGGAACGGACACAGCGTAACCGGCCTTGGCGGCAGCCTGCTCGACAGCGGCGCAGCCACCGAGGACGATCAGGTCGGCCAGCGATACCCGCTTGCCGCCCGACTGCGCGCTGTCAAACTCCGCCTGAATCCCTTCCAGGACGTCCAGCACATGGCGCAGGTGGGGCGGCTCGTTCACTTCCCAGTCCTTCTGCGGGGCCAGCCGAATGCGCGCCCCGTTCGCGCCGCCGCGCTTGTCGGAGCCACGGAAGGTGGAGGCCGACGCCCAGGCGGTGGAAACCAGTTCCGGAATCGACAGCCCAGAGGCCAGGATTTTGGCCTTGAGCGCCGCAATGTCGGTCGCGTCGATCAGGTCGTGATCGACTTCAGGAATGGGATCTTGCCAGATCAACGCTTCTGCCGGGACTTCCGGGCCGAGATACCGGGAGCGGGGACCCATGTCGCGGTGCGTCAGCTTGAACCAGGCCCGGGCGAACGCATCGGCGAACTGATCCGGGTTCTCGTAGAAGCGCCGGGAGATCTTCTCATACTCGGGGTCGAACCGCAGGGCCAGGTCGGTGGTCAGCATGGCCGGCGCGTGCCGCTGCGACGGGTCGTGCGCATCCGGCATCGAACCCGCGCCCATCCCATGCTTCGGCCGCCACTGATGGGCGCCGGCCGGGCTCTTGGTCAGCTCCCAGTCATAGCCGAACAGGTTCCAGAAGAAGTTATTGCTCCACTTCGTGGGCGTCGAAGTCCAGGTGACCTCCAGGCCGCTGGTGATCGTGTCGCCGGCCTTGCCCGAGCCATAGGTGCTGAGCCAGCCGAGGCCCTGCGCCTCGATGGGGGCGGCTTCCGGCTCCGGACCCACATGCGACGCCGGGCCGGCGCCGTGGGTCTTGCCAAAGGTGTGGCCGCCGGCGATCAGGGCGACCGTCTCCTCGTCGTTCATCGCCATGCGGGCGAAGGTCTCCCGGATATCCTTGGCCGCGGCCAGCGGGTCAGGGTTGCCGTTCGGCCCTTCGGGATTGACATAGATCAGGCCCATTTGCACCGCTGCGAGGGGATTTTCGAGGTCCCGTTCACCGCTGTAGCGCTTGTCGCCCAGCCACTCCTTTTCGGTCCCCCAGTAGATATCCTCTTCCGGCTCCCAGATATCCTCACGCCCACCGCCGAAGCCGAAGGTCTTAAAGCCCATCGACTCCAGGGCGCAGTTGCCAGCGAGGATCATCAGGTCGGCCCAGGAGATCTGGTTGCCGTATTTCTGCTTGATCGGCCAGAGCAGCCGGCGCGCCTTGTCGAGGTTGGCGTTGTCGGGCCAACTGCCCAGGGGCGCAAAGCGCTGGGAGCCGGTGCCCGCTCCCCCGCGGCCGTCGCCGGTGCGGTATGTACCGGCGCTGTGCCACGCCATCCGGACGAAGAGCGGCCCGTAGTGGCCGAAGTCGGCCGGCCACCAGTCCTGTGAGTCTGTCATCAGCGCATAAAGGTCCTTCTTCAGGGCCGCGTAGTCGAGCTTCTTGAATGCATCGGCGTAATCGAACCCCTCGCCCATGGGATTGGACATCGGAGCGTTCTGGTGAAGAATCCTGAGGTTCAACTGATTCGGCCACCAGTCCCGGTTCGAGGTGCCTCTGCCGGCTGTCTGTTTCTGCATGCTGCCTGTTACCGGACACTTGCTGCCCTCATTCATGCGATCTCCCCCTCTCTTTGAGCGAACTGTTGAACAGTGCTGCTATGAATAATATTCGCTACCCTTCAAGCTAATGCCTGCAAGTAGAGACCCGTCTCTCTGCATGGTGCCGATTCCGTCAAACCTATGAGCAGACCAGTCACAGAAGGGAGCTTGATCAGATGGCCAAGAGCGATGCGTTCCCCGCCGTATTCCAGGCGCTCCGGACCCTGCTTGCCCCGCACGCGCCCCGGCTGGTCGTGAAGACCGACACTGCCGAGACCTACTACCTTGATACGTCGGTCATGCAGCCCAACAAGACGCCCCTCTTCTTCGGAGCCGTCCAGATCAAGAAGAACTATGTCAGCTTTCATCTCTTCCCTGTGTACGTCTTCCCGGGCTTGCTGGAGAGCATCTCTCCGGCGCTTCGTAAGCGGATGCAGGGCAAGTCGTGCTTTCACTTCACGACTGTGGACGAGCCGTTGGTGGAGGAGTTGGGCCGCCTGGTCGAAGCGGGTATGCAGCGGTTCGAGACCGTGGGGTATGTGCAGTAGGACGACTTCTCGGTGTTTTCCTGTTTACATCCCGCTGATCTCCGATGTAGTGCCTGATGGGTTGGTGCCGGCGCAGCGTCGTCCTGGGCAGATCCCGGCTCCGGGCTGATAACCCCCACCCTCACTCCCACAAGAATCGGGGCTGCCGGGCAGCCGGGTCGTGGTCAGCCCGTTCCGTTTTCTGCCTTGCATCTGGCATACATCCCGCATGCCTCCCGCCGAAAATGGGGCCGGTGGCCGGGATGACAGCGAGATGCACGGGGGATGTAAGCGGGATGTATGCCAGATGTACGGGGGATGCATGGACGAATCACCGGGAAGTGCAGCCCGCCGGGCGCCCCCCGCGGCCAGGATGCTTGCCCCAGTAGGTCGGGCGGGACAGGGCAGTCAGGCCCGGTGGAGGCCTGACAACAGGGCTGGCCCCGCAGGACTGCGCTGCGAGGCCAGCCAGGCATCCCCGGGGCGGAGCCAGGAGGGTCCCGTAACCCTTGCAAGACTAGCCTCCCAGGTCCCCGGGACCGCCCCCAGAACAGACCGGGATGTCGCTCCGACGAACCAGGATGTCAGCCGGATGTACCCGGGATGTAGCCGGGATGTAGCCGGGATGTACCCGGGATGTAATCAGGGGCGCGCCAGGAGGACCCCGAGATCCCCCCGGGCTGCGCGGGCCTGTCACTGCCGGCGACATCCAACCCGCATCGCCGCAACCTGCTATCTGCCCCGACGCACGCTCTGTCAACGCTGCGACTGCATAAAACCGCGCGCCGAGAATGAGTCCTCGGCGCGTCAGGTTGCTGACAAAACCTATCCCTGGTCAATATCGGTGCCATGCACCGCTATTTCTGATTTCACCACAGACAAGAGCGGTAGTTTTTCTCCTTCTTGCGCTATGGGGCGGAGGGCTTCTGTAAATACCTGGGGCAGTTATGGGACATAACGGTTTCCTGGTATGTGAGGTGCGAACAATACGACAAGTTGAAGTGCCGGTCTACTTCAAGAACGTTCCTGCTGGCCCTCACCGATTGGACCTGATCGTTTCTGAACTCGTCGTCGCAGAACGCAAGGCCGTGAAGGACAGCCGCGTAATCCGATTATCCGCGTAACCACCACGGATTCCCCAGCGACTACCTTTCATCCCCGGTATAAGAATGGTTTTTGCCCTGACCGACGAAAGTATGGAAGATGCGATACGATCACCAACGGTAAGGATGGGTCAGCATGTATAGCAAGCTTTCTTTAAACGGCACGGACTGGAAGTTCTTAGACTATATCGATGAAGCATGGCGGACCAAAAAGGTCGAATGCGACGAGCCGTCGGAACCGCGGCCGTGGAAAACGGGAACGGTTCCAGGGAGCGTTCATCAGGATCTTTGGGCTAACGGCACTGTGCCAAATCCGTATTATGAAGAAAACAGCCTCTTGCTTGAATGGATTCCGCAGCGCTCCTGGGTATACCGCAAGACGTTTTTCGTTGACGCGGGCCGTGAGCAAGAATGCGCCCGGCTCTGCCTGCGCGGCATCGACTACAGGGCGCACATTTACCTGAACGGCACGCTCCTTGGCACCCACGAGTCCATGTTTACCCCCGCCGTCTATGAAGTGGCTTCACATCTTCGCTACGGGGGCGACAACTTATTGACCGTGGTCCTTGACCCGGCGCCCCCTTCCGAATCCCAGATGGGGCGAACATCCAACGTCGGACTGACGAAAACGAGAATGAACTATTGGTGGGACTTTACCCCACGCATGATCCATCTGGGCATCTGGCAGGAGGTCTACATAGCGTTTTCCGGAGCGGTCACGATCGAAGATGTTTGCGTCCGGTCGCAGCTTAACCCGGATCTCACCCGTGCGGATCTCTCCGTATCCATCGAACTTGCTTCCCAAAAACCAGTGTCGGCCGAAATCGAGTTGGCAATCGATCGTAACGGGAGCCAGGTCGCCATCTATACCGGCTCAGTTCAGACGCTGCCCATGGGCGTTACGAAGTTCGAGGTGACCCTGCCCATCGACAACCCGGAACTGTGGTGGCCTAACGGGGAAGGTCCGCAGCCCCTGTACCGGATCTCCGCCGCCATCAGGGAGTCAGGCTCGAACGAAGCGTCCGATTACAAAGAGGTCATCTTCGGCATCCGGCAGGTGGAGTTCGCGCGCAACGTTACATCCCATCCCACCGCGCTGCCGTATACCTTCACCGTGAACGGCCGTAAGGTTTATGCCAAAGGTTACAATTGGGTGCCGATCGACATCCTTTACGGCGTAGAGCGGCCGGACAAACTCGAGCACTTGCTCACGCTTGCGAAAGAAGCGAACGTGAATCTGATTCGGGTCAATGGTGTCGGTCTGATTGAGACGGATGCGTTTTACGACCTGTGCGATCGGCTCGGCCTGATGGTCTGGCAGGAATTCAACCTGACGAGCTCTGCCATCAACGCCAAGCCAAAAGAGGACGAATCGTTTATTGACCACGTGGTGAAGGAAGCGGAAAGCGTCATACCCCTCCGGCGGAACCATCCGTCGCTTGTGCTCTGGTGCGGGGGCAATGAACTTGAGTCGCTGCAGAAGCTGCCCTTGAGCGACGAGGAACCCGTGCTGGCAGCGCTAAGAGCGACAGTCGCACGACTTGATCCAGACCGTTTGTGGCTGCCGTGCTCGCCCTCCGGCCCGCTGCCGTTCAACGGGATCAATCTGAGCCGGAATCGGCCGGACGACCTGCACGACGTTCACGGTCCCTGGCACCATGAGGGCCTGACCGCCCAATATACGCTTTTCAACGCAGGAGCCAATTTGCTCCACAGCGAATTCGGCGCGGACGGCCTCACCAACCTCAAATCGCTGGAGTCGACGATGAAGCCAGAGAACCGCTGGCCCGTAACGCTGCAAAACCCGGTCTGGTATCACCTCGGCTCCTGGTGGGTGCAGGAAAAGCAATGGCGTGACATTTTCGGTGAGCTGCCCGATTTGGAGACAGCGATCGAGGCCACCCAATTCTTGCAGGCGGAGGGCGTACGTTACGCCATCGAGCGGAACCGAGCCAGGAAATTCCGAAACAGCGGCGCTCTGCCGTGGATGTTCAATGAGCCTTACCCGATGGCCGCGTGCACATCGGCCGTCGATTACTACGGCCGCCCGAAGCACATGTATTACGCCTCGGCAAAGGCTTACGACACCGTCTCCGTTACGGCAAAGTTTGCGAAGCAGGCGTGGGCGAACGATCAGGATTTCTCGGCGCAATTGTGGGTGGCAAACGGCAGTACCCACGGTTACGCGGATGCGGTCCTTCGTTGGTCGATGGAAGAAGCTTCGGGCCTGCGCTTTGCCGGCGGCAGCCGCGTGATCAACGTGGGGGCCAATCAAGCGGCATCTCTCGGCGATATCGGCTGTGCTCTGGGCGAGATGGCCGGAAGCCTGTTTTTCCTGACGCTTGAGCTCGAGGATGCGTCGGGTATCACAATCGCTTCAAACCGTTATCTGTTCACCGCGGCGGAGAATCTGCGGCCGATGCTGGAGCTCCCGCGCACCGTGCTGGATGTCCAAACGGAACGCAATGGGGATCATTGGAGCGTGAGCGTTTCGAACAGCGGGGCGTTCGCCGCCCTGCTTGTGCGCATTGATGATGACCGCCCGCTGGACGCTGAAGGCTCGGTCTATATCAGCCAGAGCGGATTCCACCTGCTGCCGGGGGAAAGCTGCACCGTTACGGCTGCGTGGAAAGGTGCCGGGAATGACAGGGCGCTGTCAGTCCGGGCCCTGAATGCGGATAAGCGAACGGTTTAGCCTGGTCAGCCCCTGACCCAGGCGTCAATCGGCGTGGTCTCGGAGTATCAGAGATCAGGCGCCCGAATGGCAAGCACGACATAACGCCCTTCCGCCCGCCTTTGCACGGTGAGGTGCTCGTTTTCCATGCAGGGATGGTCGGAGGACCAGAAAAAGCCCCTTTTCGGGGCAGATTTCAGTCCTCCGACCATCCGCGCACGCTTTTCGGCGGGTCACCCTTGCAGAAGCGGCCGGAACCAGTTCCCTTTCGCCGACGTCGGAAAGAGAGACGTTTGGCAACCGGAGGGATGATCGTGCGCCGACTCGGGACCCTCACCCTGTACTGGGTAGTCGCCTGCTGCGCCGCCCTGGCCCTGTTCCCGCTGCTGACCCCGGCCCGCTTCCTCGTCCCCCTGGGCCGGGCGCTGCTCCTGGACGGCCGGGGCGGATGGCGCAACCTGAAGAACGGCCGCCGGTGGGCGGAGGCGGCCGCCGTGACCCTGGCCTGGGGTTGGGCGCCCTGGATCATCTATCTGGCGATGGAAAGCAGCCTGCGGAGTGCCGGCATCAGCCTCCCCTGGCTGCCCGGGTCGGGCCCTGGCGGCGGCACCGCGGCCTGGTGGTTTATCGGGGTGGGTCTCTACTTCGGACTCCTACACCGGCGGGTGCTCGCCGCCCTGATCGGCGGCACATTCGCCTTGCTCTGGCAGTGGGTGGTCATGGGCGCCGAACTCGTCCCGACGCTCCGCCCGCTGATCCCGAATGAGACCGCCCTCGGCTACCTGATCCACGGCCTCTTGATGGGCCTGGTGCTGGCCCTCGCCGACTTCCTGAGCGAATGGAAGAGACCTGCCCCAAATGGCGAGTAACCAGCGTTCTACTCCTTGGAAGGTTACATACACCCGAGGAGTGAGCAAACTCATGGACCAGCACCAGGAAGCGCTCCTGACAATGTTCCTGGAATACGCCGACATCTGCAACCGCTTCGACGACATGGAGACCGCCTGCCGCTACTTCACCGCAGACGGCTGGATCGAGGCCGAAGGCACACGCAGCCAGGGCGCCGCCGCCGTGAAGGCTGTCCACGACTGCGACGCCGGCTGCCGGGCCCTGGTCTTCTTTGAAGACGTCCGCTGGGACGGCGAGACTATGGTCTGCAACTTCATCTACGAGACCGAGCTTGACCGGGCCCTGGGTATCCCCGGCCTTGGGCGCATCTCCCGCATCACCTTCCGGGACGGGCTGATCGACACCTGGCTGGTGGAAAAGGCCGACCCCGCCGACCTCGAAGCCCGGCGCCCCATTGTAGGACCGGTCTTCGCATGGGCAAAGGAGCACCGCCCGGACCTGATGGAACGTGCCCGGGGCCCCATCTCCTACGACACGGGCTACGCCCTGGTAGAAATCGCCGAGGCCTGGCGCAGCCGGTGACGCGGGAGGGGACTGTTTTGCCGCGGATTACGCGGATTAAGGGATTACTCTGATTACCGGGAAAGGGTATCTGGGTCATTATTTAAATATATTGACCCGGCAGACTTCCCCGGGGGCCCAATCTGCGTAATCCAAAAATCCGCGTAATCCGCGGTAAAAAAAAGAGCCCCGAGGCGCAAGCCCCGGGGCTCTCACTATACCCATA
>JARBUG010000104.1 GCA_029239785.1 Symbiobacteriaceae bacterium | reverse complement strand
CGTCTCTGGCGCCGCTTCCCAGCCCAAGGCGAACAAATGTGCCCACGCCCCGTCGTGCCAGGCAAGGGGCAGCCGAAGGCAGCCAAACGGCACGCGGGAGCCTGCCACCGGACTCACAGGGGCGGGCGCAAATCGGTAGGCGACACCAAGGGCCAAAACCCTCTTGCCCCCAATCCAGAAGGTTGATATAATCGTCAACAGTGTGCGAGAAGGGAGGCGGTCCGGATGCTGCAGATTCGCAATGGTTCCGGGGCCGTCACCATCTTCGTTTACACTGTCAAAGAAGCGTGCTAAGCACCGCCCAAGGGGGTACTATGCCCTTTTCGGGTCGGGTGCTGACGTTCGCTTCCTCCCGCTAAACCTGCGTGAGGCGCCGTCGGCATGGCCGGCGGCGTCTCTTTATTTTGCTTTCGGGAGGATACCACTGCCATGAGAAGGCTTTACGCATACACGTTTCTGAATGGGCTCCAGTTCACCTACACCACCTGGCTCGCCTTTGTGATCCTGCGGGGCGGCAACCCCGGCTGGGCTGAGGCGGCCTACCACCTCGGCATCCTGGTCGGCGAGATTCCCACCGGCGCCGTCGCCGACATCATGGGCCGGCGCAAGTCGATGCTGATCGGTCTCGCCATCAGCGCCGTGGTGGCGGGCGGGTACTTCTTCATTCACGGGACGCTGGCGGCCTGTGTGCTGATGTTCGTTTCCGGGTTGGCGACCACGTTCATCTCCGGGGCCGATACCGCCCTCATCTACGAAACCGCCGTCGAAGAAGGCGGCGCCGAGAACGCCCAGAAGGCCATGGCCCGGGCCAATGCGCTGCAGATCGGCGCCCTGGCGCTGGCCCCGGCCCTGGCGGGCTTCATGTATCAGTGGAACCCGGTCTTTCCGAGTCTGGCCAAGGGCATCACGTCGCTGCTGACCCTGGCCGTGGTCTGGACCGTGAAGGAGCAGCTGCCCGAGCGGACGGAGCGGGTGAGCGTCATCACCCAAACGGTGAGGGCTGTGAAGTACGTGCGCGGCAACCAGGTGGCGCTGAGCCTCATCCTCTTCGGCTGGGTCTACAACACGGCCAACGCCATGGCCTTCCAGTTCGGGCAGGCCTACCTCCCCTACATGGGCATGGCCATGGGCGGGGCGGGCATCGTCTTTGCGCTGTCGCAGGGTGCAGGTACGGTGGGCAGCAGCCTGGCCGAGCGCATGGGCCGGGTGACCGGGGGCCGGGTGCTCCGGTTCGGCCCGGTGCTGGTGGCTGCCTGCTTCGTGCTGATGGGCGTGGCCGGCGGGTTCGGGGCCGCGGCCGCCCTGGTCGGTGCGGCCTGCCTGGTACTGGCCGGCGTCGCCGACGGCATCATCTATCCCATTCACAGCTACCGCCTCAACGAGGCAATCCCGTCGGAGCAGCGGGCGACCATCCTGTCGATGCACTCCGCCGGCTTCAGCATGATGATGACCGTCGCTTTCCCCACCGCCTCCTATCTCCCCATTCCCATGATCTATCTGGCCACAGGCCTGATCGCACTGGTCGCCGCCGTGGTCTGGATGGCCCGCCGTTGGTCATACTAAGAGGACTACCTGTACGGGAGGTCCCGATTCTATGTCCTTTTGGCGCGGCGTGGCCTGGGGCGCCGGGGCGGCGGCTGGTGCGGGCATCATCGGTGCCCTGCTGGGTGCTGAGCCCCTGATCAACAAGGTGACCGGTCGCATCGCCGGTCGGATTATGGGCGACGGGAAGATGGATGAGAATTTGGCGGAGATGTTCACGGCGGCGAGCGGGCGCCACCCGCGGGTGCTGCTGGAGACCGCCCTGCGGGCGGAGCGGGGCAAGGCCATCTCCCGGCCGCTTTACACGACGAAGAAGTTCCTGCATTTCGATGATCTGATGTTCGTGCCGGCCCAACTGGCACATCTGCCGACCGGCGAGAACGAGTACATCGAGCTGACGACGGTGATCGGGCCTCGGGCGAAGCGCCCGTTGCAGCTGGGGCTGCCGGTCTACATTACGGGGATGTCCTTCGGGCTGTCGCTCTCGGACCGAATGAAGATCGCCCTGGCCAAGGGCTCGGCTGAGGTCGATACGGCCACCAACTCGGGTGAAGGCGGGCTCTATCCGCCGGAGCGGGAGCATGCCAAGCACTACATTCTCCAGTACACCCGGGGCGGGTGGCCCGATGACCCCGAGGTCCTGCGACAGGCCGATGCGATCGAAATTCAGGCCGGGCAGGGCGCCCAGGCCGGGTCGCCCCAGTCGACGCCGGCGTGGAAGCTGACCGACGAAGAGCGCCAGGCGATGGGCCTTGCGCGGGATGAAGATGCCTTACTCCACTCCCGCTTCCCCGGCGTGGAGCGGCCTGAAGATTTCCGCCGGCTGGTGGCACGGATTCGGTCACAGGTGGATGGGATACCGGTGGGCATCAAGATTGCCGCGGGCAACGATATCGAGGCGGACCTGCAGGTCGCCCTGGATGCCGGGGTCGACTTTGTGACCGTGGACGGGGCGCAGGCTTCGTCGCACGCTGCCCAGCCCATTTTGCTGGACGACTTCGGCATTCCCAGCGTGATGGCGCTCTGCCGGGCGGCCCGGGTGCTGGAGGGGACCGGGGTCAGCCTGGTGGTGTCGGGCGGCTTCATGACCCCGGGCGAGATTTTGAAGGCGCTGGCCCTGGGCGCCGATGCGGTGGCAGTGGGCGCCGCCCCGGTGATGGCCGCGGTCCATGCGCAGTGGACCAAGGTCGCCCCGTTCGAGCCGCCCACCACGCTGGTCTGGCACGACGGCAAGCACCGGGATAAGTTCGACCCCGAGGAGGGCGCCCGGGATGTGGCCAACTGGTTCAAAGCCGTGGCCGATGAGCTGGTGACCGGGGTCCGGTGCGTGGGGAAGGTCTCGGTGCATGAGGTAGATCGGAGCGATCTGTGTGCGATGACGCCGGAGATTGCGGCGGTGACCGGGGCCGCGCTTGCGTGGCATGGCGGGGCGCCGCAGTTGGAGCGGGCGCCGGCCGAGGCGGTGCGGGTGCCGCGCCGTTCTATAGGTTGGGGGCCTCTTGAAGGCTCGGACTTGCGCCTTTCAAGGTGATCGCTATACCAGCCAGGTCGCTCACGCGGGAAAACGTAGCGGAATCCGCAACAATAAGGGCCTGGAGGTGACCGAACGGACAGGCCCTGTAAACGCGGCTTGAGCCGCCCTCGGGAAACAGTTCCTCCGCACCGGCTCTGGCACCGGCCCTACCTCTGCGCCCGCTTTTGCATGATAGCACCGAGGTTTCGCGTGCTCGGATGGTCGGAGCCGGCGAAAACCCCCGTTTGCGGGGCGAAATCGGGCTCTCCGCCCACCCGCACACGGGTTTTCGAGGGGCCGGCGTGCAAGTCCGGGCGGAGCCCCCAGGGGCGGGCGCCGGCTCCGGGCGCAGGCTCCGGCCGCCGGACCCTGGCGCCGGCCCTGCCCGGCGCCCGCAGGGCGCCGAGCAAGGTCGCATCACAACGAAACGCCAGAAGCGATGTACCGCGCCACATGCACCCCCGCCGCCGACGCCTGCGCCAGGCCCCGGGTCAGCCCCGCCCCGTCGCCAATCGTAAACAGCCCCGCCACTTCGGTCTCAAACTGCTCCGTCAGCCTGGGCCGGGCGCTATAAAACTTGGCCTCCACACCATAGAATAACGTGTGCTCCGACGCGATGCCCGGCGTCACCCGGTCCAGCGCCTCCATCATCTCCACCAGCGACTTCATCGTGTTATAAGGAAGCACCAGCCCCAAGTCGCCGGGAACCGCCTCCTTCAGGGTCGGCTCAATAAAGCCCTCCCTGATCCGCTTCTCCGTCGACCGGCGGCCCTTCAGAATATCACCGTACTTCTGCACGATCACCGACCCGCTGGAGAGATCGTTCGCCCGCCGGCTGATCTCCTTCGCATACTCGATCGGCTTGTCAAAGGGCTCCGTGAACTGGTGCGACACCAACAAAGCGAAGTTCGTATTCGCACTGCCCAGCATCGGATCCTTGTACGCATGTCCGTTCGCCGTCATCACACCGGAGTGGTTCTCCACCACAACATGTCCGCTCGGGTTGGAGCAGAAAGTCCGCACCCGGGTGCCCACCGACGAGCTAAAGACCAACTTCGCCTCATAGAGATGCTCGTTGACCTCCTGCATCACCACGTTGGAGGTCTCCACCCGCACGCCGATATCGACCTGGTTATTGATCAGGGTGCAGCCGTGCCGCTTCAGCGTTTTGCCCAGCCATTCGCTGCCGTCCCGGCCCGGACCGATCACGACCCGGGCGGCCCGAATCTCCTCGCCCTTCTTCAGGCGGATGCCCACAACCCGCCCATCTTCGACCAGAATCTCCTCCACCGTGGTCCGGAAGCGCACCTCCACCCGATCGCGCACCGTTTCGAAGAGGCTGCCAAGGATCTTCAGGTTCTCCTCCGTGCCCAGGTGGCGCACCCGCGCCTTCAGCAGCTTCAGCCCTGCGGCAGCGGCCCGCCGCTCGATCGACCTGACAGCCGCTGTGGTGGGGTCGGTCACATCGGTGGTGGCGCCGTGCTCCAGGTTGACTCGGTCCACATATTCGATCAGCTCCAGGACCTTGGAAGGCGGCAGATAGTCCTGCATCCAGCCGCCAAACTCGGTCGTCAGGTTGAACTTTCCGTCGCTGTATGCGCCGGCGCCCCCCCAGCCCGCGGTAATCGAGCAGGCCGGCATGCACCCCGCGTAATCTCGCATGCGCGTAGGCGGCGGACACTTCTCGATCTTCGCTTCGAGAATCGGGCACCGGCGGTGCGAAATATCATGCCCTTTGTCAATCACTAGCACCCGAAGGCTCGGGTTCAACTTCGTCAGTTCATAGGCGGTGAAAATCCCACCAGGGCCGGCGCCTACCACGATCACATCGTACTGCATATGCCCCACCCTTCCGGGTAACGTCAAGACCACACCTATGATATTATTCCTCAACCGGTACCGCACCTTTCTCCACCAAATCCGTATTTGATAATGGGCGAATTGTTGTAACAGAAAATGATTCTCATTCACCCGTGCTTATGGAGCCGTCTGGACCGTCAGAAACCGTAAGAGGAAGATATAGACCTTGCGTGCTGTGGAAAGGGTGGGGTTTGTCGTGTCAGCTGAGCGGGAGATCTTTGATATCGTGATTGTGGGGGCTGGGCCGACCGGACTCTTTGGCGTCTTCTACGCCGGCATGCGGGGCATGCGGACCAAAGTGATTGAGGCGCTGCCGGAAGTGGGCGGCCAGTTGGCGGCGCTCTACCCGGAGAAGGATATCTTCGATGTGGCGGGTTTCCCGCGGGTGGGCGCCAAGAAGCTGGTCGAACTCTGCAAGGAGCAGGCCGACCAGGCCAACCCGGAAACAACCTATGTCATGGGTCAGCGCGTCGAATCGCTGGAGCGCCTGGATGATGGCACGCTCCAGCTGATCACCCAGACCGGGGAACATCATTACGGAAAGTCCGTCCTCATCACGGCCGGTATCGGGGCGTTTGAGCCGAACCGGATTCCGAATGAAACGGCCCGGGCCTATGAGAATAAGGGCGTCTTCTACAGCGTCATCAACCGGCCGCAGTACGCCGGTAAAGATGTGCTGATCGTCGGCGGCGGCGATTCGGCGGTCGACTATTCGCTGATGTTAGAGCCCATCGCCAATGCGGTGACGCTGATTCACCGGCGCGACGGGTTCCGGGCCCACGAGGAGAGCCTGCGGAAGCTGGCCGAGTCGAAGGTGGACGTTCGGACCTTCTATGAGCTGCGCTCCATCGGCGGCGATGGCGAGTGGGTCAATGAGGCCGTCATCTTCGATAATCGGACGGGCGAGGAGACGAAGCTGCACGTCGACTATGTCGTCCTGGGCACCGGGTTCAAGGCCTCCCTGGGCAATATGCTCCATTGGGGTCTGGCCATCGAGAACAAGAAGCAGATTGTGACCAACTCCAAGGGCGAGACCAACATCGCCGGGGTGTACGCCGCCGGCGACGTGGCCTGGTATCCCGGCAAAATCCGGCTGATCGCCACGGGCTTTGGCGAGGCGGCCACAGCCGTCAACAACGCCAAGGCCTATATTGACCCCGGTTCGGCAGCCTTCCCGGGGCATTCGTCGGAGCAGACCCACAAGTAGTAGGCGGTATGACCGCCCTCTGCATAGCTGACATGGAATGGACAAAGCCCATCGCCGTCGGTGATAATGATGTCAGACCAACCGGGGGGTGATCGGTGTGCACCAGCGCCTGCAGCATGTGCAGTGGCTCTTTTTTGACCCCTCGGTGCTGCTGAACGAGAACGATACCGAAAAGGAAGCCCGCCGGCTGGCGGCCGAGGCCCTGGGGCGGCGTGGGGTTCCCGTGGAGCTGGAGCGCGTCGAACGTGCCTGGATGCAGGCCATCGCCTCCCCCCGCCCCGTCCATCCCCTGTCGGGGGCGGTCCAATTGCTGGCGCCCGACCCGTCGGTGGCGAAGGCGGTTGTTGACGAGGTGACCCGCTCCTGCCGCAACCTGGATATGCTCTACTCCGGGCTGCAGCTGGCCCTGGGCGCCCTGACCCGGCAGGTAAAGCTGGGGGTCATCGGCCCGTACCGGTTGCCGGGCACCCGGGCGAAGCTGGAGAAGTTCCACCTCTCCTTTCCGGTGGTGGCCCTGAGCGATGAGCAGAACCTCTCGCATAAGCTCGAAGTGGGCGGGCGCCCCGACCCGGCGCTCTTTACCTGGGCCCTGCGCAAGGCGGGGTGTCCGGCCGGCCAGGCGGCCTACGCCAGCGACCGGGTCGATCTGGGCCTGGCGCCGGCCAAGGCAGCGGGCATGACCACGGCCTGGGTGCGGGTGACAAACCACAAGCTCCGGTATCCGCGCAGCAGCGCCGAAACGCCGGACCTGACCGTCAACACCATCGGCGAACTCACGTAAAGTAGCACGGCTGCATCGCCCGAGATGCAGCCGTGCTTTGTTTCACAAACCGAAAGGTGGTGCGCCATGACGTTTCGCTGGATCATAGATGCCAGGAACGATCTGACCTGGTACATTGGATCGGCACTGATGGGATACCTGTACGCCGGCCTCGTGCTGCTGGCGGTCGCCGTGCTGCCCAGTCCGCTGGAGGACGCCTTCGGGGTGCTCCGCCTGGGCGGCCTCGAAATCCCCCTGACGCTGAACCTGCTGGTCTACACCACCTGGGCCTTCCTGCTGGATGCGCCGCATCTCTTCTCCACCATGGCCCGGACCTTCTTCGACCCGGAGGAGCGGCAGATGCGGCGCCGGGCGCTCTGGCTGTCGTGGGGCTGGTTCCTGGTAGGCCCGGTGGCGGTGCTGCTGCCGTTCGGGGCGGTCGTTTTCCTGGTGCTCTTCCGGCTGTGGGCATACTACCACGTGGTTAGGCAGCACTGGGGGTTCTTTGTCCTTTACAAGCGGAAGAACGGTGACATGGAGCCTCGGGCGTACCGGGTCGACCAGTGGTACTTCAACCTGGCGCTCTACCTGCCGTTGCTGCTCTTCGTGACAGGGCCGGTCTATGCCCAGACGCCCGGCATGCCGCCGCTGGGGCTGGAGGGGCTGGCGGCAACAAAGGTCGTGTACGTGGCGGCCTGGGCCGTGC
Organism: Symbiobacteriaceae bacterium; assembly: GCA_029239785.1. Classification (GTDB taxonomy): domain Bacteria; phylum Bacillota; class Sulfobacillia; order Symbiobacteriales; family Symbiobacteriaceae; genus JARBUG01. The sequence continues at coordinate 12,194 of JARBUG010000104.1, read as the reverse complement.
TGGTGGGGAGCACGGTGGCGTATGTGGGCTATCAGATCTGGCTGCGGCGCCAGGGGCAGGAGCTAAACGGCCCGAAGCTGTTGTTCCTGCTATCCGTGGTCCCCCTGCACCTGCTGGCGGTCAGCACCCCGTGGACGGCGGCGCTGCTAGTGCCCATCATCACCGTGGGGCACAACTTGCAGTATCACCGGATTGTGTGGATGTATGGTCAGGGCAAGTATGTGAAGTCCAACAAGGCGCCCCTGGCCCGGCTGATCTTCAGCCGGTTCTGGGTCTACGCGGCGATGGGCCTGCTCTTCACGCTGGCGCTTTACCGGGGTCCCTGGATCGAGTGGCTCCAGTCTGCGGTGGGCATGAACCTGGACCGGTCGTTCCTCGCGGGCATCGGCATGATGGCGGGGCTAACCGACCCGTCCGCCCTGTCGGTGGGCCAGCAGATCTTTGCCACCTTCCTGCTCGGCTGGGCGATGCAGCACTATTATCTCGATGCGAAGATCTGGCGGGTGAGCCAGGACCGTGGGGTGGCGGAGCAGTTGCGGGTGAATTGAGGCATATTTTTCGCCGCAGATGACGCAGATGGCGCAGGTACCGGGATTGCCCTTTGGGTCCTTGTTTTTGACCACAGAGGACACAGAGATCACAGAAACCAGGCAGGTCGTTCCGGGTCATTATCATCAATGATGTCCATGAACGGCTTACCAGGTTTCAGTGTGCTCTGTGTCCTCTGTGGTCAAAAACTGAAAGCCCGCAGGGACATGCAAAGTGAAAAGGCGGATGCCCCGCACAAGGGAGCAGCCGCCTGCGATTTACCGGAACGCCGGATTGCTGTACGCCACCTGGCCGGCGACGATGGTCGCCACCGTGTGCGTCCGCCACGTGTCGAACGGATGACCGGTGAAGATGGCGATATCCGCCTCCTTGCCGACCTCCAGGCTGCCCACCCGGTCGCCCACGCCGCACAGAATGGCGGCGTTCAGGGTGATCGCCTTCAGCGCATCCTCCTCGGACATGCCGTACTTCTGGGAGTATGCGGCGCAGACCGGCAGATACTGCACCGGCGTCACCGGATGGTCGGTGATGATGGCGGTGCGGATGCCGGCATTCGCCATGACGCCCGCGGCCTTCCACTCCTTGTTGGCCGTCTCAATCTTGCCCTTGGAGGTCAGGATCGGGCCGATGCAGACGCCCAGCAGCCGGGGCTCGGCGGCCAGTTCGTCGACGATCATGTACCCTTCGGAGCAGTGCTCCACGGTGAAGTTGAAGTCAAACTCCTGCGCCAGGCGGACGGCGGTCATGATATCGTCCTGCCGGTGGGCGTGAATCCGCATCGGCACTTCCTTGCGAAGGACGGCGAGCAGGGGCTCCAGCTTGATGTCGTAATCAGGCAGGTCGTTGCCCTTCTCGAGGGCGACCTCCTTCTTGCGGGCATAGGCCTTCGCCTTGTACATCATCTCCCGGAAGTAGCCGGCGGAGCCCATGCGGGTGGTGATCTTGCCCTTGCCCGAGTAGAACCGCTTCGGGTTCTCACCGAGGGCGCCCTTCATGGCGCTGTAGGGGTTCATCACCATCGCTTCGACGGTGGGGCCCCAGGTGCGGCAGGTGGCAGCCTGGCCGCCGATGACGTTGGCGCTGCCGGGGGTGATCCAGGTGGCGGTAACGCCTGCCTCCAGGGCGTCCTGCAGGCCCATCTCACGCGGGTTGATGCCGTCGATGGCCCGTACGTGCGGGGTGCAGGGGTCGACCGTTTCGTTGACGTCGTTGCCCTCGTTGCCGATTCCCTCTTCGCTGACACCCAGGTGACCGTGCGCTTCAATAATGCCGGGCTGGACCCAGCGGCCTTCGGCGTCGATGATGCGGGCGCCGGCCGGTTCGGGTACCGAGGTGCCGATGGCGACAATCTTGCCGTCCTGCACGAGGATCGATCCGCGGTCGATGATGCCGTTGCTGATGGTGTGAATGCGACCATTACGGATGACGAGCACCTGACAACACTCCTTGCGACGTAATCCTTCCGTGTACGAAGTTCTTGTCGCAGGGAGCCGGTTCCTTCATTCCTAAAGTCTGACTCTTATTGGTGTCTGACTTCGGCCCGGGCTGCCGGGGCGGTGCGGCGGGCGGCGGGGCGGAATGCCGGCCGCTGCTGAGCAGTGCCGCGCAGATACCGCTGCGGCCCCCGCAGGAGGCGCCCGACCAGGGGCATGACACCGCCGCCGGTCTCCCAGGCATGGTGCGACTCAATCAGGTTCTTGATGAGCAGAGCAGGCACGCCCGTGAACTGCTCGTCGCCCATCTGGCCAACGCCCTGCTTGCGGCCCAGTGAAGCGAAGGCGCCCTTGATATTCGGGACGAACGGCACCTCCGCTCGGCCCTTGAGGCGGTGGATGAGATTGAGCCCGGCGGCCCGGCCCATCTGCACGGCGGCCTGGGCCGTGGGCGGCAGCTCCCGGCCCGTGCCGGGATCAAGGAAGGAGGCCGAGTCGCCCACCACATAGACCTCGTGGTGGCCCACGGCCCGCAGGCAGCTATCCACCTTGGCCCGGCCCCGGGGCGTAAGCGCCAGCCCCGACTCCGCCAGGGTACCACTGCCCCGCACGCCCCCCGCCCAGACCAGCACGTCGAAGGCCATCTTGTCACCATCTTTATAGGTGATCAGCTTCTCATCGACCCGGGCGATGGGGTTGCCGGCCCGAATGGCGATGGACTTGCCTTCCAGCACTTCACGGGCGGTGCGAACCAACTCCGGGGCAAAGCCGGCCATGATGTCCGGCCCGGCCTCGACCAGGGTCAGGCGGACCCGGGCGCCGTACTCGTCGGCCAGTTCACCCGCCACCTCCACACCGGTCAGGCCACCGCCAGCCACCACCACGTGGAGGGGGTCATCAACGCCGTGGTGCTCCAGCATCGCGGAGATGCGGTTGCGCAGATGGGTCGCCGCCTGCCAGTTGCCGGCCACCAGGCTGTGCTCCGCCACCCCGGGCAGGCCGAAGTACTCGGGGTCGCTGCCCAGGGCGAAGACCAGGTAGTCATACGCCAGCACATCGCCCGAGGCTAGTTCGACCCGCTTTGCCTCCGCGTTGATGTGGCTGACCCGGTCTACCACCAGGCGCCCCGGGCGGGCCACCACGCGGGAGAGCGGCACCCGAACGGCGTCGGGCGCCTCGCCTGCCACGTATGTATGAAGCTCGGTGGTGAACCAGTGGTACTTGTCGCCGTTGACCAGCACCACCTCGTAGCCGCGGGGCAGGTGTTCCTGGAGTTCCAGGAAGCTGCTGAGGCCGGCGTAGCCGGCGCCCAGGACGACGACGCGCTTGGGAGGCGTTGCTGGGCCGGCGCCGGTGCCGGTGCCGCCCGGTGCACGGGCTTCAGCCCCCGGTTGGGCGCCCGCCGCCCCCGGCCCCAGCAGGGCCGATGCCGCCCGGAACGGCAGCGTCCCCAGCCGTTCGCCCAGGTTCGCGGCATGCCGCACCGTTTCGCTGTCGCCGCCCAGGCGCCTTGCCGCCTCCCAGGGCAGCTTGGCCAGCGACTCGCCCAGTTTCAACCCCTCACGGAACAGGTCACGCATGGTCGGCACCCCTTCAGTCCGTACTACTGCTATGATGCCCCGCGCCAATACCCCCGAAGCAATCCTTGATTTTCCAGCACGATTCCATGCAAGTTTTCGCGTCTGCCCGGCCACAATACTAGTGTTCCCGAGGATGCTCTCCACACAATCAATAAGGGGGTATTCCTTCATGGCTAACCAACGCGCTCAGCTCACGGGTACGAACATCACTGGTGTCAGCGGCGCTCAGCACGGACGCCAGAAGAACGCGCAGGCCATGCAGCGTGCCGGGGCTGCCGGCGCTGCCGGTGCCGCTTCTTCGGCGGGATTCGAGTTTGGTTCTGAGCTTGGCGCTTCGGCTGGTGTGAGCCAGACCGGTGCCAACATCAGTGGCGTGAGCGGGGCGCAGCACGGCGCTCAGAAGAACGCCCAGGCCATGCAGCGGCTGAGCCGCAAAGGCGGCTCGCTGTAGCTGAACAGGGAACAGACGAAGGGGCTCTGCGAAATAGCAGAGCCCCTTCACTTTGTTGACGGATGTTTATCAGGCTCCATCCCTTCCAGGTCCCGGCGAGAAGGCGTGCGGAACCACATCTCCATCGCCACGCTTGTATCATCCAGCAGTGCACTTGCAATGCCACCCCCTGGCATGCTATAAAGTGAATGAGCGCTCGCTTTTTATAGGACATTGAGAGGCGATTCCCCATGCCACGGGTCAGTGCCGAACACAAGGAACAACGCCGCCAGGCGATTCTCGATGCCGCCATGGAAGTCTTCATCGGCAAGGGCTATCAACTGGCCACCATCAACGATATTTCCGCCCACTGCAACCTGAGCGTCGGCGCCCTCTACCGCTACTTCCCCACCAAGGGCGAGATCATGCTCACCCTGGTCGAGGAGCGGCTGGGCCGCACCCCTGCCACCTTTGCCCGCCTCACCGAAAAGGCCGGCACCCCCTGGGAGCGGCTGGTCAGCTGCGTCAACCTCTTCACCAGTGCCCTGGGCGTCCGCCACCCCAGCACCGGGCGGCTCCTGCTGGTCACCCTGACCGAAGCCGTCCACGACAGCGAGGTCCGCCGCGGGCTCCACGGGCGGTTCAAAGCCCTCCGCGAGTACCTGAGCACCATCATCGCCGATGGCATCGCCGCCGGCATGTTCCGTCCCGATGCCGACGCCGACACCCTGGCGACCCTCCTCCTCTGCACGGCAGACGGCGGCACCGTTTACTGGGTCACGGGCACCCCGAACCTGGACCTACGCACCCTGCGCAGCATGATGCTGGCCCTGTTGCGCTCCTATTTGATGCCCGACGCATCTGACGAACACCATTAAGGAGTGACTCGGTTTTGGAACGCAGAGTTGTGATCACCGGCACGGGACTCCTCTCCCCGCTGGGCAATACCGTCGCTGAAAACTGGGAAGCCGCCATCGCCGGCAAGTCCGGCATCGGTCCCATTACGCTGTTCGATGCCTCCCGCCTGGCCACCCAGTTCGGCGGCGAGGTCAAGAACTTCGACCCCGCCACCGTTATGGACCGCAAGGAAGTGAAGCGCTTCGACCGCTTCATCCACCTCGCCATGGGCGCCGCCGCCGAGGCGGTGCGCGACTGCGGCCTGACCTTCGAAGGCGAGCTGGTCGAGCGGACCGGCGTGGTGGTCGGCGCCGGCATGGGCGGCCTGGGCGCCATCGAAGAGACGAAGCTCGTGCTGGTTGAGAAGGGCCCGGGCCGGGTCTCCCCCTTCTTCATTCCCAGCTGCATCATCAACATGGCGCCGGGCATGATTTCGATGAAGTACGGCCTGCTCGGCCCGAACTACGGCGCCGTGTCGGCCTGCGCCTCGGCGGGACACGCCATCGCCGATGCCTTCCACATGGTGAAGCGGGGCGACTGCGACGCCATGCTGACCGGCGGCGCCGAGTCGGCCATGACCGAACTGGCCTTTGCCGGGTTCAACTCGGCCCGGGCGCTGTCGACCCGGAACGATAACCCGCAGGCTGCGTCCCGCCCGTGGGACAAGGACCGCGACGGCTTCGTCATGGGCGAGGGCGCCGGCATTCTGGTGCTGGAAGAGTTGGAGCATGCCCTGGCCCGGGGGGCGAAGATTTACGGTGAGATCATCGGCGCCGGTGCTTCGTCGGACGCCCACCACATTACCGCCCCGCACCCGGAGGGCCGGGGCGCCCGGCTCGCCATGACCAACGCCCTGCGCAGCGCCGGCATCGCTCCCGAGCAGGTGGGCTATATCAATGCCCACGGCACCTCCACCGACCTGGGCGATGTGCAGGAGACCGAGGCGGTCAAGAAGGTCTTTGGGGAGCATGCCTATAAGCTGGCGGTCAGCTCGACCAAGTCGATGCACGGCCATCTGTTGGGCGCCGCAGGGGCCATCGAAGCGATTCTGACGGTGCTGGCTCTGAAGCACCAGGTGATTCCCCCGACCATCAACCTGGAGAACCGGGATGAGGCCTGCGACCTGGACTATGTCCCCGGCAAGGCCCGGGAAGTTCAGGGGGTCGAGGTGGCGCTTTCCAACAGCTTCGGCTTCGGTGGCACCAACGCCACGCTGGTGTTCCGGCAGTACAAGTAAGCGCGAAGCATGAATGAAGCCCGGGGCAGTCTTTGCCCCGGGCCGTTCTGTTCCCTCGCGCCCTCAAGATATAACACTTTGTTAACGACAGTGACCCGCGCAGGGGGCGCGAGGGCGCCGCGAAGCGACCGCTCGGTTAACGCGATGGAACCGCGATGGGACCGCGAGGGGACCGCTCAGTTAACGCGAGGCCACCACACCCTGACCCAACGGCTTCGCCAACTCCAGCTCATCGTGAAGCGGAATGCCGTAGTTCCCCACCAGGGGGATTGACGGCTTGATCCGGCGCGCCTCATCGATCGCCCCGGCGTGCACCGCCACCAGCCGGTACCCCTTCCGCTGATAGAACCGCAGCGCATCCAGGTTATCGTTCGAGGTGATCAACATGACCCGCCCGCACCCCGCCGCCCGGGCTGCATCCTCAACAGCCGCCAGCAACAACGAACCAACGCCCTTCCCTTCCACGGTGGCGTTGATGCTCATCAACTCACAGGAACCGTCAGCGATATGGTACGTAGCAGCCCCCACCAGGGTCTCCCCGTCCCAGGCCAGCAGGCTCTGCATCTCATCCAGATGATAGACCCGGCCCCGGGAGACCATAATCTCCCCGCCCCACTCCTTCACCCATAGCTCCCGCAGCCAGGCGTGGTCGGCCTCGGTCACCGGTACACCAACAACCACATACATCCCCCCATCACAAAGGACGCAACAGCCGCCCCTTCGGAAAGAAGAGCGTCACCCGGGTGAACCGCCCCTCCTCCGAATCGACCCGAATCCCGTGCCCCAGGGCCCGGCACAGCTTCCGGGCCAGGAAGAGCCCGATGCCGGTCGACCGCTCATACCGCCGGCCATTGGCCCCGGTAAAGCCCTTCTCAAAGACCCGCTCCAGGTCCGCCCGGGGAATGCCCACACCGTTATCCTCAATCATCAGACTGACACCGTCAGCCTCCACCGCCGCCCAGATGCGGACCGCCGCCTCCGCATTCTCCCGGCGGTACTTGACCGCGTTTGTCAGTACCTGCGTCAAAATAAACTCCAGCCACTTCCGGTCGGTAAAGACCGTCAGATCCAGTCCTTCAAGCGTTACCGCCACCCGACCGCTAATGAACTGCCGGGCGTGCCGCCGCAGCACCGCCTTGACCGGCTCTGCCAGGGGCGTCTCCCGGATGAAGCAGTCCTGCTCCACCGCGCTGGACCGGGCATAGAAGAGCGCCTGCTCAACGAGATGCTCGATGCGGTCAAGCTCGGTGATCAGTTCCCGGGACGGGAGCTCCTCCGCCAGCAGCCGGGCCGCCGCGATCGGGGCCTTCACCTCATGCACCCAGCCCTCGACATACTCCCGGTGATCCGTCGCTTCCTTCTCGACCCGGGCCACCTCATCGGCCACCGACCGGGAGACCTCCACCAACGCCTCCCACAGCGGGTCCAATTCTACCAACGCAGGCGAGGCGCCCAGACTGCCCACCAGGTACTTCCGCTCCAGCCCGGTCATGGTGCCGGCCAACCCCCGGTAATACGACCGCATCACCGCAAACCGCCACCCATAATACCCGCCCACCGCCACCAGCCAAATCAGCCAGAGCGTGACCAGGCTCGGCCACCCCGCCCCCAAGAGAGCCAGGTAGGCCGACACCATCACCGCCATCAGCAGATGAATCCAGAGTCCCCCGGAAGCCCGCAAGAACGTACGTAAGTTCATGGCACGATATACCCCAGCCCGCGCCGGGTCTGAATGTACCCGTCCAGCCCCATCTCGGCCAGCTTCCCCCGCAGCCGGGCGATATTCACGGTGAGCGTATTCTCATCGACAAAGAGATCGCTGGACCAGAGCCGCTCCATCAGCTGCTCCCGGGTGACCAGCGTCCCGTGCTTCTCCATCAGGGCGTGCAGCAGCTTCAGCTCGTTGCGGGTCAGCTCCACCTTGGCCGACTCCCCATGGCTGGCCAGCCCGGTGCTCAGGTCCAGCCGCAGGCCCCCGTACTCAAGCGTATCGGCCATCGGCCCACGCCCATAGACCCGCCGCAGCACTGCGGAGACCCGCGCAAGCAGCACATCGCCCGAATAGGGCTTGGTGATGTAATCGTCGCCCCCCAGCGTCATCCCCATCACCTGATCCATATCCGAATCGCGGCTGGTCAGAAAGATGACCGGCACCTCTGACCGGCGCCGCAACTCGCGGCAGATATGGAAGCCATCAAAAACCGGCAGGTTGATGTCCAGGAGGACCAGGTGGGGCCGGGCGCCCTCGCACTCCTCCACCAGGCGATCGAAGCGGACCGGCGCCACGACTTCATATCCATAGCGAGCCAGCAGCCCCGCCACCGCCTGGCGGGTGGAAGGGTTGTCCTCCACCAAAAAGACCCGATACATCGATCATCACCACCCATTCGCTCCCCATTTTACTGGGGCTGGGGCTCCTTGAACAGCGTTCGGCAACTCTGTAAGGTCAGCAAATAGTACGCGCCGTAGATGATGACAAAGATGCCCACCGTCACCAACGTGGCCGGCCAGACCGTGTTATAACCGGCCCCCAGCTTGAAGAGCCGGGCCAGGGCGACCATCGCCACCAGCGAGTGGAGCAGCGCCACGACCACCGGCGTCAGGAAGTAGAGGCCGACCTGCCGGGCGATGGTCCCGTCGATCATCCGGTCGTCGGCACCCAGCTTGCGCAGCACTTCGAAGCGCTGTCGGTGCTCCACCGCATCGGTCACCTGCTGGAGCGCCAGGAGGGTGGCGGAAATCAGGGTGAACATCACCCCGATGTAGCCCACGATGAAGAGCAGCATCCCTTCCAGCGCGAAGGCAAGGCCGATGACCTCCGCCCGAATGGTGGCCCTGATCCAGGCGCCGCCGGCCAAGGTGGACTCGGACAGCGCCTGCAGTTCCTTGTCAAGCGCCTCCGGCGCCTCATCCGCCACCTGCACCACCAGATAGCGCTGGCCCCCCGGCAGGGCGGCGGCCACATCATCGGGCACCACCAGCACCGCTGCATGCGCGGTCAGCCAGCTTCCCAGCCGGTCGGTCAGGACCTGCGCGGCCCCCGGCTTCAGCACTTGCTCCGCCAGGGTAATCGTCGAGCCGGCCGCCAGGAACCGCTCGTACGCGGCACGGGCCTGATCAGCCTGCACGGTCCGCTCATCGGTAGAGTGAATCAGGAAGCTGCCGTCGGGCATCGACACATCCGGGTAGCCCTTCATCTCCCGCAGCCCGCGGTAGGCCGACATCGGCATGATGTGGGCGCCTACATTGACCATGAACTCGGCCACTCCCGCGCCCGCAAACGAGGCCGCGTCGGCGGGCAGCATCAGATCACCGCCCCGGAGGTGGCCCTCGGAAGTAGTAAAGCGGAGCTCCTGCCGCTGGGTCACCCCGTGCTGGTCAAAGAGGCGCAGGGCGGCCGCGAAATCCGCGTCAGGAACGGTGCCCCAGAGTGCATAATCGAAAGGCGCCTGCTGATCCGCCGCCTTTGCGACCGCCTGCCCGAGCCCCAGGCCAAAGGACATCGCGCAGATGGTAAAGGTCAGCATCAAAGCGATGGTGGCCAACATGCCTGCATGGGTATTGATCTTGCTGGTCACCTGCCGGAACAGGAACAGGTTCAGCCCCCGTGAGAGCCACCCGCCCCGCCCCTGTGCGCGCCGCCCCGCGCCCGTCAGCATCCCCGAGGCGGCCACGAAGAGCAGGTAGGTACCTGCCACGCCCAGGAGGGCGCCCCTCAATATGCGCGGGTCGGTTATATCCATGCCGGCATCTCGGCTGACACGGTCGGCCAGCCAGTAACCCCAGCCGAGGACCATGCCGCTCAGCACCAGCAGCACCCACGACAGCACGCCCCGGCGCAGCCGCACTACTTCGTTCTTCCGCACGCCCGCGATCAGGTCGATCAGCTTCTGCCGATAGACGGCCGCCGCCTGCCAGAGCCCCACGCCCACAAAGGCGAGCCCATAGGTGACGAGCGTCTTGACCGCCGCACCTGCCGAGAAGACGAAGGTGGTGGCCACCAACCTGGCACCAAAGAGTTTGGCGACCAGGAGGGCGAAAAACTGCGACAGGAAGATGCCGGCCACCAGCCCCACCGCCAGCGCCGCCAGACCGATGAGAATGATCTCGGCCAGCAGCAGGAAGGAGAGCCGCCCCTGCTCCATCCCCAGCAGCAGGTAGGTGCCCAGCTCGCGGCTGCGTTTTTTGATGATGACCCGGTTGGCGTAGAGCACCAGCAGCGCCACCACGCCTGTCATGACCACCGTCAGCCACTCCAGCATCTTCACGGCGCCCGTCGCCATGCGGCGGGTGGACTCCCGGAGCGAGAAGAAGGCCGGCTGATCCGCCAGCGAGTTGAACACGTAGAAGATGGCCACGGCGAAGACCAGCGTCAGGAAGTAGAGGCCGTAGTCGCGGAGGCTGCGGCGGATGTTGCGCCAGGCCAGCTTAGCGTACATCGGTGCTGCCACCTCCCAGCAGGGAAAGCACGGCCAGAATCTGGTCAAAGAAGGCCTTGCGGGTCGCATCACCCCTGACAAGCTCGGAGAAGAGCTGGCCATCTTTCAAGAACAGAATCCGCTGGCAGTAGCTGGCGGCGAAGGGGTCGTGGGTGACGAGCATGATGGTCGCCCCCAACTCCCGGTTCAGGTCGTCGACCGCCTCCAGGAGCATCTGGGCGGAGCGGGAATCCAGGTTGCCCGTGGGCTCATCGGCCAAAATCAGATCCGGCTGGTTGATGATCGCCCGGGCCGCCGCCGCCCGCTGCTTCTGCCCGCCCGAGACCTGGTAGGGGAACTTGTCCAGCGCATCGTCGATGCCTAGGCGCCGGGCGATCTCCGTGACACGCCGGTCGCTGTCGGCGCCCCGCCCCGCGATGGAGAGGGCCAGGCCGATGTTCTCGCCCAAGGTCAGGGTGTCAAGCAGGTTGAAGTCCTGGAAGATGAAGCCGAGGCGCTCGCGCCGGAACCGGGCCAGCTCCCGCCGCTTCAGGCCGGACAAGTCCTGGCCGCCCACCCGCACCCGGCCCGAGGTCGGCGTGTCGATGGTGGAGACCAGGTTGAGCAGGGTGGTCTTGCCGGAGCCCGAGGGGCCCATCACCCCGATGAATTCGCCGCGGCCCACGGTCAGGCTGACGGAACGGAGCGCCTTGGTAATCGAGCCCTTGGCGCCGTAGTATTTGACGAGTTCCTCCACCTGGAGGATCGGTTCTGGCTGTGTCATGGTATGTACCTCCCGAAATCGTTGGTGCGTTCCCATTCTACCAGCCCGGTAGGAGGCGCCGCCTTAAGTCTGGCTTACGAATGAAGCCACTGCCTTACGTTTTCGTAAGCCGTAAGCGCCCCCCCATAACGAAACACCCCGCCCGATTCGTACCCGGGCGGGGTGCAACCTATTACATTTCACTTACCGGCAGTAGTGGCTCACGAAAGCGGCCGTCAACATGGCGCCGAACCCGCCTACACAGATGGCGACGATGGTGGCTTCGGGGGCGCCGGAAAGAGCGGCAGCCAGAATGCCCATCATGGTAGCCGTGCCCAGCAGGGCGCTAGCCAGGATGCACTGGGCTTTCTGCACCTTGAAAACATGACGCGGAAATTCCATCGCAGGGTCCCTCCACTCATGTAAAGAATCGACGGAGTCTATTCACAGCATCGATCGAATTGATCGATGTAATCGCTGTTCAAATCCTTCCCCAGGGTAAGTCTAGCCGAGTTACAAGGTAATGTCAGCTATGCAAAAGGCGCATTTAGGTATCAGTTTGGCCTATAAGCCGGCCCCCCATTTGGGCGAGGGACAGATCCAAACGCTTTCTGTAGACTGAATTCATATGAAAACCCGACAGGAGGACGCCATCATTCAACGCCTGACGCCCGCGCAATATCCTGCCATCGCCCACATCATTCGAGATGAAGCAGAGTTCCCTTCGGTCAGCCTCTGTTACCAGCGGTGCGCCGGCGAGTTCTGGGTCGACCGCCTGCCCGATCCCACAGCCGTGATCGGCCACCTGCCCAAGGACACCTTTGTCTGGGGCGACCTGAGCGCCCCAGGCGTCAAAGACCTTCTGGCGCGCGCAAATGGCCTGGTGG
>JARBUG010000274.1 GCA_029239785.1 Symbiobacteriaceae bacterium | reverse complement strand
GCAGAGCGCCCGCAGCGTCAATGCCCAAAAGGCCATCAACATGGTTGGCTCCGGCGAATCCCTGCTCCTTGTCGATGGCTACCGCCAAGTAATTACGATTGGGTCACGTTCGCTTCAAGGGCGCAGTGTAGATGTTCCAACCACGGAAGACGCGGTGCGCGGCCCCCGTGAGGCCTTCGTTGAACTGCTGGAGATCAACGTCCGCCTGATTCGGCGCCGGCTGCCCACCACCCGCTTCCGTCTGGAGCGCATGCACATCGGTGAGATGACGCAGACCGAGGTAACGCTGCTCTGGCTTGCGGGCATCGCTGACGAAGGCCAGCTGGCCGAAGCCCGGCGGCGTCTGTACGAGATTGAGATCGATGGCGTCCTCGATTCGGCCTATCTCGAAGAGTTGATTGAGGACGAGCCGTTTTCCCCCTTTCCGCAAGTCGAACACACCGAGCGCCCCGACAAAGTAGCTGCCGCAATGCTCGAAGGGCGCTTTGCCATCGTCGTCAGCGGCTCGCCATACGTGCTGCTCGCCCCGACGCAGTTTGTCCACTTCCTCCAGGCCAGTGAGGACTACTACGAGCGCTTCTGGCTCGGCACGTTCATCCGCTGGGTCCGCATGTTCGGCTTCCTCTTGGCTCTGGTGGCGCCGGCGCTCTACGTCACCATCACCTCCGTCCATCAGGAGATGATTCCCGTCGGTCTCATTCTGCGCCTGGCCGGCACCCGGGAAGGCGCCCCGCTGCCGCTCTTCCTCGAAGCGCTGGTGATGGAAGCGACCTTTGAACTCCTGCGCGAGGCCGGGCTGCGGCTGCCCAAGCCCATCGGTCAGGCGGTCAGCATCGTGGGGGGACTGGTCATCGGCGAAGCGGCGACCCGCGCCGGCATTGCAAACCCGGTCACCATCGTGGTCGTGGCCCTGACCGGCATCGCATCCTTCTCCATTCCGGCCTACAGCGTCGCCGTCACGCTGCGCATTCTCCGCTTTCCGTTGCTTTTGATCGGCCCCATCATGGGCCTTCCGGGCGTTGCGGTAGGACTAATGATGTTGGTCAGCCATATGGTGTCGCTTCGTTCCTTTGGCGTGCCATATCTGGCGCCCGTAGCGCCGTCACGGTATGACCAGTGGGGCGACGTGCTGATCCGCCGTCCATGGTGGGCCATGGTGCTGCGGCCCGGGCCGCGGGGAAGGCGCAGCCGGCGAATGGCACGTGGGCTGAAGCCGCAGCCGCCGGCAAATCGGACCGAAGGGAAGTGACCGCATGGCAAAGATCTCTGCCCGGCAGTTTGGCATGCTGGTTTTTCTGTTGCGCATCAGCCTGACCATTGTGCGGCTCCCGGTCCTCAAGGCGGTCAAAGTGGGCCCTGATGCCTGGATCGCCAGTCTGCTGGGAACTGCGGTCGGGCTTGTCGCACTGTGGCTGTTAATCTCGCTGTTCTTGCGGGAACCGTCGCTGACCCCGATGGAGCGAGTTGACCGGGCCCTCGGCAAAGTGGCGGGTGGATTGCTCGGCACGCTCTACCTGATCTTCATCTTCTGGGATCTCATGCTTACGACACGCCTCTACGCCGGGCTCCTCATTTCACAACCCATGCCCGAAACGCCCACCGAGGCATTCGTCTTCATGCTCTTGCTGGGGGCTGTTTACGCGGCGCATAAGGGACCGGAAGTGGTCGCACGCGTGGGTGAATTTATCGCACCGCTGATTCTGCTCAGTACGGTGATCGTCTTGCCGTTGGGCGCCAACAACATGAACCTGAGCGCCCTGACCCCTGTCCTCGGTTATGGCTGGGGTCAGGTCCTTCGTGCTGCACTCTTTCCCGCAACCGTTCATGTCGAGATTATCGCGCTTCTGGCGCTCACGCCTATGGTCCGGGACCCCAAGAATATGCTCCGGACCGGAATGATCGGCGGCCTCCTGGCCGGTCTGATCGCCGCGGTGGCATCGGCCTGCCTGATCATGTTCTACGGCGTCCCCCGTACGCAGCGGCTGGTCTACCCGCTGTACGACCTGACCCGGTCGGTCACCTTCGGAGATTTCTTTGAACGGATCGATGCCCTGTTCATCTTCACCTGGACGGCCAGCAGTTTCGTCAAAGTCGCCTTGCTCATCTGGATCAGTTCTTTCGTACTCGGCCACGTGCTTCGCATCAAAAACAGCCGGGTGTTGATTCGGCCGCTCGCCCTGCTCGCCGGCTTTTTGGCTATGCGTGCCTACGCCAACCAGGCCGAGGTCAGGGCCCTGACCTCTCCGCAGATTTACCCCTTTGTAGCGCTGCCCTTTCTGGTTCTCTTCCCGCTCGTCCTGCAGGTGGCCGAATGGATTCGGCGCCCAAGGGGGAAGGCCTCATGAGCCGCCGCGGCCGGGGACTGGTCGCTGCCGCATGCCTGCTGGCGCTCCTGCTGTCCGGGTGCTGGAACCGGCGGGAACTGGAGACCCTGGGCATCATTCTGGCGGTCGGCTATGACTGGGACGAGGAGCGGCAGGAGTATGTCGTCTCTGCCCAAATGGCAAAGCCGCAGGCGATGCAGACTGAGGCCGGCGGGGGAGCGCAGGGGCCGACTGCGCACGTCTTCACGGCGCGGGGCAAAACGGTCTTTGATGCGAGTCGGACTCTGTCGCTTGTCGCAACCCGCCGTGCCTGGTGGGGGCACGTGCAGGCGCTGCTCATCGGCGATGCGGCAGCGCGGCGGGGGCTCGATGCACTCCTCGACTTTGTGGAGCGCGACGGCGAGACTCGCCCACTTTACTACGTCATCGTGACCAAGGGCTGGGCCGGTGACCTCATGCACCTGCGTGCCTCGCCTGAATCCGTACCTGCCCTGGGACTGGTCAGCCTGATTCGCTCCGCTGGTGCCACTTCTACAGCCCCATCAGCTCGGGTCTTCGACGTCTCCCGTGCCATTGAGGCACCATCGGCCGCCCTGATCGGTGTAGTAGGCGCCAGCCAAGGGACGGCAAGCGACCTGGGCGGGCCCACCCGCGAATTTCAGCTCGACGGCAGTGCTGTCTTCAACAAGGCCAAGCTGATCGGCTACCTGGACAAGCGTGAGACCCGCGGCGCCCTATGGGTGCGCGGAAGGGTCAAGAGCGCGATCCTACCCGTCCCGTGTCCCGATGAGCCTGGCCGGCACATCGGAGTCGAAGTGATTCACGCCTCGTCCGAAGTTAAACCCGAACTCGACCAGAAGGGCAAGGTACGGGTACGGGTGAAACTCCGGGTGGAAGCGAACCTCGGCGACCAGGACTGCCACTATCAATACGTTAATCTAGACCGAATCGAACAGCTTGACCGCGTTGTCGGCAGCCGCATCCGCGAGGAGGTCGAAGCCGCCGAGACGGCATGCCTGGCGCTCAACGCCGACTGTTTTGGCCTGACCGACCGGGTGATGCAGCGCTTCCCGTCCTATTACGAGCGGGTCAAGGCGGAGCGACGCCATTGGCCCATGGTGCTGGAAATCGAGGTTCGGGTTCGGGCTACCGGTGCACAGTTGAAGCCGCCCAAACCGAAGTAGGAGGCGAACGCCACCATGATTCGCATCGCCCTGGTCCTAGTGGCTGTCCTGTCCGTTGGAATGATTGAAGTTCCGCCCCTGCTCAAAGGGCCGCGGCGCCCGCTGATCACGGTCTCGGCGCTGCTCCTTTGCAGCCTCGTTTCGGGGCTGTTGATCGTCACCATGCCAGAAGGGGCGTCCGTAGCCAAATTTTTGATCCATTTGATCTCACCGATCGGTGAAACCTTGCTGGGCCCCATGTAGCGGTCACTGGCGGAAACAGGCCGGCCGCTCCAATCGGGGCTTGCCCAATGTCAAGCCTGCTCTCGCGGAGAATCCTTTGCTACAATGCGGGCTATCATCCTTTCGCCCGACGAGGAGGAAGCCCGTGTCCAGGCTGCAAGCCATTGTTCAGAGCCTTAACGCCCCCCAACGGGAGGCTGCGCTCCACCGCGACGGGCCGCTGCTCGTTATCGCCGGCGCCGGCGCCGGCAAAACCAAAACCGCCATTCATCGCCTCGCCTGCCTGCTGGCAGGCGGTGCCGCGCCTG
>JARBUG010000273.1 GCA_029239785.1 Symbiobacteriaceae bacterium | reverse complement strand
ATCGTCGTCTTGATCCCCTCAATCTTGAACTCGCCCAGGGCCCGTTCCATCTTCTCGATGGCATCCTCGCGGCTCTCGCCCCAAACGATCAGCTTGCCAACCAGCGAATCGTAATACGGCAGCACCTTGAACCCCTGATAGAGCATGCCGTCCCACCGGGTCCACGGCCCGCCGGGAATCTCCAGCGTGCTGATCGTGCCCGTAGACGGGAAGAGCCGGTTGTCGGGATCCTCCGAGTTGATGCGGCACTCGATCGCGTGCCCCCGCACCCGAATCTCCTCCTGCTGCCAGCGCAGCGGCTGGCCGGCGGCGATCCGAATCTGCTCCTTGACGATGTCGATGCCCGTGACCGCTTCCGTAATCGGATGCTCCACCTGAATCCGGGTGTTCATCTCCAGGAAGTAGAACTCGTGCGTCTGCTCGTCGTACATCATCTCGACGGTGCCGGCGTTGTCGTATCCGACGGCCTTGGCCGCCGTGACCGCCGCCGCATGGATCTTCCGGCGCACCTCGTCGGGCAGCGTCGGGGCGGGCGCCTCCTCCAAAATCTTCTGGCGGCGCCGCTGAATCGAGCACTCGCGCTCATGCAGGTGGACCACGTTGCCGTGCTTGTCGCCAAGCACCTGCACCTCGATGTGCCGGCCCACTTCAATGAACTTCTCGATGAAGACCTGGGCGTTGCCAAAAGCGGCGCCCGCCTCGCTGGCGGCCTTCTCCAGGTTGGCCGTCAGCTCCTCGGCGTTCCTGGCGATGCGAATACCCCGCCCGCCGCCACCGGCGGTCGCCTTGATCAGCACCGGATAGCCGATTCGCTCGGCCACCTCCAGCGCCTCGGAGGCTGTGGTAATCAACCCGTCGGAACCGGGCACCGTCGGCACGCCGGCCTTCTTCATCAGGGCCTTGGAGGTGTCCTTGAGCCCCATCGCCCGAATCGCTTCCGGCGACGGCCCGATGAAGGTGATGTTCCAGTTCTTGCAGACCTCGGCGAAGAACGGGTTCTCGGCCAGGAAGCCATAGCCCGGGTGGATCGCATCTGCCCCGGCCGCCTGGGCCGCCGTGATGATTGCCGGGACCGACAGGTAGCTCTGGTTCGACGGAGCCGGGCCAATGTAGTGGGCCTCATCGGCCAGCCGCACGTGCAGGGAGTCCTTATCGGCCTCCGAGTAGACGGCCACCGTCTTGACGCCCAGTTCGCGGCACGCCCGGATGATCCGGATAGCGATTTCGCCGCGGTTGGCGATCAAGACCTTTTTGAACAGGGACTTGCTCACCGCTCATTCTCCTCCCCAGGAATCCCCTCACTCTTAGACCCTCTCGGCATGGGCCGGTCGAGATTAGGCCCACGCCTGCCGGGTTACGGCACCCACCCGGGGTGCCTAGACAATGACTCTTTCTTTAGCGAGACCGGAAGCCGAAGGAACGCCGCGCCAGATGTGATTCCAGCACGCCGGCCTTGGCCCATACGCTAGCCACAGGCGCCCCCGCCCCCACAGGCGTGACGCTTTTCAGCACGAACTGATCCAAAGGCTTATCCAAGTATACCGCCACCGCTGCGGTGATCGCTGCAACGATCTCCAGCGGCAGGCTGGCCTGGGTCTGCTCCAATGTGGTTGCCCCCTTGACCTAGCCGATTACGATCAGCGGATCGCCCAGGCTGACGGCGGTGCCCTTCTCAACCAGAACCTGCTTCACAACGCCGGCCACGGGGGCGGCGATGTCGTTCTCCATCTTCATGGCTTCAAGCACCAGCAGGACGTCGCCCTGCTTGACGCTCTGGCCGACCTCCACCTTCACCCCGACGATCATGCCGGGCAGGGGAGCGGGTACGGCCTGGCCGGCGCCGGCCGCCACCTGCTTGGCAGGGGCGGGAGCCGGGGCGGCTGCCGCGGGCGCCGGGGCGGGTGCGGCAGGAGCCGGGGCGGGAGCGGGCGCCGCCGCCCGGGGGGCCGGGGCTGCCACGGGAGCGGCCGCCACAGGTGCCGCCGTGCCGCCGATCTCTTCGATCTCTACGTTATATGTGGTACCACCAATGGTAACACGAAACTTCCTGGCCATAAGGGTTGTCGCGCCTCCTGAGTTTACACGGGGAAATTGCCGTGCTTCTTGGCGGGCCGGGTCTCCCGCTTCGTCTCCATGCCGCCGAGCGCTGCGCCGAGGTACCGGCGGGTCTCACGCGGGTCGATGACCGCTTCGACAAAGCCGCGGGCGGCGGCCATAAACGGCGTGTTGAACTTCTCCTTGTACTCCGCCACCCACTGGGCCTTGGCCGCGGCCGGGTCGGCCACATCGGCGCCGGGCTTGAAGAGAATGTTCGCTGCACCGTCGGCGCCCATGACGGCGATTTCCGCCGTCGGCCAGGCCATCACGAAGTCGGCGCCCAGCGACTGGGCGCACATGGCGAGGTAGGCCCCGCCATAGGCCTTGCGCATAATGACGACCAGCTTCGGGACCGTCGCCTCGCAGTAGGCGTACAGCAGCTTCGCCCCGTGCCGGATGATGCCGCCGTGCTCCTGGTTGACGCCCGGCAGGTACCCGGGGGTGTCAACAAAGGTGACCACGGGAATGTTGAAAGCATCGCAGAAACGGATAAACCGGGAGGCCTTGTCGGAGGCGTGAATGTCGATGCAGCCGGCCATCACCTTGGCCTGGTTGGCGATGATGCCGATGGGCCTGCCGCCCAGGCGGCCGAAGCCGACGACCATGTTCTGCGCCCAGTAGGCCTGGACTTCGAAGAAGTCAGCATCGTCAACGACGGACGTGATGATGTCCCGCACGTCGTAGGGCTTGTTGGCATTTTCGGGGATAATCTGCAGCAGCCGCTCCTCCGCCCGCTCCAGCGGGTCGGCGGTCGGGAACGCCGGGGCATCATCCACGTTATTGGCCGGTAAGTACGAGAGCAGCTTCTTGATCTGCAGCATGCAGTCGTGCTCGGAAGGGGCTGCGAAGTGGGCCACGCCGGACTTCATGGCATGCGCCATGGCGCCGCCGAGCGCCTCGTGGGTCGTCTCCTCACGGGTGACGGCCTTAATCACTTCCGGGCCGGTGATGTACATGTAGCTGACCTTGTCCACCATGAAGATGAAGTCGGTCAGGCCGGGGGAGTACACGGCGCCGCCGGCGCAGGGCCCCATGATCACGGAGATCTGGGGAATCACACCGCTGGCGATGGTGTTGTTGAAGAAGATCTCGCCGTAGCCGTTCAGGGAGTCGACGTGCTCGTTAATGCGGGCGCCGCCCGAGTCCTGAATGCAGATAATCGGAGCGCCGGCCTTCAGGGCCATCTTCTGCAGCTTGACGATCTTCTGGGCGTGCATTTCGCCCAAAGACCCACCCATGACGGTAAAGTCCTGGGAGAAGGCGTAAACGGTGCGCCCCTCCACCTTGCCAAAGCCGGTCACGACGCCTTCGGCGGGGGTTTCCTTGGACTGCATGCCCAGTTCGGTGCCGCGGTGCTTCACAAACAGATCGGTTTCAGTGAAGGTGCCCGGATCGAAGAGCAGCGCCAGCCGCTCCCGTGCCGTCAGCTTCCCCTGCTCCTTCCGCTTGGCGAGGGCCTTTTCGCCGCCGCCCAGCTCGAGGCGGGCCTTCTTATCGGCCAGCTGCCTGACCAGTTCCTCCATGCTCACGGTGCTGTGTCACTCCATTGCTACTAATGCTTGGCCGGCTCCACCAGTTCGGTCAGAACGCCGCCCGTGGATTTCGGGTGCAGGAAGCAGACCAGCGTGTGGTGGGCGCCGGGCTTCGGCTCCTCGCTGAGCAGCCGAAGGCCTTGGGCCTTGCACGTCGCCATGGCCGCCCGAATGTCGTCCACTTCGTAGGCGACGTGGTGCAGGCCCTCGCGGTTGGTCTCCAGGTACTTCGCGATGGGCGATTCCGGCGAGGTGGGCATGAGCAGCTCCACCCGGGATTCGCCGACGCTGAAGAACGCGACTTTGACCAGCTGCGAAGGGACCTCTTCGGTGCCTTCAAAGTGCATACCCAGTTGGTCGCGGTAGATGGCGATCTGGGCGTCCAGATCCTTGACCGCGATTCCCAGGTGGTTGATCT
>JARBUG010000103.1 GCA_029239785.1 Symbiobacteriaceae bacterium | reverse complement strand
CTCGAAAACCCGTGTGCGGATGGGCCGAGGGCAACGGGGTCCGGAGCCAAGTGAAGCCTACAGGGGCGGGCGCATCGTGCACGCAACTTGTCGAAGAGCCACTTTTAAGTTAGCACGCACAAGCGATTCCCGAAGCACCCATTCCTATACGAACGGGGACGTGCCGTAAGCGTCAAATCCGCCCCACCTTGGACGCCGGCGCAGCGTAAGCGTCAAATAGTCCCCACCGTGCCACGCAGGCAGGGTGGGGACTATGATTTAGGATGAGGTTAACTTGCAGGCCGGCGGCAGAACCTCGGACCAGGGCAGAAGCCACTCCAGCGCCGCCGGATCTCTGGGATCGGCGAGCTGCGGCATCTCCTCAAACAGCCAGGTCAGATAGATCAGGGGGTTCAGCCCGTTTTCCTTGGCCGTCTCTATGACACTGTAGATCGTGGCGCTGGCAATGGCCCCCCCGGGGCATGTTACTGAACAGCCAGTTCTACGGCCGATTAAGAAGGGCTTAATCGACCGCTCGCTCCGGTTGTTGTCCAACTCCAGCCGCTCGTCTTTGAGGAAGACCACGAGCTTGTCCCACTGGTTCTGGCAGTAGGCGATAGCCATGCCCAGAGTACTCTTGAGCAGGACTCGGGGCCGTTGCATACGAAGCCACGCCGAAAACTCGTCCAAAACGAGGCGGCTATACTCCGTCCGGACTTTCAGGCGTTCCGCGGGTGAGGCGTCATGAATTTTACCACCTGACCTTGGCCTCAAGTTGCTCGACCTGCATCTGCAGCTGTGCATTTCGCTGCTCCAGCTGCTGGTATTGATCCTGCTCTTCTGCGCCTGCGATGGCGCTCATTTCCGGTGTTTTTTCCATGCGGTATAGTTCGACAGACAAATGAGTCTATCCTGTCACACCTAAACAATTCATTACATCTCTTCAAATAATTGTGCCTGCCGCTACTTCTGGATGTGCCTGGTGCTGCTCAGAGAGAGGCCGTCGAGTAACCAACGCAACTCATGCCGAGTCACCTGGCGCGGGCCGGTTCCGTCATCCGGCGGCCGGCGGAACCGCCCCCGCTCCAGGCGGCGATAGTATAGCCAGAAGCCGGCACCGCCAGCCCGTCGATGGACTTGCGCATGTCCGTGGCACCGCAGGCCAAGTAGATCTGCGATACCTGAAGTTCGGTCAGCACAGGGCCCTCAGCGTCCTTGCCACTTCGGCGAACACGGCGGCGTCAAAGCCGGCCCGTACTTCCACGGTGGCGCCGCCGATCTTGACCAGGATGGGCGGACCCGGGTCAGGTGCGGGGTCCTGTACTGATAGGGCGACCCACTTGTGGCTGCCGGCCGCTGGCGTTTGCCGGTCGGCCTTGTTCAGCTTTCGCATCCAGTAGTAAAACTGTTTTGTCGTGACCTGGTTGCGGTCGCACCAAGCGACCACGGTCTCGCCGCTGGCCCGGTAGTCGTCCATTCGCGATGCCCATTCCTCAGCCATCCCTCTACGCGATAAGAGAAAACCCTCCCCAGACCCGTCTGGAGAGGATTATCTCAGAAGCTGCGCCGGCGTCCCGTCAATCTGTGTAATCCAATAATCCGCGTAATCCGCGGTAAAACTCTCCCGTTCCGTACCCACACAGCGACACAAGAGGCACCCTAGAACTCCCGGCGCCGGTAGGCGGCCATCCCGGCGGCCAGCACGCCCACCAGGTAGAACAGGCCGTAGAGCAGCATCCACCCAGACGGGTCCGACCCGAGCTGGAGCTGAATGATCCCCCGCTCGCCGATCCCGTGCCGCAGATGCCCGGTCACCCAGCCGTTCAGGCTGGCGCCCGGCAAGAGGAGCGAGAGCATGACACCCGACAACTCCAACTTCGCCAGTTGCATCATGTGGCCCGCAGTCTCCAGCAGGCTGCCTAACCAGGTGAAGAGCAGGAGCAGGAGGGCGCCAATCCCGGCCCCAATCGGACCGCTCCGCGCGCTCAGCCAGAGCGTGAGGGCAAGCTGCACCAGCGGTGCGAGCGTGAAGACCGGCAGCCCGAGCCACCACCCGGAAGGCCATACCCCCCGGGTCAGGCCAAAGGTCAGCAGGATCGCCAGGTAAAAGATGGCTGCATAAGCGGCCACCCCGGCGCCCAGCCCCAGGAACTGCCCCAGGAAGACCCCCTCCCGACGGACCGGCCGGCTGACCACCATCTGCGCACGTCCGGACTCTGCGTCCATGCCCACCGTAACAATGGCGGCAAAGGAGGCGATGGCGCTGATGAGCAGGCAGGTGGCGACCAGCATCATGGTGAGCAGTTGCTGGAGCACCTCGACCTGCATAAACGCGGTCGTGGCCGGGTCATTCGCCTCAGAGCGCAGGACCAGCGCAAAGAGCGCGACCGGCAAGGCCGATGCGGGGAGCAGGAGCCAGAGGAGACGGCGCTGCAGAATCTCACGGAACTGAAAACCGGCTACGATAGCCCAATCAGCCACCAGCGCTCACCTCCCCGGGTGCGGTTACCAGATCGACGAAAAGATCCTCCAGGCTCCGGTGGCGGGGGACCAGCTCATGGAGGCGGGCGCCCGCCTGGATGATCGCCGCAGCCAAATCCGGCACGCGGGTCTCGTCCGGGAGGAGCACGCGCAGCCGACCATCCGGCAGTGCCGTGACCGGGCCAAAGGCGGCGAGTCGCTCAGGGGCGAGCGGCTCCGCCCGGAGGGTCACCTCAACCTCGCGCCCGGCCAGCTCGGCCATGGAGCCCGACGCCACGATCTGGCCCGAGCGGATCACGGCCAGGTGGTCGCACAGCTGCTCGAGCTCCGCCAGCAGATGCGAGTTCAGGAAGATCGTGACCCCCTCCGCCTGCAAGTCCCGCAGCAGCGTGCGCACGAAGCGGCGCCCCAGGGGATCGAGGGCGGCTGTCGGCTCGTCCAGAATCAACAGGCGCGGGCGATGGAGCAGGGCGGCGCCCAAAGCGAGGCGTTGCCGCATGCCGTTGGAGAAGGTGGAGACCGGCCGCTTGGCCACCTCCAGGAGTCCTACCTGTTCAAGTACGGCCATCAGACGCTCCCGATTCGGCTCCACCCCTGCCAGGCGGCCGTAGTGGCCCAACAGGTCGATCGCCTTCGGCCACTCGGGCATGCGGTAGTGCTCGGGCAGGAAGCCGAGGAGCGCTTTGGCCTGCCGGCTGCCAATGGGGTGGCCGAAGATCGTGCCACTGCCCGCAGTCGGCTCAAGGAGGCCGGTCAGCAGCTTCACCAGCGTCGACTTCCCGGCCCCGTTCGGGCCCAGAAAGCCAAAGATGGAGCCGGCCGGGACGGTCAGGGAGATATTCTGGCATCCCCGCGCCCGGCCGTAGAACTTCGTGAGCCCGTGGGTCTCTACTGCAATACTCATGCCGCTACCGTACCGCCACGGCCAGGAGCTCGGCGCGGGTCAGGGTACCGCCTGCATAGTAGGTAAAGCCACCCTGCTGCCAGACCAGGGCGCCGCCATTCTCCCTCGGGTAGTAGACCCCCTGCGCCTGACCGACCGCAACCTTTTCGCCCATCTCCGGGCCAACGGGGAGGGGAAGGGTGTTGGCCAGATCGGGGATCTGGCGAATCTGGTCGATGACGGAGGCGGGCGCCCCCGCCAGCTGGCCCATCAGCCCTGCCAGCGCCGACAGGTCGACGTCGCCCGTGCCGCTCACCTGCAGGCCCGTCGCCTGCACGATCATGAGGCTGCGGCCCTCTGCCCCCCGCCACTGCCGGGCGACCATGGTAGGCGTCACCACCTGGAAGGTCTGTCCCTTGATCTTCGGGTCGAGGGAGGCCATAATGCCCTGGTCGAGCAGCCAGTTGTTGATGGCTTCCACATCGGGGCGCAGGGTGTAGGTGGCCGGGCGCCGGGCGCCCCAGCGGGTCGGTTCCGCCGGCAGGCCAGCGGGAAGTACCGCGGGCTGAAGCAGCGGCGCCATCAGGCTGGTCGCCACCTCAGGTGTGGTCGTCTCCATGGGCGGGAGCTGCTCGGGGCCGCTCACCTGCGCCAGCTTGCGGATCAACTCGGGAGAAAGCTTCTGATCCAGGCCTTCAATCGCGTTGGAGATCGCTTGCGGGTTCGTCTCGACGTAGGCGATCTTCTGCGTCCGGAAGATCGAGAGCCAGTTGGAAGCAGCGGCGCGCATGGGATCAACGAGCAGCGTCGCCGTAAAGAGCGCCAGGACGGCACCGCCGACGGCAACGGGGAGCAGGCGGGGTTTGGTCGTTTGCACGGGGATGATCTCCTCCCATCGAATGGTTGGGACGGGGCTCTTCTCTGCCGCCGTTCGCACGGCGCCAAGGAGCAGTTGCGTCTCCCGGGCGGTCTGGGCGAGCGCCGTCAGCCGGGCGCGGCAGCTCGGGCAGGAAGCGAGGTGGCGCTGGAGGCGGGCGGAGCGAAGTTCGTCATCCAAAACGGCCCGGAGATCACCTTCGGGCGGGTGCGTTAGCCACCAACTCATACTGCTCCTTGAACCTCCTTTCAGCACGGACCAAGAGGGTCCCGACTGACCCGGGGCGGCAACCGGCCGCCTCGGCGATCTCCTTGTAGGAGAGCTCCTCGGCCCGGAGCAGCAAGATCAGCCGGTCGCGGGGCGACAGCCGGTCGAGCGCTAAGCGCACCAGTCGCGCCTGCTCCTGCTCGACCATCACCTGCGCTGGGTCGGGTGGGGACTCGTGGATTGCGGCATCGGTCAGTTGCTCATCTGAGGGCGGGAGATCGACGGTGCGCTGCCCACGGCGGAGGGCGTCGTAGGCCAGCCGACTGACGACCTGGCGGAGCCAGGCGCCGGGATTCGTCACGGTTCCCTTTCCCTGCCCAAGGAGTCGGGTCACCGCCTCCTGGGCGGCATCCTCGGCCTCGTGTCGGTTGCCCAGGAGCAGGAGCGCTCGCCGGAATGTTGCAGTATAAAGGTCCTGCAGGTCCACCCAGTCACCTCCCTGATAGAAAGACGGGGCCGCCCGCGCTTTGTGACAGGCAGCGTTACTCTCCTAATATTGCGTCGGATGCGGCGATCCCTGCTCCGGAGTTGACATGCCAACCCACGGCTTGTATGCTTGGGTTGCACATGGATGCAATCGAAATCCGAATGTGGTTGCGTGTATGAACAAGAAAGTCTGCGACAGATTCCACCCCCGGAGGGCGAGAATGTGAACACGAGCCGTGATTGCCTCCGCATCCGCAACATCTCCAAGACATACGCGAACGGCGTGCGTGCCCTCACTGACGTCAACCTGACCATTCCCCCCGGCCTGTTCGGGCTGCTGGGGCCGAACGGTGCGGGCAAGTCGACGTTAATGCGCATGATCGCCACGCTCCAGGACCCGGACGGGGGCACCATCGAACTGGGCGAGCTCGATGTGCTGCGCCAGAAGGAGGAGGTCCGCAAGACGCTGGGCTACCTGCCGCAGGAGTTCGGCGTCTACAAAAATGCCAGCGCCGAGAGCCTGCTCGATCACTTTGCGGTACTCAAGGGTGTACTCTCGCCGCGGGCGCGCAAGGAGGTCGTAGAGGCGCTTCTGCGGCAGACCAACCTGTGGGAGGTGCGCAAGCAGAAGCTGGGCGGCTACTCGGGCGGCATGCGGCAGCGCTTCGGTGTCGCCGTGGCGCTTTTGGGCAATCCGAAGCTGCTGATCGTCGACGAACCGACAGCGGGGCTCGACCCCGCTGAACGCGTCCGCTTTCTGAATCTGCTGAGTGAGCTGGGTGAGAATAGTGTCGTTATCCTCTCCACGCACATTGTCGAAGATGTAAGCGAACTCTGCACCCGGATGGCGATCATCGACCAGGGGAAGATTCTGCTCGAGGCCGAGCCGCTGGGTGCGGTCGATGACCTCCGTGGCCGCATCTGGCGCCGCGTCATTGCAAAGGAAGAGCTTCCCGCGGTGGCGCAAGCGCACGCGGTGATTTCGACGAAGCTCCTGGCCGGGCGCACCGTCGTGCGCGTATACAGCGACACGGCGCCCGGCCCCGGTTTTGAGCCCGCCGAGCCGAACCTCGAAGACGTCTACTTCAGTGCGCTGGCCGGGCAGATCGGCCGGCGCCGCGAGCGGCCCGAGCCGGAGGTGACCGCATGAAGCTGCGGGAGATCTTTCGTTTCGAGCTTGGCTACCAGCTGCGCCGCTTCCAGACCTGGTTCTTCTTCGCGGCCATGGGCGTCATCTCTTTCATTGCGGTGGAACCCAACTTCCTCGCCGCCGCCGAGCAGGGCGACTACCTGCTGAACTCGCCCTACGTGGTCACGGCCAGCATGCTGATCGGCAGCGTCTTCTGGCTTCTGGGGGCCGCGGCCGTAGCGGGCGAGGCGGCGGCGCGAGACGTCTCTACAGGGATGCATCCCCTCATCTACACCGCCCCCGTCCGCAAGGCCGACTACCTGGGGGGGCGCTTCCTCGCCGCCTTGGTTCTGAACGCGCTGATCCTGCTGGCCGTGCCGGTCGGCACGCTGCTCGGCACCTACGCCTGGGGGGCGGAGGCCGAGCTGCTGGGCCCGTTCCGACCGGCCGCCTATCTTACGGCCTACGGCTTCATCGCGTTGCCAAGCGCCTTCGTCGTGACCGCGATCCAGTTTTCGTTCGCGGCGCTCAGCCGCCGCACCGCTGCAAGCTACCTGGGCGGCCCGCTGCTCCTCTTGACCGCCTTCGTCGGGACCCTGCTCCTGAAGGGGGAAGCGGGGCAGCTCCTGGACCCGGTCGGCGTCGTCTCCATCGTGGACCACCTGGATCGCTGGACCCCCATGGAGAAGAACACACGGCTGATGGGGCTGGAAGGCTGGCTGCTCGCGAGCCGGCTCCTGTGGCTCGGTATCTCGCTGGGTGCGCTGGCGTTCACCTACTTCCGCTTTCGCTTCGCACACCCCACCCCGAGCGTCTGGTGGCGTCGCGCCAAGCGGGACCCCGCCGTTGCGAGCGATACCACGGTCTCCGTCCCACCGGTCCGGCGGTCGTTCGGCTTGGCCACCCACGCGCGCCAGAGCATCGCCATCGGGTGGAAGTCGTTCGAGGCGATTGCGAAGAGCTGGAGCGGCCTCCTTCTCCTGGCGCTCGTCGCGCTGCTCGCCTTCTTATCTGCGGCCGAATCCCTGATGCAGAACGGCGTATCGCTGCTCCCTCGCACCGATTATATCCTGCACGCCCTGGCATACCCCGAAATCCCGCCCGCCTATGTCATCATCCCGCTGCTGATTGTATTCTGGTCCGGCGAGTTGATCTGGCGGGAACGGGAAGCGGGCCTGAGCGCGCTCGTGGACGTGGCGCCGGTGCCGGAATGGGTCCTCTTCCTGGGCAAGTTCCTCGGCCTCGGTTTCGTGCTCGCCGTCTGCATGGCGCTCCGGATGGCAGCCGGGATGCTCGCGCAGGTGGGCGCGGGATACTATGAATTCGAGGTGGGGCGATACCTGCAGATCCTCTTTGGTCTGCAGCTCGCCGACTACCTGCTGCTCGCCCTGCTCGCCCTCGTGCTGCACGTTGTGATCAATCAGAAACACATCGGCAACCTGGTAACCTTCATCGCCTTTGTGCTCGTAACCATCGCAGCCAACAGCGGGACCGGGCACAAACTGCTCGTCTATGGAGCCGCTCCGGGGTGGAGCTACACGGATATGCGCGGCTTCGGCCCGTCCCTAGGGCCGTGGCTCTGGTTCAAGCTCTACTGGGCTGCGTGGGCGCTGCTGCTTGCAGGGGTGGCGAGGCTGCTCTGGGTGCGGGGCAGGGAGGAGGGCCTCAGGGGCCGGTGGCAGGCGGCACGCCAACGCTTTACGCGGCCCACAGCCTGGATTGCCGCTGCGGTGGCGGGGCTGATTCTCAGTCTGGGCGGTTTCATATTCTACAACACGAACGTGCTCAATACGTACGAGCCCGCCACGGGCAGGATGGAGCAGCGCGCCGAGTACGCGCGGCGCTACGGGCAGTACAAGGGTATCCCGCAGCCCCGGCTGACGGGGGCCAACCTGCACGTCGAGATCTATCCCGAGCGGCAGGCAGTCGATATTTCCGGCACCTATCACCTGGTGAACGACAGCGGGGTGCCCATCGAATCTGTCCATCTGGCCACCGCCATCAACGTCGAAACCGGAGGGGTGGCGTTCGATCGGCCGGCTACGCTCGTGCTTGCCGATGAGGACTTCGGCCACCGGATCTACACCCTTCAGGAGCCGCTCCAGCCCGGCGCTTCGCTGCAGATCGGCTTCGACGTGCACGTCGCCCCCCGTGGCTTCCGTCACGATGAACTCCTGCCGGTCGACGCCGCGGTCGCCAGCAATGGCACCTACTTCACGAATCGGGATTGGCTGCCCGCCATCGGCTTTGGGCCAGAGACCGGTGCCGACCGGATCGCCTTCGAAGCGGTCGTCGGTACGGCCGCAGATCAGATCGCCGTCGCACCGGGGGCGCTGCGCCAGACGTGGACGGAAGGCGGGCGCCGCTACTTCCAGTACGCCACCGATGCCCCCATCGGGAACGAGTACGCCTTCTTCTCCGCCGACTACGCCGTGCATGAAGAACGGTGGAACGACGTCGCCATCCAGATCTTCCACCACCCGGGGCACACCACGAACCTGGACCAGATGGCGAGCGGGGTCCGCGCCTCGCTGAGCCACTACACCCAGCAGTTCGGTCCGTACCCGCACAGCTACATCCGGCTCGTCGAGCGCCCCGGCCACGGGCTTGGTATGCATGCCGGGGCGACTGCGATTGATTACCAGGAGGGCTTCTCCCTCCTGAATCCGGAGGATGGCCCGCAGTCCATCGATCTCCCATTCTACCTGCCTTGAGAACTGCTCAGGAGGGTTCCCGGTGGTGTTACGACTCTCAGGCTTCAGGCGCTTCCTGATTGAGTTCCTCTGCTTTGGGATCAAGCAGGCACGGGCCTGCCTGTTCGCCGGCCTCTTTTTTCTGGCCGTCTTTGCCGTGCCGCGCACCGGAATCATGGGCATCCCCCGTTATGATGCACTGCTGGCCATCGCGCTGCTGATTCAGGCAACGATGGTTCTGACCAGGCTGGAAACGCTCGATGAACTGAAGGCCATCAGCCTCTTCCATGTCGTTGGGTTCGCCTTGGAGGCGTTCAAGACGTCCGGCGCCGTCGGCTCGTGGAGCTACCCCGACCCCGGTTACACCAAGCTGTTCGGGGTCCCGCTCTTTTCCGGGTTCATGTATGCCGCCGTCGGCAGCTACATCATTCAGGCCTGGCGGCTCTTTGATCTGCGCATCCGGCACCATCCGCCGTACTGGATGGCCACTGCCGTCGCTGTGCTGATCTATGCCAACTTCTTCACGCACCACTTCATCGGCGACTACCGGTGGTACATCGCCGCCTGTGTCCTCGGTCTTTACGCTCGGAGCATGGTCACCTACCGGCCGCTGGACCGAGACCGCCACATGCCGCTGCTGCTCTCGTTTCTGCTGATCGGATTCTTCCTCTGGGTCGCCGAGAACATCAGCACCTTCTTCGGCATCTGGCGCTACCCGAACCAACTGGGCGCGTGGTCGGCGGTCCACCTTGGCAAGTGGAGCTCCTGGTCGCTCCTGGTGATCATGACCTTTACGATCGTCGCCAGCCTCAAACACGTAAAAGCGACCATTCATATTCCCGAGTGACCCGCAGCATGAAAATCAACCCCTCGCGTCCACCACTGGATGCGAGGGGTTGCGTTTACCGGTTTTGGAGGCGCTCGACGGCACTTTGCTGATCAGGGGCAAAGTAGACTTGCCTGCCCTGGTTGGACTCGTAGATGAAGTCCCTGAGCGCCTTGCTCTCATAAACGCTGAAGTCGCCGAAGATGGCGACCACAAACCCATAGTTGGTGAACTTCTGCAGGATCTCGCCTGCGAGGCCGGTCCGCAACTGGAAGAAGTCTTCAGTGATAGTGGCCTTGTCCAGTACGGCCTTATCGCACCCGTGGTGATATCTAACCGTTGCCATCAGGTCCAGTGCGTCCTGGACTTCGCCGATGACCACGCCGGAGCCCTCAACCCTCGCAATATCGGTGCCTTCCACCTTTGTGATTCGTGCTTCCATGATCGTCACATCCATTCTGCGGCGCCAGTTTGTTCTGGCTATTGTAACACGATTCGGTCCGGTTGGGCAGGTGCTTGACATGCAAGTCGTGACTTGCATATAATGAGCCCATGAACGATCTCTTTGAAGCACTCGCCGCCCCGGCGAGAAGAGCGCTGCTTGACGAACTGACGCAGCAGAACGGTCAGACGCTCTTTGAGTTATGTGCCCGATTGACGATGAAGCATGGGTTGGGGCTATCACGCCAGGCGATTTCGCAGCATCTCGACGTGCTCGAATCGGTCGGCCTTGTGACCACGGAACGAAAGGGCAGATGCAAGTTTCATTACATCGACACCAGGCCGCTGATGAGCATCCTTGAACGATGGCCGATCACCAACCGAGAGGAGCAGACAAGTGAGGATTAATATCACAAGTGTTTTGGTCGATGACCAGGAGAAGGCGCTCAAGTTCTATACCGAGGTGCTCGGTTTTGTCAAAAAGACCGAAGTACCCGTGGGCGAAGCAAAGTGGCTGACCGTTGTATCGCCCGATCACCCCGACGGTGTCGAACTCCTGCTGGAGCCGGATGGCCACCCGGCCTGCAAGCCGTTCAAGCAGGCGCTGGTCGAGGACGGTATTCCGTTCACGTCCTTCGCCGTTGACGACGTGCAGGCGGAATTCAAGCGGCTCCAGGCGCTGGGCGTCAGGTTCACGCAGGCGCCCCTCGACATGCAGGGAGTCACGACCGCCGTCTTTGACGACACCTGCGGGAATCTGATCCAGATCGCCTGCGTGAAGTAGCAACAATGCGGCTGCATGGCCTTTTCGACAGGCCAGCAGCCGCATTTTCCTTGGGACGGAAACCGGACAACTTTTGGCTCTGAGACAAGTTTCGTGCACGATGTGCCTGGGTGCGGGCGCAAACAGATGGTTGGGCGCCCTTCGGGCGCCGGCCCTGCCCGGCGCCCTCGGGGGGCCCACCCCGCCAGGACGCCTGCCTCTGTGCTGCACGGAACTTGTCGAAGAGCCCAATTCCTGCCACGGATTACGCGGATTATTGGATTACGCAGATTGAAACAATGAGCTATCCTATCGTTCCGGTGAAGCCCCTGCGTCCCTGGTCAGCGACCAGTTCAAACATGTTTTGTGCCAATCCTACAATCCGATAATCCCATAATCCGTGGTAAAAAATGTCCCATTCCTGCCCCCAACCGCGTAGCGCTATGCATGCCCCAACGAACTTACCCCGAGCGCTTGCAAGGCGAACTCCCAGAATGCCTGGTGCAGGTCGGAGACCGCCGGCCCATCCTCGGCAGGCGCCATCTGCTGTTGTGCCGCCGTCTCAATAAACCGGTACGCCACGGTCCAGAGAAAGTCCGCCGCAATGCGGGGATGGGTGACCCGCATGCTGCCTTCACGCACACCGCGTTCGATGATGGCGGTGATCGCAGGCAGCAGCTGCGGCACGTATTCCTCGATCAACTGGGCTGGCAGCGAGTAGTGCGCCTTGAGGAGAACCGCTTCCACCAGGCGCGATTCCTGGCTCATGCGGTCCAGGCAGTTCCCCGTCGCCAGCCGCAGGGCGGCAATCGCCGGCAAATCACGCCGCTCTGCCAGCCCGTGAATGATGCCGGCCAGTTCCTCCAGCAGCTCCCGCATGATCGCGGCCAATACATCTTGCTTCGCACTGAAGTAAATGTAGAAGGTGCCCTGCGCCACGCCCGAGCGCCTGGCGATATCGCTCATCGCGGTCTGCTCATACCCCTGCTCAATAAAGAGTGCACGAGCCGCGTCCATCAAATCACGCCTGCGCTCGTCCGGTGGCTTGATGACCCGTTTCTGACCCACGACGTATCGACCATCCTTTGCGTGAAAGCTGCCGTAGTGTTGACCGGTCTAGGCACCCGCAATGGGTGCCGTAACCCGTCAGGCGTGGGCCTGATCTTGACCGGCCCATGCCGAAAGGGCCTTAGTGCTGCATGTCGATTTTCGGGAGGATGCGGAGCAGCCAGGCGGGCGCCCACCAGTTCCAGTCCCCTGCCAGCCGCATGAAGGCCGGCGCCAGAATCATCCGAATCACGCTCGCATCCAGGAAGACGGCGACGGCCAGGCCCAGGCCCAACTCCTTCATCGTCAGCGGACCCATGGAGGCAAAGATGCCAAAGACCACGACCATGATCGCGGCCGCACCGGTAATGATGCTCGCCGTCTTTTCCACCCCGACGGCCACGCTCTCCTCATTATTCCCCGAGGCATCGTAGGCCTCCTTCACACGGCTGAGCAGGAAGACTTCGTAATCCATGCTCAGGCCGAAGAGGATCGCAAAGAGGATTACCACGATGGGGCTCTCCAGGAAACCGAGCGGGGTAAAGCCCATCAGGCCCGCGAGGTGGCCTTCCTGGAAGACCAGAACGAGGGTGCCATACGCGGCCGCCACAGAGAGGGCGTTGAGCAGCACCGCCTTCAGGGGCAGCAGAATCGACCGCATCAAAAGGAGCAGAATCAGGAAGGTGAGCACCAGGACGAGCAGGATCACCCGGGGCAGGGCCCACGACAACTGGTCGTTCATGTCGAGCATGACCGCTGACTCGCCGCCGACCAGGGGCTGTAACTCAGGCGCCATCGCGGGCAACGCAAGCCGGAGGCGGCGGAGCAGTTCGATCGTCTCAGGCGCATCCGCCTGATGCTTCGGGATCACAAGCATCTTCGCCACCGTTGCGCCACGGTCAAGGTTGACCAGGGTGGGCATCAGCCGCTCCAGCTGTTCCCCGCCGCCGGCTGTGACCAGCCTAAGACCCATGTCACCGCGGTCCAGAATTGGCTTCAGGTCGATGCTGCTGCTCTGTTCACCTGCAGTCCGCATCCCGTCTGAGGCCTTGCCAATCTCGGTGCTGATCAGGTTCACGCCCTGTGCGGCCGCCTTCAGGCCATCGGCCAGGCGGACGCTGGCGCTGGCTGCTTCGACCCCGCCCCCGCTCATTTGGGCCAGACCGCTCTCGACGGCTGCAAGCTGAGCGGCAATTTGCTGCAGGCCGGCCGCCGCCTGCGTAATGGATGCCGTGGATTGCCGGACGCCCGCTGCCACGCCAGGCGCTCCGTTCTGTCCGGCTACGATTGAACGGGCTGTCGCCACCGACTGGACGATCGCGGGATAGCGCGGGTCTGCCTTGCTGGCGGGCTGCATCGCCTGGAGATCGCCCAGCGCCTGGGCCAGGGAGCTCTCGGCGACGGCCAGCGCATCACTCATCTGCGCAAAACCACCCGTGCCGGCCAGCAGGCCATCGGCTACCTGCTGGATCGCTGCACGGGCCTGGCTCAGACCGGCCTTCATGGCGTCGGCCCCCTGGGCACCCTGGCTCTGTCCGGCCGCCATGGCCCGCAGGCCTTGCTCCATCTGGGTCAGGCCGGCCCCCGTCTGCGTCAAGGCGCCAGCGGCCTGATGGAGACCATCGGCCCCGGCTCCCAGCTGCTGCGTCAGGTCAGACAGCTTGGCGGGCTCGGTGAGGTAGATCTCACGGTAACGATCGAGGCTCCAGCTCTCCTGCAGCGAGACGTGGCTGACGACGGTCTCCACAGCCGGGTCCTGCTTGATCGACTCCGCCAGCGCATAGAGCTTCGGCAGATTCGTCTCATCGGCAACCGTGCCCTGGGGCACCTGCACCAGCACCTCGATGGGGGAGAGGGTACCCGCCGAGAACTGCTCCTCGAGCACGTGGAAGCCCTGTCTGGCGCCCGTGTCGGCGGGCAGCAGGCTGATGTTGGGCGATCCGGTCTGCATGCGGATGGTGGGGTAGGCGATCACCAGCAGCGGGATGAGTGCCGCCACTGTGAAGACCCAGGGCCGCCGCATCATGCTCTTGGCCCATCTGAACCAGAAGCCCTCGGCGTTCTCGCTCTTCGAGGCGTAAAAGAGTGGAACCCGCAGCCGGTTGACGCGGTCGCCCAGCAGGGCGAGCAGGAGCGGAAGCAGCGTGACGGCTGCCAGCACCGAGACGACCACGACCAGCGCCATGGCCACCGCCAGGGAGCGGATGATCGCGTTGTTGACCAGATAGAGGCTGGCCACACTGACCACGACAGTGGCGCCCGAGAAGATGATCGCGTTGCCGGATGTGCGGACGGTCAGCCGGGCGGCTTCCGCAGGCAGGTGCCCCTTGGCCAGCTCCTCCCGGAAGCGGGTGACCATAAACAGGGCGTAGTCAACGCCGACGCCCATGCCGATCATGGAGATCACGGCGATCGCGGCATCATGGACGGGATTGCCCAGGGCATAGAGGTAGAAGAGCCCCATGGTGACGGCGACGCTGACCAGGCCAAGGCCCAGCGGAATCAGCGCCGCGACTACGGTGCCAAAGATCACCAGCAGCACGACGAGGATGATCGGAATCACATACTTCTCCGCCTTGGCCGCGTCGCCCAGCAGGCGGTCCATCAGGTCATAGTTGACGGCCGCCTCGCCCGTCACGTAGACGTTCAGCTGTTCAGGCGCACTGGCGACGGCTGTCTTGAGCGCGGGGATCACCCGTCCCTGCATGTCGACAGCGCTGGCGTCAACTTCGACGGTCGCAAAGGTGCTGCGGCCATCACGGCCGATTAACTGATCGCCACCGCCGTCCCAGGTGCTCATGATCCCGGTGACGCCTGCAACACCCGCGACCTGCTCGAAGATGGCTTCAGCCGCCTTTTGGTAGGCGGGGTCGGTGACGGAGAGGGTGGGACTGGAGAAGACCAGTACGGCTGTCTGCGCAGCGCCGCCGGAGAACTCCGCTCTCTTTAGGCTGCGGGCCTGGTCGCTCTCGCTGCCGGGAACGGCGATGTCTCCCTTGGTCAGGACGGACGGCAGCCGGGGCGCGTTGAACCCGGCCAGAACGAGCAGGGCCACCCAGAAGACCGCCAGGAGCCAATTGGCCAGCGACCCGCGCCTCGGGCGCTTTTCATGCATGAACTGTTCTCTCCTCGTAATGAATGATCGTCATTCATTACGATAGCGGTCGGGTGCCCACCAGTCAATAGGGTCTCGTCCCCATGGAAAAGGCCCCGGGCCGGCAGGCCGGGCTGTGGCTGAGGCGCAACGGAAGGCAGGGCGATTGGTGACGGCGGCATGGCAGACGGTCCCGCCAGCAAAGGTGGGTGGCCCCAGGCCCTTCGGCCTGCTTCAGGGCTGGCTGGCCCGACGCAGCAATCGCTGCTCCCGCTGTGGCAAGGACCTAGACAGGATCGATGTTCGCAAGCTTCTGTACCGCCTGGTCGGCCGGGTACGGAACGCCTATAAAGGAAAGGTCACTTTACAGTGTAGAACTTGTTCCGCCCGTCCGGTTCGGGAAAGGGCGTTGGCGTCTACCCCTGCGGGGGCGGCCAACGCCTATTTCATGGTGTATAGGTTCTGCGTCCATGGCTGCCACGGGCTGCCCTTATACGTGTCCTGCCGTTAAGAAGCATTCGGATCGGGCATTCTATAGCGAGGTGGCAGCCGCCCCCAATGTTTGGTGTTACGTACCTGCTGAGATTCGGACTGGGACTGAGTTACTTCGAGAGTTCAATCGCTGCGGCAACTAGGGTGAGTAGTAGCAGCAGTTCTTTCATCGTCAGTTCGACGAACAATTTCAGGGATGAGTCACCTCCTTTCCAGGGGGCGACCACCATCCAGATCATACCAAACATGTGTGCGGGTATGCCACCAGAACCTCTCGACAAAAGTCGGGAGGTTCTGCCCTATCCAAAGCCCTTCTTATGCCGCTTCAGCGCCCTTTTCTGCTTCAGGGGTACTGGCCGCCAGCCTGTGCTTTCATCAGCTTATCCATGCGAATCACCTGCTGCCGCATAAGCGACGTAATCGCCTACGGCATTGCGAGATTCCTTGGTCCGGGCGTTGACGACGAGCTGGCAAACGGCCACCCGGTGCCCGCCAGAGCGGCAGGGGATCGCGCAGGGTAAGGGTCAGGAAGTACACAGGGGCCGGGCCGTGCTGGGCGGCCCATTGCAGGATCGCCCGCCGGGGCCTCGCGACCTTGCGGGATGCAGGTGTTACAGGTCCAGCGCATGCAGCCGGCCTTGACGGGGCCTGGCCGACGGTGGTTCTAATGAAAGAGCCGAAGGGGCGGCGCCGGGAGACGGGGGGAGTGCGCCGTCCCTTCGGCATGCAAGATTACCACCGTCTGCCACCCGTAAAGGTCGGCTGCCGTCCGGACGCCTCGGGGGACTCACCAGAAAACAGCGGGGGACGTGCAGCCTCGGTCTGAGGGCACGTCCCCGTTCGTTTAGGTATGGGCGCTTCGGGAATCGCTCTTAGGAAGAAGACCAGTCAATAGGGTCTCGTCCCCATGGAAGAGGTCCTGTGCCGGTAACGGAAGCTGGATGCGCACACCTTTCACACGCCCTTGGTCAGCTTTCACCGGTGGCCCGGCGCCCTACGGGCGCCTAACTCTGGGCATCTGCGCCCACCCCGGGGCGAACGGGGCGGCTGACCCGGGCCGTGGCGACGGACGCCAGGTGGCCGGCGCCCGCAGGGCGCCTAACTAGTCGTCTTCGGCTTCGCCCGCTCACTCGGGGTCCGCCCGGTTTTGCACGCTACCCCTCTGAAGACCCGTGCGCGGATGGGCGGAGAAGCCGGTTTCGGCCCGGAAACAGGGGTTTTCGCCGGCTCCGACCATCTGCGCACGGGAAATGACGGGGCCTCCAAGCAAAAGCGAACGCAGGGACGGACCGCGGCGGGCCAGGTGAAAACAACGGGGGACGTGCAGCCTCACCAGGAGGGCACGTCCCCGTTGCTTTAGGTATGGGCGCTTCGGGAATCGCTCTTAGGGTCCGTGCTGGGCGGCCCAGTTGAGAACGACCTTGCGGATGCAGGTGTCGCAGGTCCAGCGCATGCAGCCGGAGAGCCAGTATTGGTGGGTCTTGCGGTGGCGGAAGAGCCGTGGTGCGGTGCAGCCTCGGTCTGAGGGCACGTCCCCGTTCGTTTAGGTATGGGCGCTTCGGGAATCGCTCTTAGGGAGAAGACGAGTCGCTACTTGGGGCGAGAACGAACAAGGGTAACAATATGGGCGACAACATAGGTCCAAATCAAACCCAGGAAGAGAACCAGTTGAAGCTCCCGGAAATCGAAGCGGAAATACGCCATAAGCGCCAAGGATGCCAAACAAGCGTAGATGGACAGGGCTAAGGCGGCACGAGACTTTCTCATCACAATATTGTCGACTCTCCTGTCGTATCTAAGTTACTGAGACTGTTCGGTACTAGGAGCGGCATTGGCCCCTTCGTTACTTGCTTTGGATGCCCGTTCTCGCTCCATGCACTTGTCATATCCTTCTGCGTACAACGCCTCATATTTGACGAGGTCAACCAGGACCGCCCCTAACGACACCTTGCCGCTGCCTTGGACGATTTTCCCCAGTATGGTTCGGGCAGCAGCCCTTTTGGCGGCTGCTGACGACGCCTTCCGACCAAGCCCTTGTGCGAAAGCATCAGCAGCGGCAGCCGTTGCGGCATCAGCGGCATCAGTTGAGACGATGGAGGTCGCCAGTCCCCACCCAGAACCGGCTGATATCTCAAGGACGTCATCCATGCCCAAAACCGCTCCAACGAAGCGGCTATTAGCATACTCGGTACCTTCACGGGAACACTTGTCGTGGCGCTCGCATTGCCAATCTTCGAGGTAGTCTTCGTACGTATCAATACCTCCAAGACTTCTTACCGAATCGTACGATGGCTCGTCCGCTTCGTGACCAGTCGGGTCCACGTAGTTAATGGGGTTATTTCCCACGTAGACGTACAGGTTCTGCGTCCAAGGCTGCCAGACGCTCCCCTTATACGTATCCTGCCTGTGAAGAACCACAGTTGTAAGCTCAGGCGGTGGCCTTCATTCCCAGAAGGTTCACCGCCTTCGTTCTACGCCGGTTCCTTCCCTTCCTGCGCCCGGCGGGCCTGGGCCGCAAGCTTCTGCTTTCGCATCAGCCTGTAGAACCGGATTGCCTGCACCCGCATCAACGACAGCA
>JARBUG010000102.1 GCA_029239785.1 Symbiobacteriaceae bacterium | reverse complement strand
CGCCCAGCCCAATAACGAAGCGTCTACGCAACATCCCTTGTCTGTGGTGACATAAAGAATAACAGTGCATGGGTATGCACTGGCATTCACCAGGGATAGACTTTGTCAGCAACCTGGGGCGCCCTTCGGGCGCCGGACACCTGGCTCCGGCCCTGCCCGGCGCTCTCTGGTGGGGCACGAACTGAGGGTTAGCGCGCAGGGCAGGTTCACAGGCAGGGGCTGGGGGTGACCTTGGGGTTATGATTACAGTCGCCTGAAGGTGCGTTTGGGGCTGGCTTCAGGTAACCTTGGGCCGGCTTCAGGTGACCCTGGGGCTGGCTTCAGGTGACTTTGGGGCCGGCTTCAGGTGACTTTGGGGTCGACTTCAAGTGACTTTGGGGTCGGCTTCAGGTGACTTTTGGCGTCGGCTTCAGGTGACTTTGGGGTCGCCTTGGGGTGACCTTGAGGTCGGCTGAAGGTGACCTTGGGGTCGCCTGTGGGTGACCTTGGGGTAAGCTGAGGGTCGACAACACTTGTGCCACAAGCGTCTCAAAAACCGCCCATCTCTCCTATTGCGCGACGTGGGTGTCGGTATGCCACCTGCCGTTCGTGCCGCCGATGCACGACCAGTACCCGGTAAACCGTGCACGGGGCCGTCCCTTCTCCCCACCGGTCCGGTCTCGGGCTTTTCCCGCGGAAAGGCTACTTTCTTTCCAAGTTTGATCTGCTATGATTATGCATGGAGTGTTTTGCAAGCTACCAGGCATGGTAACACTAGATATTCAGAGGTGGTTTCCTTGGCGACCCCAGAGTACAACAACTTCATCCAGGACTTCATCACCGAAGATACCGAGTCCGGCCGCTACGGTGGCCGGGTCCACACCCGCTTCCCACCGGAGCCTAACGGCTACCTGCACATCGGCCACGCAAAGGCGATCTGCCTTGACTTCGGCATCGCCGAGGCCAACGGCGGCCTTTGCAACCTGCGCTTCGACGACACC
This sequence comes from Symbiobacteriaceae bacterium, assembly GCA_029239785.1. GTDB lineage: Bacteria > Bacillota > Sulfobacillia > Symbiobacteriales > Symbiobacteriaceae > JARBUG01. Next base: position 16,015 of record JARBUG010000102.1, on the reverse strand, counting down.
AACCCCGCCGCCGAAGACGTGGAATACGTCGACGCCATCCAGGCCGACATCAAGTGGCTCGGCTTCAGCTGGGATGACCGGATGTTCTACGCCTCCGCCTACTTCGACGAGCTGTACAACTGGGCCGTCAAGCTGATCCGGGACGGCAAGGCCTATGTCGACGACCTCTCTCCGGACCAGGTGCGCGAGTACCGCGGCACCCTGACCGAGCCCGGCAAGGAAAGCCCTTACCGGAACCGCTCAGTCGAGGAAAACCTCGACCTCTTCGAGCGGATGAAGGCCGGCGAGTTCCCCAACGGCACCCGGACCCTGCGGGCCAAGATCGACATGGCCTCGGGCAACATCAACATGCGCGATCCGGTCATCTACCGGATTCTGCACGCCCATCACCATCAGACCGGCGACCAGTGGTGCATCTACCCGACGTACGACTACGCCCATCCCCTGTCGGACGCCATCGAGGGCATCACGCACTCGCTCTGCACGCTGGAGTTTGAAGATCACCGGCCGCTCTACAACTGGCTGCTTGAGGCCTGTGAGGTTCCCCAGGCGCCCCGGCAGATCGAGTTTGCCCGCCTCAACCTGACCCACACCATCACCAGCAAGCGGAACCTGCGCCGGCTGGTGGAAGAGAACGTCGTGGGCGGCTGGGATGACCCCCGCATGCCGACCATCGCGGGTATCCGGCGGCGCGGCTACACGCCGGCCTCCATTCGGAACTTCTGCAATGACGTGGGCGTCGCCAAGACCAACAGTGTGGTCAGCCTGATGCAGCTTGAGCACTTCGTGCGCGAGGACCTGAACAAGACGGCATCCCGCATGATGGCCGTGCTGCGGCCGCTGAAGGTCGTGCTGACCAACTACCCGGAGGATCTGGTCGAGGAGTTCGCGGTCGAGAACAACCCCGAAGATCCCGATGCCGGCAGCCGGTATGTCCCGTTCTCCCGCGTGATCTATATCGAGCAGGAGGACTTTATGGAGGTGCCGGCGCCCAAGTACTTCCGCCTGGCGCCGGGCCGTGAGGTCCGCCTGAAGGGCACCTACTTCATCAAGTGCCAGGACGTGGTGAAGGACGAGGCTGGCAACATAGTAGAGCTGCACTGCACCTACGATCCCGAAACCCGGGGCGGCGAGGCGGCCGACGGCCGCAAGGTGAAGAGCACGATTCATTGGGTGTCGGCTGCCCACGCCCAGGATGCCACGGTTCGGCTGTATGAGACGCTGTTCCTGACGCCGAACCCGGCGGAGGGCGGCGACGTGATGGCCAACCTGAACCCCAAGTCGCTGGAGGTGCTGGAGGGCTGCAAGGTGGAGCCGAGCGTGCACGGGGCTGACCCGGGCAGCCGCTACCAGTTCCTGCGGCATGGCTACTTCTGCGTTGACCCCGATTCGACGCTGGAGCGGATGGTCTTTAACCGGACGATCACGCTGAAGGATACGTGGGCGAAGGTGGCCGGGAAGTAGTTCGCTCCGTGGAGAGCGGCGGACCGGGCCCGGCCAGGGGCGTCGTCGCGGCGGGGCGGCTTATACAGCGGTATCGTCCTGGCTGCCGCCAGGACGTGAACTAACGCCCCGATGCTCCTCGACCCCTGACCAGACCCGGACCGCCTGACGCAGCGCCACCACCCGAGGTTTACCGGGGCGCCACGGCGGACCATCGAAGTCCGCCGTGGCGTAAAGGGCCAGAGCACAAAGACCAGGGGCATGCCCTGGTCTTTGTGCTTCGTAGCGTTGCCAAGCACCTGCGTGACGCTCCGGCGGACCTCGATGGTCCGCCGGAGCGCCCCGGTCAAACCCCAGGGGTGGTACAGCCCGCGGTCCGGGTCCGGTCAGGGGTTGAGGAGCCTCGTTGAGGGTAGTTCAAGATCCGACCGCAGGGAGGATCATCACAACAGTAAGTCGAGACGCCGCGACGACGCCCCTGGCCGGACCCGGACCGCCGCCGGACAAATCGTGACAAACAGAGCTTTCCTGTAGCGGGGCAAGCCCATCAGGTGTAGACTCAGTCCGAGACGGACCATTGGAGATGAATACCCCACATGCAGAAATCGTCCCCACTTAAACACCTGCCCTGGGCGCTGCGCCTGACCTACCGGACCGCTCCGGTCGAAACGGTGCTGATCATCGCAGGCTTGCTCATCAACCGAATCGCTCCCCCTGCCGCGCTCCTGGCCCTGCAGCAGATGGTCAACGCTGTCGCCGAGGGCGCCGGCGCCAGCGCCATCACCCGACCCCTGATCTGGTTGGTGCTCCTGGTGGTGCTCTCCGAACTGGGCGGCTCCATCTCCTTCTTTGCCGACAACCGCCTCTGGGACAAGATCTACGTCAAGGTGCTGGACCTGCTCATGCAGAAGGCATCCACGCTCTCGCTTGCCCAGTTCGAACAGCCGGAGATCCATGACCTGATCGAGCGAACGACCCAGGGCGACCGGGGCCGGGTCTTCCGGATGGTCTATGTCTCCATCCAGAGCGTGGCCATTGCGGCCGGGCTGCTTTCCGCCCTGGCGCTGCTTATTACGGCCTCGCCCTGGCTGGCTGTGGCCGCCTTGGCCATGGCTGTGCCGGTCTCCTGGGTCGGTGTGCGGCAGGGCGCCCGCTGGTTTGATCTGGTCCGGCGGCAGAGCCCGGGCCGCCGTTTCACCCAGTACCTGGGCGGCCTGCTCAGCCGCCGCGAAGCGGCGACCGAACTGCGGGCCTATCAGTTGGTCGGCTACTTCCTGGAGAAGTGGCGCCGCTCCTTCGCCCGGCGCCGGGCGGACCATTTGGACGTGCGCTGGGCCAATGTCAAGGAAGGCTGGCTGGCTGCTGTCTGTGCCGCAATGCTCTTTGCAGGCGCCCTGGGCGGGGCGATCTATCTGGCCTCCTCAGGCCGGGTGGGACCCGGCGAAATCGCCGTGCTGATCGGGGCGATCCGCATCCTCCAGGCGTCGCTGGGACACCTGGCCGCCAACGTGGGCGCCGTCTGGGAGATGGGCCTGCCCGTCGCCGAACTCCGCTCCTACCTGGAGATGGCGGTGCCGGCTCCGCACACGGGCGCCGGCGTCGCCTTCCCCACGCCCATGCAGGGTGTGATCCGCTTCGAAGGCGTCACCTTCACCTACCCGGGCGGCGGTGAGCCGGTCCTCCGGAATTTGACCATGGAGATCCGGGCCGGCGAGAAGGTGGCGCTGGTCGGCGCCAATGGCGCCGGCAAGTCGACCCTGACCAAACTCCTCCTCGGCCTCTATCAGCCCGACGCCGGGCGCATCACCATCGACGGCGTGCCGATTGGCGAGATCCTTCCCGATTCCTTCCGGCAGAACGTCAGCTGCGTCTTTCAGGACTTTGTGCGTTACAACCTGACCCTGCACGACAACGTGGCCGTTGGCAACCTGGAGGCGACACCAGCGCAGGTGGAAGCCGCCTGCAGCGCCGCCGGGCTGGAGCGGCTCCCCGCCGGGCCGGAGACCATGCTGGGCCGGACGTTCACCGGCGGTGTGGAGCTATCCGGCGGTCAGTGGCAGCGCATCGCCATGGCGCGCACCTTCGTGCGGGGCGCCCAGCTGATTGTGCTGGACGAGCCCACCGCGGCCCTGGACCCCCGGGCCGAAATGGAGGTCTTCGCCAAGTTCGTGGAGCTGGTGAAGGGCAAGACGGCCCTGTTGATTTCGCACCGCCTCGGGTCGGCCCGCATGGCCGACCGGGTCATTGTGCTGAACGACGGGCGGGTTGCCGAGACCGGCAGCCACGATGAACTGATGGCCGCCGGCGGTCTGTACGCCGAGCTGTTTAAAACCCAGGCCCAGTGGTACGAGGAAGCGGGGGGTGACGTCGCATGAGTCATGTCAGACACTGGCTGAGGTTCATGGGCGCCGTCATTCGGACCAGCCCGTTCACGGCAAGCCTGCTCACGCTGGTTACGCTCCTGCAAGGCCTCCGGCCCGCCGCCGAGTTCTGGGCGGTGCAGCGGCTGATCGACTACATCGTCACCCACGCAGGCCCCGGCTTCCTGTGGGGGACGGCCGCCCGCTGGGCGGCGGTGCTGGTCTTCCTGGCCCTGGTGGGCGAGGGCGCCCGGCAGGTCCTGCCCTACTTGACCGAGCGCCTCCGGCAGGATGCCGAAGTGGTCCTTGAGGGACGGCTGTTGGAGAAGGCCGGGCGGGCGCCCCTGCTGGCGATGGAGTCAAGCGCCTTCTTCGACCGGTTCACCCGTGCCCGGGACGGGCTGCGCCGCAACATCTTCGATATGTTGGAGCAGACCCTGGGCATCATGATGCAGGTGCTGGTCGTCGGCTCCGTGCTGACCGTGCTGGCTGCCACCCACTGGGCGGCTGCCCTGGTGATCGCGGCTGCCGCAGTGCCGGCGTGGTTCCTGCGCAAGCGGTCGGCCGAAATCGCCCTGAAACTCTGGATGGAGCAGACCGAGCCGCAGCGCCGGGCGGAGTACTTCTATGAACTGATGACCCAGCGGAAAGCGGCCCAGGAAGTACGCCTCTTTGGCCTGGGGCCGGAGTTCTTCCGGCGCTGGTCCAAGGATGCGTACGGGGCGCTGGCCGAGCGCCTGCGCACATCGAACCGGGCGGTCGTCCTGGATGGCAGCGCCAATTTGCTGGTGACGATCGCGTACAGCGCCTCGGTGGCGATTCTGGCCTTCCTGGCTGTGGCCGGGCGCTTCTCGGTGGGCGGCCTGGCCGCCTCCCTGAAGGCGGCGCAGGATGTGCAGGAGGCGCTGGGACAGATGGTCTGGCAGTTTGCCAACTTGCGGCGGTCCAGCCTTTTTGTCGCACAGTACTGGGAGTTCATGGACGATACCACTTCACCGTCGGCGGGGGCGGAGACGGAGCCGTCAACCGATGCAGCCTCCGGTGCGGCGGAAGTCATCTGCCGTGACATGACCTTCACCTACCCGGGCAATCAGCGCTCCGCTCTGGCGGAGATTAACTTCCACGTTGCCCCGGGCGAACTGATCGCCCTGGTTGGCGAGAACGGCGCCGGCAAATCGACCCTGGTCAAGCTGCTCATGGGCCTCTACCCGCCCACGGGCGGCTCCATCACCGTGGGCGGCACCGACCCGCACGGGGCGGAGGGGGCGGCGGTGCGCGCCCGCATCGCCCCGGTCTTCCAGGACTTCAACCGCTACTCGCTGACCGCAGGCGAGAATATCGGCGTGGGCGAATTCGCCCGGGCCGGCGACCAGGCCGCCGTCGCTGCCGCAGCCGCAGGCTCCGGCGCCGAACAGGTGGTGGCCGGGCTGCCCAAGGGCTACGACACCATCCTGGGCAAGGAATGGGAAGGCGGCGAGGAACTCTCGGGCGGCCAGTGGCAGAAGCTGGCCATCGCCCGGGGCTACATGCGCCACGCCAACCTGCTCATTCTGGATGAACCCACGGCCGCGCTGGATCCCATGGCCGAACTGGAAGTCTTCCGGCGGTTCCGGCAGCTGGTAGCGGGACGTACCGGCTTCCTGATTTCGCACCGCCTGGGCGCCGCCCGGCTGGCGGACCGCATCTTCGTCATGAAAGAAGGGCGCCTCGCCGAAGCGGGCACCCATGAAGCGTTGATGGCGTTGGATGGCGAATACGCCGCCCTGTTCCGGGCGCAGGCCGAGTGGTATCAGTGAAGCCGTGCCCCCCGCCGGGCGTCGTTGCGCACGGTGCGGATCGCGTCCAGCACTTCGGCCGGACGGTCGAGGTGGGCGGCCCCGCCCCTGGCGGTGGCGGGCAGGAGTAATAACAGCGGCAGGTCGGGCGGCAGGGATGTCGCCCGATCTGCTTTTCGCGACTCCGCGAGGGCGGCTGTTTCGGCGGCGATGGTGTCGAAGTGGCGGGACGTCGATGTGACGGCACGATAAGCCGGCCGCAGGTGCTGCGGCAGCTTGGCCGCGACGTCGTCCGCATCCCGGGAGAGGGAGTCGGCGGCAGCCAGCACCCGGTGCACGCTCAGGCGGGCGAGCAGCTTGGCGCCTGATCCGCCCGGGGCGGCGGCGGTGACCGTCGCTCCGTCGGCGGGCGGGTCCACCAGGACGAGCCCGGCAGTCTCGCGGGGATAGGCGGCGGCAAAGGCCCGGGCGTAGACCCCGCCCAGCCCCTGGGCCGCCAGGATGTACGGGCCGGGCTCGCCGGCCCGAATCAGCAGGGTATGTAGCTCCTCGGCGCCCCGGGCGCCCGTGCGGGGCGCCGGCCCGGGCTCGCTCCAGCCGTAGCCGGCCCGGTCGTACGTGCAGACCCGGGCCTCGCGGGTGAGCGCTGGCGCCACCAGACTCCAGTCCAGCGACGAGCCGCCAAGCCCTGCTTCCAGCACCACCGTAGGCCCGCCAATGCCTTCGCAGAGAATATGTAGGCGGTAGCCGCCCATATCGACCAGGCGCCCGGGGGGCGGATAGCGGCGGCTATCGATCGCCGTGGCGAGTGGCTGATAGACGAACCCCAGCGCCGCCAAGGCGACGACGGCGAGGGAGATGGTACGGAGGCTCCTCGGAAGCCGCATGCGCATACAGGCAGAACTCCTTTGCTGCGTCTGGGGGACGTGCCCCGCTCGTAGTGCATCCGTATGCGCGGCATGATAATCCACCAATGTTACCGGTCTGTTACTTCACCGTTACACTTTGGGGGCAAGCACGTTTGGGTAGCGTATTAGTCCCGAATGACGGCGTTCAGGTTCATGGTGAGACGGAAACCGGGCTTGGGCAATTCGTGCACGCCAATCACGGTGCGGGCGGGCAGGTGGTCGCCGAAGACCTCGGCGTAGACCCGGTTCATCGCCTCAAAGTCGCTCATGTGGAGCAGGAAGACGTTGATATGGACGACGTGGGCCAGGTCAGAGCCGACCGAGGCGAGCATCTGGGTGAAGTTCTGCAGAATCTGCCGGGTCTGGGCCTCGACGGTGTCGCCGGCCAGGGCGCCCGTGGTCGGGTCGACGCCGCCCACGCCGCCGATGGTGATCCAGTCGCCGACCCTGGCGATGTGGCTGTAAGGGCCGATGGGCTTGGGCGATCCGGCGGGCGTACTGGTGACTACTTCAGGCATATGCGGTTCCTCCTTTGTGTTGATGCAGGTTGCGAACTGCCGAAAGAATGGCATCCGGCTGCTCGCTCATGATCATGTGACCGGTTTGCTGTGAGGCGCCCGGGCGGCCGGCGCCGTTCCAGGGCCGTCGGAAACCGCATGATAAACGGGGGCGGCGGCCAGCGCGATGAGGTAGATCATCCGACACCTCCTTCATGACACGAAACGTCCGCTATTCATATTTTAGCATGAACTACAACGGGCGCGGGCTTGGGCGCGCAACGCACCTTTGAAACAGACACATCAATGACCACAGAGGACACAGATGACACAGATACCCGGTAAAACAGTCCAGGTCATTCATGAAGATGATGACCCGGAACGATCTGCCTGGTATCAGTGATCTCTGTGTCCTCTGTGGTCATTGATGTAAAAATCAGCGCACGCCCGCTCGCCGTGCCGACGCCGCCGAGTAGACCGTATTCCCAATAAAGAGCAACAGGGCAATCCCGTTCAGCATGGCCCCCCACAGGCGGCCCGGGTGCCAATCCAACACACCCGCCCCCGCCCGCAGCACCATCGACACGTGCAGCAGCACTAGGTGCGCATAGAACGCCGGCCGGTACGGAATCGGCACATTCAGCACCGCCGGGAAGATGATCGGCGCATGCCCGTAAATCATGCTGAAGACAAACCCCAGGAAGACCGAGTGCAGCACCGCATCGTACCAGCCCCCGGTCAGGAAGCCCTTATAGACCGCCAGCACGCCCCCGATGCCCAGCCACACATACCCCGACAGCATGCAGACTGCGATAAACCGGGTCAGCCCCTCCTGCAGCACCGTGCGCCGGGCAATGTCGTTTTGCAGCAGCCAGACCGCGAGCGCAATCATGCCCAGCCCGGTAATCCGCCAGCCCAGGGTGTAGTCAAAGATCGCCACGGTGGACCCGACCAAATAGAGGCCCGCGGCGCCCAGGAAGAGCCCCTTCTTGAAGTCCGACAGGAAGATCAGCCGGGACAGCTCCAGCCGCTCACCGGCGATGGTCAGCACCAGATAGGCGCCCCACCAGGCCGCAGCCACGGAAATGGAGACGCCGAAGAGCCAGAGCAGGTTGCCCACCAGCCAGGCCACGGCCGCAATCGCCATGGCGTAGGAGTGGAGGAGGGGCTGATGCTTGACGATATACCCAAAGACCCCCACCAGCACGGCAGAGCCCAGTACGATTGAGAACGCAGACGGCACCTCAGGCAGGCCAAAGACCAGCCCCAGGGCGCCCAACCCGGTCAGCACCGGGGCGGCATAGGCCCACCCCTGGTTATGCAGGCCCACCGCCCGCTCCAGGCCGATCAGCGTGCCCAGGAAACCCGACACCATCAGCGGCCCGTGCACGCCGGGCAGCGTGGGCCGGAAGGCCTCGAGCTGCCAGCCCATCCGCACCAGGCCGACCCAACCCGCGGTCAGCAGCAAGAACATGGCCGTGGCGATCAATACAAAACGAATCGGCTTAAAAGTTGTCGTCATGTGGAGCGCACCTCACTTCGGTTACAGCGAGTATACCCCGCGTGGCTCGATTCCTGCCGCCTTGAGCGCTTCCAGGGCGCCGTCCCGGGCCGCTTCCGCCACCCGCACCGCCAGCCCGCAGTCGCTGCGGATGCCCGACGGCTTTTGCACCACCCGACAGGCCAGACCGGCCCCCGCAAGCACCGACTCGGCCTTCAGCGTATCGTGCGTGCTGCGAAAGAGCAGGTAGACCCTGATCATTTACTCGTCCCGCAGGTGGGCGGCCAGCATGGTCAGTCCCTCCGGCCCGGCGGTGAAGCCTCGCATGGAGCCCTTGGGCAGAATCGCCATCTGCCCCGCCTGCAGGGGGTAGATCTCCCCATCGACGTTCAGTTCCATCGAACCCGCCAGAATCAGCATGAACGAATCGCCGGCGCCGTAGGGGTGGGGGGTCTTCACCAGGCCCGGGTCGGCCTGGATGTAGTTGAAGTCGTGGGGAATCCGGCCGTAGAGGCACTCCACCGAGAGGGGCTGGGTGCCGGGAGCCTTGGTCATGCTTAACGTGTGAATCGTGGGCTTCATCTTCATATCCTCCCTATCCTATAGATCATCCAGATCGCAAACGCCCCGGATGGGCGAACAGGCCTTCCACATCGGACAGGCGATAAAGATGCCGACCAGCGTCAGAATCAGGCCGACCTTCGACAGGATCAGGTAACCCCACACGTTGGTAAAGAGCGCCTGCCAGTTCCAGCCGAACATGGCCCAGGCCTGCACGAGACCGGTGGCAATAATCACCGGAAAGACCGTCCGCACCACCACCCGGAAGCGCTCCAGCTGAAAGTTCGCCAGAATTACCGTGTCCATGTTCACCCGCTTCATCCCTGCGGGCACGGCGATGAAGATATTCCACAGCGCCCCGCCCAGCCAGGCCGAGAAGGCCCACAGATGCAGGATTCGGTTCGGCACCAGCAGCCAGGGCGATGCGCTGGCGGGCTGGAGCGCTGCATCCAGGCCGCCCAGTGCGGCGGCGGTGGCAGCCAGGCCTGCCAGGGCCAGGTACGAGGGCAGGTCTTGCTTGCGGGCGTCCACAGGGCCGGCCCAGCTCAGGCCCATGCCTGCCATCGCTGCCAGGAGGCCCAGGGCGCCGACCCCCGCCCACGCCCCCGCTCCGGGGTGCGCCGACGCATAGTAAGCAAAGTTCCCGCCCACCAGCCCGGCCGCCAGGGGCGTCAGCACCTTCTGCCATACGGCGTACAGCTGAAGCATCGCCTCGGCGTACTCCACCGCCCCGGGCACGGGGCGCACCGACACCGACGGGCGCAGGTAGAAGATCTTCCAGACCTGGCTGCCCAGCAGCAGGGCCAGCACCCAGAGGGCGGCCCAGCGCAGAGCCAGCAGGGGCAGGCTATCCACCCCGTGGCGCAGGCCGGTCAGGGCCGCCCCGGCCATCGATGCAAAGGTGATCACCACAAACGCGACCTTCGGCAACATGTATTTATCCAGTACCCTTGGCACACGTGAAACGGCAGGTACGGCCAACATTAGCCCCTCCTCATCGCCGCCACAGCCCTGACGGCTCTGACGGCCTCATCGATCTCTCGAGCGGTGGTGGCGAAGCCGGGGCTCAGCCGCATGGCGCCCCCGGCTGGCAAGGTACCCAGCCAGGCGTGGCATCCCGGGTTGCAGTGCAGGCCGGCCCGCCCGAGAATGCCGTACTCGTCATCCAGCAGCTCTTCCACTTCGCCCGGGTCGACCCCGGCCACCCCGAACGTCACCGCGTTCGAGCGCAGCGTGGGGTCGTCAGGTCCGTATACGGTAACGCCCGGGATGGACCGCAGCCCATCGGCCAAGGCGCCCGTCAGGGCCATCTCCTTGCGGCGCACCTTCTCCAGGCCCTGGGCCTGGAGAAACGCAGCCCCCGCCGCCAGCCCGGCGATGCCCGGCACGTTCAGCGTGCCGCTCTCGAACCCCTCCGGGAAGATCTCCGGCTGGGCCGCCTCGGAAGAGCGTGACCCCGTGCCACCTTCCCGTATGGGCCGCAGCGCTACCGTTGGGTCGACGCACAGGATGCCCGTGCCCTGGGGCCCGAGCAGCCCCTTATGTCCCGGCGCCGCCAGCATGTGGATGCCCATCGCTGCCATATCAAGCGGTACGGCGCCGGCGGTCTGCGCCGCATCCACCAGCAAGTAAACGGCAGTCTGTGCGGCGATCTCCCCGATATCAGCAATCGGTTGGATGATGCCAGACACGTTTGACGCATGTGCCACGGCGATCAGCTTCGTGGCCGGCCGAATGGCGGCACGCAACCCGATCAGGTCGATCAGGCCAGCGGGGCCGACCGGCAGCCAGGTCACCGCCACCCCCTGCTGCTCCAGGGCCGCCAGGGGCCGGCGGAGGGCGTTGTGCTCCACAGCGGTCGTGATCACATGATCGCCGGGGCGCAGCAGGCCCTTCAGCGCTAAGTTGAGCGAGTCGGTGCAACTGGACGTAAATACGACCCGGGCCGGGTCGGGGGCGCCCAGCAGGGCCGCCAGCGCCTCCCGGGCCGCCAGCACCTGGCGCCCGGCGGCCAGCGCCAGCCGGTGCCCGCCCCGTCCCGGGTTGCCCCCGGTCTGGAGCGCCGCCATCACGGCCAGGTGGACCGCTTCCGGCTTGGGGTGCGAAGTTGCCGCATTGTCCAAGTAGATCAGTGATGGTGTCACGGCAGATTCCCCCTTGGTTCAGTCCCATTCTACCTGTGATTCTCATTCTCAGTATCTGCGCGTTCGTACAGGGATGAAGTGACATCGATCACACAGCGCGCAGGCGGAGTTCCGGTAAGGTATAATCAAGAACGAAAGAAGACGAGGAGGGGCACGTTACAACTATGCGTAAAGTAATGATCTCGGCTCTGATGCTGGTCGTCCTCTTCGCCCTGGCCGGCTGCGGCGGTAATGAAGCGGCCGACAGCGGCGGCGTCAAGTCCGGCGAAGTGACCATCCAGATGAAGAACATGAAGTTCAGCCCGGCCAAGGTGACCGTCAAGAAGGGGACCAAGGTCACCTTCGTCAACAAGGACGTCATCCTCCACGACGTGGTCCAGGTGGCCGTCAAGGATTACGGTAAGATGGAGCCCGGCTTTGAATCCAAGGAGGTCCAGTCCGCCGGCACCTGGTCGATCACCATGGACAAGGTGGGCGAGTTCCCGATCATCTGCACCCAGGCGGCCCACTTTACCGCCGGCATGGTCGGCGTGATCACGGTCGTCGAGTAGGTGAGATTGATAAGATGAACCCCCGCCACGTCCGGTGCAAAGCCGGTCGTGGCGGGGGTTTTGGTCTGTGCGCGGGACCGCGCGGATGCTCGCGGGACCTCGCGGACGCTTGTATTTGCTCGCGAGAGATTTTGTCCTGTCATTTTGCATGTGACGTAATCGGCTCCGGTCTTACTCGGAGAAGGATTTCGTGACTTCCGTGCATTTGGCTGTGTTTCAGCGCGGACGCTCGCGGACGGTTGTAAGGCGTTGTAAGAGGTTGTATGAGCATGTACCGGCAGGCACTGCGGTCTCTAGTTCATGTTTCACCCCCGTTTTGCTTGGCGACTGGTCTGGAGATCATATACCCGCCGTCGCTGATCTCAATCCTCTCCTGGTCCTCTTTACTGGCGTACACGTAGAGTACGATCGCCTCTTGGCCGATGGTAACAATTCTTGACGAAGATGCCCCCTCAGTTCGAGTTCCACTGAGAGTCTATTCTTCTTAGACTAGCAGTCGCCATGTAAAGGGCTCTTCGACAAGTTTGCGCCCGCCCCTGGGGGCTCCGCCCGGATGTGCACGCCGGCCCTTTGAGAACCCGTGCGAGGACGGGCGGAGAGCCCGATTTCGCCCGTGGCTGCCACTATGTCATAACGTGGCCGCACATAACGGCCGGACTACGCATAATCCCGGCCGAAGCGAAGAACAGGCGCCTATTCACACGGCCGCAGCAGACGCCGCCCGATGCTGTTGCTAGGTTGGGGCGCCCGCCGGGATTATGGGATCCGGACATTTTACCGCAGATTATGGGATTACGCGGATTGAAACAATGCATGTCATCACGTTCGGCGAACCTCTGAAGTTCATAAGTGCAGCCGGTTCGAACATGTATTGTTCCAATCCTAAAATCCAATAATCCCATAATCAGCGGTAAAAAATGCCGCATTTCGGCCCGCCATGTTGCTGGGCTGTGCAGAAGCTCTCGTGGTAATGGAGAAGACGCCGGCCCGATATTGGCGCCGGCTCCTGATCTGGTTCGGGATGATGTCGAGAGATGGCGAGCGAAAAGCGGAACGCACCTTCAGCCTTCGACAGGCCGAAAGTGCGTTCTCTGCTATCCTGATGTTGGAAGACCTGGCGGCCCAGCCTCCGAAAGGAGGTGTCCCGGATGAAAATCACCATTGAGGTTGACGCTCTCACGCTGATCCTCCTGGTGCTGAACATCTTGGCGCTCTCCGCTATCAGGTAGCGGTTAGCCCGAGCTAAAGCGACGGCTACCGTCAACTGTGTGCTTGAGGCGGTAACCGCGGGCTCCAGAGCGTCCGTCCTACCGGGCGCTCTTCCTCATTGTGGACGAGTTTTCCGCTAGCCAAACCGGTATGATGGTGCAAATGTGCCTGCTCTACTGGGGGAACCACCGGCTATACTCTTCCTGTCGCCGGGACCCACTCAGGTGTGCGTACCGTTGTGTCGTTTCCGGCTTGTCGTGACCAAGAATCGACTGGACGGCGACAAGGTCGGAAGAAGCCGCGAAGAATGCGCCCTCATACATCGAAACTGCGTCCATCACCAGCAACAGGCAGAATCCCTCCCCGTTCATTTCTAGGAGGGATTCTGCCGCATTGTCGTCACCGGAAAACACTGCGGTTGGCCGTGACGCCATGGGGTTCTGCCAAGTTCAATTGCACCGAATGGCGGCATTCGTGATCGGGCAGATGTGAATAACCATACAGGCTCCCATGCGTGCAGCCGCAGCAGATGCCGGCCCGATGTTGGCGCCGGTACCTGGTTTGGCTCGGGATTATGTCGAGAGTTGACGAACGAAAAGAGAAACGCACTTTCAGCCTTCGACAGGCCGAAAGTGCGTTCTCTGCTATCCTGATTTAGGGAGATCCAGCGGTCCAGCCTCCGAAAGGAGGTGTCCCGGATGAAAATCACCATCGAGGTTGACGTGTTCACACTGATCCTCCTGGTGCTCTACATCTTGGCGCTCTCCGCTATCAGGTAGCGGTTAGCCGGCGCTAAAGCAACGGCTGCCGTCAACTGTTGACTGAGGCGGCAACCGCGGGCTCCAGAGCGTCCGTCCTAGCGGGCGCTCTTCCTCATTGTTGACAAGTTTTCCGGTATCCAAACCGGAATGCGGTGACAACGTGGTCGACCCTCATTGGGGGAACCACCGGTTATACTCTTCCTGTCGCCGGGATCCGCTCAGGTGTGCGTAACGCTGCGTCGTTTCGGGCTTATCATGACCAAGGATCGACTGAACAGCTACCAGTTCAGCTCCCTGGTTCAGCAGCGTTGTGATGCTGCGCATGTACCATGTCGACATCCGGCGGGCTGGGGACGCGACGGAAAACAGAGCTGGTTCCGCATCGCTGCGGGTGGACAAGTAGCGATGGAGCCACAAAGTGCACCTGGCGCCAAAGTAAACCTCCCGTTCTTTCTGTCCCTTGCCGCAGACTAGGACGCTCTTGCGGTCCCATTGAATCTGGTCCTTGTCTACCCGCCACACTTCGCCGATACGGCATCCAGTAGCGAACAAGAATTCAGGCAGGGCGTGTTCAAGTGGGGTCTTGCAGGCATCCCGCAACAGTTCCATTTCCTCGAAGGTAAGGACCTTGGGGACCGACTTGGGCGCCTTGGGTTCTTTCAGTTTCAGGGCGGGGTTTTTCGTGATTACTTCTTCCTCAAACAACCACCGGAAGAATCCCCTTAGGATACGTACCACATGCCCTAGCGACTGGGCCTTGAGCTGCCCGAAGCCTGCAGCGAAGTCTCGTAGATCCTGAAGGCTTACCTCCTTTACCGAGCGTGGTCCGCACCACAGAGCGAAGCGGTTCAGTTGGTAAGAGAATTGTCTGAGTGTGGCTGGACTGTAACCTTCAGATCGTCTGGTCCTTCCGACGGGTATCGGGATCCTCATTGGTGGCCTTGTCGGAGCTGCTTGGCATCGATTCAAGACGAGCCGAACGGATACTCTCTAGGAACCTCCTACAAAGCAGTAGCGGCTGAGGGCGTTTACATCGCTCATTCAGCCGCTACGATGTTTTTCTCGACACTACTCGACTCCGGCCCGATGTTGCCGCTTGCACCCGGTCCGGCCCAAGATTATGTCGAGAGTTGACGAGCGAAAAGCAGAACGCACCTTCAGCCTTCGACAGGCCGAAAGTGCGTTCTGTGCTATCCTGATATTGGGAGTTGCAGCGGGCCAGCCTCCGAGAGGAGGTGTCCGGATGAAAATCACCATTGAGGTTGACGCGTTTACGCTAATCCTTATGGTGGCGTACATCCTGGCGCTGGCCGCTATCAGGTAGCGGTAGGCCAGAGTTAACTAACGACGGCTACCGTCAACTGAGGTTTGAGGCGGCAACCGCAGGCTCCAGAGCGTCCGTTCCGGCGGGCGCTCTTCCTCATTGTGGACAGGTTTTTCGGAACTCAAACCGGCAGGCCGCAAAAACCAGTCGGGTTGCCCGCCCTGTTGGGAGAACCACCGAGTGGACTTTTCGTGTCGCCGCGAATTATGCCTCGTTGAGTTACCAGAAGACGCCAACAGCCCGGCAGCGGCGCCGTGAACTGCGGCCCGATGTTGTAAGAGTGGCGCCTTGCGCATGCCATTCCGGTAAAGCAACGTCGGGTGTCCCGGTTCGACGTTAAGGTGACTATCTACGAGCTGTCAGAGATACCTGTGTGATGGCTGCGTAATACTAGTCAGTGGGAACGGCATGGAACTAGGGGCTCAGATTAGCCGCTTGCGAGGGAGATTTCAGCCCACACAGTTATTCACTGTCGGTGTCGAACCTTACTGCACCTTGATTCGTACCCCGAAGTGAACGGAGTTCCAACGAAACCTTACGGGAGGGTCACCATGGCATACACGCGTCCGGGGGCACGGAAGATCCTGACGCTCATAGCAATAGCCTGCTGCACGGCTTGGGCGATCTCGTTGATACCTGCATACTTGAAGTTAAGTCAAAGCGGTGGCGACAGTGCCGGGTATGCATTATCACTGTCGGCACTTCTGTTTCTCGGTCTCCCGGTCACGGGAACTCTCTTGCTTGTCTCTGGGTCACGGAGCCGGTCGAGTTGCATGAACCGTAGTGACGTTGCGCGTGGACTACAAATCCTGGGAGTAGCCATCTTAATCGTCCTTATCGGGTGGGTCACCAAAAACCTGGCGGACAGTGCCAGCTTCTACGAACTTACCTGGGGTGTTGTGGCCCAGAACTTGATTGTCGGGCTACCTTCCCTCGTTTTTGGACTCACACTTGTGAGAGTTGGGCGCAGTCCGGCCCACC
>JARBUG010000272.1 GCA_029239785.1 Symbiobacteriaceae bacterium | reverse complement strand
CTCGGCATGGGCCGGTCGGGATAGGGCCCATGCCTGACGGGTTACGGCACCCATTGAGGGTGCCTAGACGAAGTGACAAGTAGGTGAGTTGCTCGATGAAACGGCTTGCCGCCCTCGCGCTGGTGCTTTTTCTTGCGGGATGCAGCATCGGCGGGGCGAAATCGCCGCCCACACCCCCTCCGCAAGCCGCCACGCCCCCGCCGGCGGCCGAACCGCAGCCCCAGCCGCCGCAGACGCCCGTACCGCAACCCCCACGCCAGCCGAAGGTTATCCTCGACCGGCCCCAGGTCCTGCAGGGCGACACCGGGGTCCTGCGCCTCGACCTCCCGGTCGCAGGCGAGGTCACCATCAAGGTCCAGGGGCTTGACCAGCAGCCCCGGGTCTTCCGCCTCGACGGGCGCCCCATAGCATTCGTAGGCTTCCCGGCAAATGCCCGGGTCGGCACCTATCCAATCTCTGTCACCTGGCCCGGCGGCCAGGCCGAGACCGCCATCGAAGTCGTCTACAAGCAGTTCACCGAAGACCGCCTGACGGTCACCGCCGAACAGGAAGCCACCTACTACGACCCCCGCCAGGCCGAGGAATGGGCCCGGGTCTTCGCCCTGCGTGCCACCGGCTGGCCCGCCCCCCTCTGGGACGGCCCCTTCCGCAAGCCGCTCGAGGGCGACCTGCACATCACCACCTACTTCGGGGAAATCCGCGTCGTCAACGGCACAGAAACCGGGCGCCACAGCGGCATGGACTTCGGTGCAGACGAAGGCACGCCCATCGTCGCCCCCGCCCGGGGCCGGGTGCTGATGGCCGAGAAACTGATCGTCAGCGGGCACACCATCATCCTCGATCACGGGATGGGCCTCTACACCGCCTACTACCACCTGAGTGCATACGACGTGAAGCCCGGCGACTGGGTCGAACCTGGCCAGCGCATCGGGCGGGTGGGCAACACCGGCTTCTCCACGGGGCCGCACCTGCACTGGACGGCGACCATCGGCAACACGCCGGTCGACCCGTGGCCACTGACGGAGGCAGCGCCCCTGGGCTTTGTCCGCCCTTCTCCACAGACCGCACAATAACAGGTGGCCGGCGCAAAAGTGCCGGCCACCTGTTTCATCTTTCGAACGGTTCAGCACCATACCAAGGTCTTACCGACGACAACGCACGGGAGGTGTCGGCATGGAAGAGCCCCGCTTCGGACCCCGCATGGTAAGTTCCCTGGCCTATGTGCTTACCACAGCCGCAGTGATCCTCACCCTTTTCTGGTACGGCAGCGATCGTTTGCTCTGGTTCGGAGCCGGAACCTTTGCCTTCCTGGTCCTCACCTGTGCCGTCTACATGCGCCGTTCCCGGTTTGTGGTGGTCCACATCGCCCACGCCCTGATCGTCCTGCTGGTTCAGGCGCTCGTGCTCCGGCTCATCCCGATGGCGCTGGACCTGGCGTTTTTGCTCTCTGTCCTTACCCTCACCTCTGCCAGGCATGCTGTGCAGGGCAAGGTCATGAACTGGTGGCTGCTGAACGTGCTCAAGCGGTGGCTCATGCCCCCCAAACCCATCTATCGGTACCGATAAAGCTAGTGCGATGCCGACATGACTGAAACCCTGGTCGAGACCCATACCAGGAGCAGAATCGCCACGTTCACATAGGCCCCCCGGAAGGACGGCGCCCAGTCCAGGGCGATCAGCACCGTGGAAAGCAGCGACGTCCCCACCATCACCATCCGCCACCAGCCCTGTCCCATGAAGAATCCGACCAGCGCCGCCACGAACCCCAGGGCGGCGACCAGCCAGAGCAGCCCGAAGATCTTCATCCCAACAGCGCCCACGTCCAGGGCGCCACCCGCCACCGTCGTCTTGTAGGGCAGCTCGGCGACCACAGCCACCGGCCAGTAAGCCACAAACCCCATCAAATGGATCAGTCCATGCACGCCGATAATCCCGGCGAGAACGTACAGCAACACTTTCGTCATGACCGATTACTCCCTTTCCAAACTACCCGCGGCAGTGACGGAACAGCCAGGTGGCAAACGTGGCGCTGCTAACGGTAATAAAGACCCAGACGCCGCCCAGGAACGGATCGAACTGCTGCCCCGCCAGCCACGTGAAGAGCGTCATCGAAAGCAGCGCCAGACCCATGGTGATCCCCTTGATCAGCACGTAGCCTGCCGCCACATAGCCCCAGGGCGCCCGCCGCCAGAGCCATGCGCCACCCACCGCCGCCAGCGGCACCACGAAACCCAGGTCCAGCACGTATACGAAGTTGGTCGGGGTGTTCGCCTTCACGACCAGTTCCGGCAGCGTGCCATTGAGGAAGAAGGGGATCATCTGGCCGACCCAGAGCAGGGTGAGCATCACCCCGAGGAAGACCAGAAACCCGGTCACCGCCCGCCGGGGGGTGCCGGCATCAAACATCCGGGCGATGCCCGCCACGTCGAGCGAAGCGACCACCGCCACCAGGGCGGAAATCGTGAGCGAAAAGAGTGCGATATAGATCAGGACAAACTCGTTGAAGCGATAGGCGAACGCAGCGCCGGTGTAGGTGTAGAACAGGTAGCCGAGCAGGCCGATCCAGGCCAGGGCGCCCCGGGCGGAGCCCCGAAGGGCGGCACGGGCGGTCAGGAGCAGGAAAGGAAGCGCAAGCAGGGTCACCAGGTCCTGGCCCCGCATCTGGGGAACGGTCCAGGCGGTTTCGCCCCGGTAGAGCCCCTGCCACAGGAGGCCACCGGCCGCGGCGATGGCCGTCAGCATGAATATGACCAGCGTCAGGTTGTAGGCCACCCGCAGGCCAGGCGGTGCCTGCACCTGTGCGACCGGAGCCCGATCCTTCACGATAGCACTCATCTTGCGAAGTCCTCCTCTTATAAGTCCACCGTCTCCCGATATCCCCAGCCCCGCCGCTCATCGGCCCACTCGATCCGCTTCGGCACGATGTGCAGGAGCTGATACAGGTCACGGGTCTCGACGCCGCCAGGGGCGGCCGTGTGCAGCCCTTCCCAGTCCGGGTCCGGCACGAGCGTGGCCGTCCCCCGTATGAAGAGCCACCGCAAATGCGGCTCCGATTCCTCGACCGCCACCAGGGTCACTTCCGGCACCGGGCCGGCCGCCCCCGGCATTTCCAGCAGATCTCCGACCCCGCTCCAGGTCGGAACCTGGCACTCCACCGCCGATCCCTTTGTGCGAAACCGCACCGGCAGGGCGTACTTGCCCACGCTCAGCACGGCAACTCTTGCCTCTACCGCCGCCAGGGCCTGTCTGCCCAAAACGTTCTCCATGTCGACGCCTCCTTGACTCACCCTGATGGTAGCAGGCGGCACCGCCAGCGAGCGTCCCTCGGACGGGGGATAGGGCGGGGGATACCGCCCCGTCCCTCCCTGACTCCCTCCTACGGGTGACGCACGGTGCGCTGCCCGCCTGTTATGATGAAGCCAAAGCCAGGGATGATCGGGAGGACTCATATCATGGATTGGGCGATTCTGGATGGATTTGAGGGCGAAACCGGCACCGGGGCGAACGTGGGCGCCCTGCTGCGCAGCCGCCTCGACCAGGCGGGCAAGCAGTATGCCTACCTGAAACTAAGCGAGAAGGTCCTGACCGCCTGCCGCTCGTGCGGCGCCTGCAGCTACAAGTCGCCGGGCAAGTGCGTCGTGGCCGATGATCACCACGAAGTGATGCGGGCCGCAGCGGCCAGCAACGTGCTCGTCTACCTGTCACCGGTGCGCTTTGGCGGTTACTCGTCGCGCCTCAAGATCGCGACTGAGAAGTTCATGAACCTGGGCCTGCCCTACTACATGGTGCGGCGGGGCCAGCTGCTGCACCGCATGCGGTACGGCGAAAAGTCGCTGCTCACCATTGGGGTGACGGAGATGAACCTGGCCGGCCAGGAGGATGCATTCCGGCTGCTCGGGCGGCGCAACGCCAAGAACCTGGTCTGCCGGCAGCACCGGTCGCTGGTTCTGCAGCCTTCGGACACATGGGCCGACGCCGAGGCGGCGATTGATGGTGCTCTGAAGGAGGCGCTGACATGGTAGGTGGGACGAGGTTTCTGCTGCTGGTAGGGAGCCCGCGCAAGCGGGGGACATCGCACAGCTTTGCCCGCACGTTCG
>JARBUG010000101.1 GCA_029239785.1 Symbiobacteriaceae bacterium | reverse complement strand
GGCCCCATGGGAAAGGGGCCGGCCAGGTGGTGAAAGGGGAGCTGTCCCCCCACAATCACCGGGGGCGGGTGGCAAAATGGCGGTAAGCGGCACCGGTTTTCGTACCCGTGCGGCAAATTTGACTCGCTGCGACGAAATTCATCTTGATTTGGCATGATTCATCATGGTTGATCAAGATTCATGATGCTTTGTCATGCCGCGGCCGTCCCGGGCCAAATGTCAGGGGAGAACGAACGATTCCCGCGCAGGAGCGACGTTACGGCGCTTTGGGGCGAAGTGGGACAAGGTCTGCCGGGGCGTGCCTCGTTCTGCCTGGGTTTGGCAGGGCACAGTGACCCGGCGAACGAAGTGTTTTGCCGCAGCGAGCTTCATCTTGATCCAACTTGATCCATCTTGATTTATCTGGCCGCATCTTGCCGCGGCATGCTTGAGCAAAATTCATCTTGATTTGGCATGATTTGTCATTCTTTGGCTTGATTTATCTTGCTGTGCGCCGATGTACACAAAAGGGTAACGAACGCCCACGGTGGAACTCTACCCCAGGAGGTTGAACGTACATATGCAAGGCATCTTCTTCGATATAGCGGCCCTCGTCTATGGACCGGAGGGCGCCGACTTCTTGAGCGAAGTGCTCCGCGGCGAAGGCATCGCAGCCGAGCCGGCCGAGGTAGCCGAGGCGTTGAACCACCTGCCAGCGGAGCTAAACGGCCTCCGCCAAACGCTAAGAGACGAAGAGCAAGAGAACGAATACAACCGGCTCATGCTCCCGGCCCTGCTCACCGCCCTGGGCGTCAAAAACCCCACCGACGCCCTGATCATGCGCCTGGTCGAAACCGTGCATCAGTATAGCGCCTGGTACTCGCTCTACCCTGAAACCCTCCCCGTCCTGGAAGAACTCAAGAACCGGGGCTACAAGCTGGCGGTGGTCGCCAACTGGGCGCCCTCCCTGGTCCGGTTCCTGCACGAGTTCGAGCTCGACACCTACTTCCAGGCCATCGTCGCCTCCGGCGAAGTCGGGCTCTCCAAGCCCGACCCGTACATCTTCCACCAGGCCTTGAAGAAGCTTGGCCTGGGCGAACAGGACGTCCTCCACGTCGGCCCCTCCATCAACCAGGACGTCACCGGGGCGCTCCGGGCCGGCCTCACCCCGGTCTGGCTCAACCGCACCGGCATCGCCACCGGCCACGAGGTCGTCTCCATCACCGACCTGCGCGGCCTGCTCATGCTCGCCCCCAAGGCAGGTGAAGGCGCGTGGAACTGACCGGCCAGGTCGCCCTCGTCACCGGCGCCTCCCGGGGCATTGGGCGGGCCATCGCCCTCCACCTGGCGGCCCAGGGCGCAAACGTCGTCATCAACTACCGTGAGCGAGCAGACGCGGCCAACGAAGTGGCCGAAACAATCCGCAAAGCCGGTGGCCAAACCGAAGCCATCCAGGGCGACGTCGCCGATCCAAAGGCCTGCCGCCACCTCGTCCAAACCGCCGTCGACAGGTTCGGCCGCCTCGATATCCTCATCCACAACGCCGGGCATGCCCTCGAAAAGCTCCTGCTCGACACCGAGCAGGACGAATGGGACCGCATGCTCGCCGTCCACCTGACCGGCATGTACGCCCTCACCCGGGCTGCCCTGCCCCACATGATCACCCGGCGCTATGGCCGTATCATCAACATGAGCAGCATCTGGGGCATCACCGGCGCTTCCTACGAAGTCGCCTACTCCACCGCAAAGGCGGGCCAGATCGGCTTCACCAAGGCCATGGCCCAGGAAGCCGGCCCCTGGGGCATCACGGTAAACGCCGTCGCCCCGGGCTGGATTGAAACCGAAATGAACGCCGATCTGACCGGCGAGGCCCTGGACCTCTGGCTCCAGAAAACCCCCGTGGGCCGCCTCGGTACCCCCCTTGAGATCGCCGAAGTGGTGGGCTTCCTGGCAGGACCAAAGGCCGGGTTCATCACCGGACAGATCATCAGCCCCAACGGGGGCGTCGTAGTCTAAAGGCTAACCATTGCACTAGGGCGCCCAATTCGGCAGGGATGCGACATGCGCATCACGTAAACCTCTACGCCAGAACAAAACACGTAGAGGAGTATTTCTCATGCGTAATGCCGCTCAAGCCATCCTCGTTATGATTGGCGCCGCACTGGTTGCAGTGGGCTACAATCTCTTCTTCATCCCGCACCAGCTGGTCAGCGGCGGTGTGGCCGGTGTCGCCCTCTTGATCTACCAGATCTTCGAACTCCCCGTTAGCCTGCAGGTCCTCATCTATAATATTCCAATCATGTGGTGGGCCTGGCGCGACGTTGGCCGCAAGTTCCTGATTCTGACCATCGTGGGCATCGGCGCGATGACGCTTGCCCTCAGCCTCATCCCCATTCACGCCGCGATCACCGATGATCCCATGCTGAACGCCATTTTCGGCGGCCTGGTGGTCGGCATTGGTGTCGGCATCGCCATGCGGGCCGGCGGCTCCTGCGGCGGCCTCGACGTGGCCGCAGTCGCCTTCAACCGGCGCTGGTCGATTCCCATGGGCGATATCATGCTCGGCTTCAACGGCATCATCATCTTCCTGGCGGGCATGCAGGGCGACCTCAAGTCCGTGCTCTACACACTGATCGCCATCTTTGTCACGGGTAAGATGGTGGACGTCGTCACCTCCGGCACCGTTAAGAAGACCGTGATGATCGTCTCCCCACAGGCCGACGCCATTGCCCGGCGCATTAACGCCGACATGGGCCGCGGCGCCACGATGCTGGACGCCACGGGCGTTTACAGCCAGCAGACCCGCCACGTCATCTTCTGCGTGGTGACCCGCCTCGAACTGAGCCAGGTCAAGGAGATCGCCCTCGGGGTCGACAAGGCCGCCTTCGTGGTGGTGCTGGAGACCGATCAGGTCGTGGGCCGTTTCCGCAACTACAACGTTCTGACTCGCACGACCAAGCCCATTGCGTAAACCCGTGCGCCGACGCGCACGACTGCGAAACGAGAAGATCCAAGATCGCTATTTACAGCGGCGGCCTGCCAATCACGATTGGAGGCCGCCGTTCACCTTTACGCCTGATTATGGAAGGCGTATGATCACCCTTGTGTTCGACATCTGGCATATGGAAAACGCCGAATCCGCAAGGAGCGGGGGACCCACGGAACTGGCCGAACGGCCATCCGCCGATCTCTCTGGGGTGCAGCCCGGCATGTGAGCCGGGCGGAGGACTTCAGCCTCTAACCCGACAGCTAACCTCGCAGGCGACTGAGGGCCATCGTGGACGTACGCGGCTTACTTTGACCGCGCGCCCCCGGGACCCCCGGGGGTTTTTCTGTTGCCAATAATCAGGAGGATGAGCCCGAAATGCTGGCCCAAGTGAAGCGATTTCTTATCGGCACCCCGCTGCGCAACGAGGACCTGGCCCACGAACGCCTGACCAACGTCAAGGCGCTGGCCGTCTTCTCCTCCGATGCGCTTTCGTCCGTCGCCTACGCCACCGAAGAGATTCTGATGGCCCTCATTCTGGCCGGCAGCAGCGCACTCTCCCTGTCGATGCCCATCGGCCTTGGTATCGCGGTTCTGCTGGCAGTGGTCGCCATGTCTTACCGGCAGACGATTTTCGCCTACCCCGGCGGCGGCGGCTCTTTCATCGTCGCCAAGGAGAACCTCGGCATTTACCCCGGCCTGATTTCGGGGGCCGCCCTGCTGATCGACTATGTGCTTACCGTTGCCGTCTCCATCTCCGCCGGTGCAGCGGCCATTACCTCCGCATTCCCAGCCCTGCTGCCTTACAAGGTTGAAATGATCCTGTTCGCCATTTTGCTGATCACCGTGGCCAACCTGCGAGGAGTCAAGGACTCGGGCAGCATCTTCGCGGTGCCTACCTACGCCTTCGTCTTCAGCATCTTCGCCCTGCTGGCTGTGGGCATCGGACGAGCTGTGTTCGGGGGCCTGCCGCCGGTGGTTGTCACCGAAACGGTCGCCGCCCAACAGCCGCTCACCCTCTTCTTGATCCTGCGGGCCTTCGCCTCGGGCTGCACGGCCCTGACCGGCGTCGAAGCCATCTCCGACGGCGTGCAGGCCTTCAAGGAGCCCGTCTCCCGCAACGCCGCCAAAACCCTTACCTGGATGGCCGGCCTGCTCATGGCCATGTTCCTCGGCATCACCTACCTGGCCAACCATGTGGAAATCCATCCCGTCCACGGCGGTGAGACCGTGCTGTCGCAGGTGGCCCGGGCTGTGGTGGGGCAGGGCGCCATCTATTACGTCATCCAGGGCGTTACGGCGCTGATCCTCTTCCTGGCAGCCAACACCTCGTATGCCGACTTCCCCCGTCTGGCGTCCATTATTGCCGCCAACGGCTATCTGCCCCGGCAACTGACCATGCGGGGCGACCGGCTGGTCTTCTCAAACGGCATCGTGTTGCTGGGCGCCGTCGCCGCTGCGCTGGTCATCTACTTCCACGGCGATACCCATTCGCTAATGCCGCTCTACGCCGTGGGCGTTTTCCTCTCCTTCACCATGTCGCAGTCCGGCATGGTCGTCCGCTGGTTCAAGCATCGGGCGCAGGATCCCCATTGGGCGATTAAGGCTGCGGTCAACGGTCTGGGCGCCACGGTCACCGGTGTCGTGCTGATCATCATCGCCTCGACCAAGTTCACCCATGGCGCCTGGATCATCGTACTGCTGATTCCCATCGTCGTGATGGTGTTCCGGGCGGTGCACGCCCACTACCTGCATGTGGCCGACGACCTGCGTATGCCGCTCACGGAAGAGTTGGAGCAGGTCAAGCACACGATCATCGTCCCCATCGCCGGCGTCAACCGGGCTGTGGCGCACGCCCTCTCGTACGCAATGACGCTTTCCGATGATGTGCGGGCGGTCCACATTGGCACCGACCCCGAAGCGACCGAAAAGCTGCAGGCCAAGTGGAACCAGTGGAATCCCGGGGTCAAGCTGACCGTGATTCAGACGCCCTACCGGTCGATGATGCGTCCCTTCATCAATTATGTTGATAAGATCGAGCGCCGCTCCAAGTTGGATATGGTGACGATTGTGGTGCCTGAGTTTGTGCCCACCCGCTGGTGGCATCATCTGCTTCACAATCAATCGGCGCTGATGCTGCGGGCCGCCCTGCATTTCCGCAAGAACACTGTGGTTGTGAGTGTGCCCTATCATCTGGCCCATTAAGGCATACTAACACGGGCCGCGATTTCCCGAAGGGAGGGGCGTCCGTGAAAGTTACCGCCCATGAAATGCTTGAGATTAACGAGCTCTTGCGGATGGAATCGACAGAGGTGCTGAAGATGCAGGCGATGCTGCCCATGATCGCCGACGCAGACCTCCGGCAGGAGATGGAGTCCTGCATTACCACTGCTACCCACCACACCCAGGCGCTGGTCAAGTTCTGCCAGGCCAACCAGTTGGCGTAGGGAGGAGGAGCAAGATGAGTCAAGTATTGAGCGCCGTTGGCGAGGCCACCGGGCTGAAGCCGGAAGATCAGGTGATCGCCCAGGGGATGCTGCAAGGTGCCAAGTCGAAGGCGAGTGCCTACTGCTTAGCGATTTGCGAAACCGTCACGCCGGAGCTGCGCCACCTGCTCACCACCCATCTGAACGATGCGCTGGCGGGTCAGGAGCGGCTCTCCAAGTTGGCCCAGAGCCGCGGCTGGTACAAGGCGGCCGCCGAGCCGCTTGAGCTGGTGAAGCAGGCGGTCAAGCAGGCCCAGCCTGTGCTGCAATAAGGTTGCTTGTGCCGCCGCTCCCACGCTGTGGGGGCGGCGGTTTCCTATCCATCATTTGTTTGTTCATCGCACGTACAACCTATGGTTAACTAGTAACATATCTTTATCGTATAGAGGAGGTCGGGCGATGCGTCGCATCATCTCAATATTTACCGCCGCAGTGCTTCTCGCCGCTGCCTGGCCGATGCCGACGGTGGCCGCGGCTGCGCGCCTTTCGGACATGCAGACGCACTGGGCCCGCACCCAGGTGGAGGCCGGTGTCGCGGCCGGCTATGTTTCCGGATATCCTGACGGGTCGTTCAAGCCTGACGCCTCGATTACCCGGGCGGAGTTCTACAAGCTGCTGGGCGCCGCCATGCGCCTTTCCGCTGAGCAGACTGCCACCGGCTTTGCCGAGGAGCGGCAGGGGCCGCTGCACTGGTCCTTCACCCAGGGGCATATTCCGGCAGCAGTGGCGAGCGGGCTGCTCGTTCCGTCGGACTATGCTGACGTTCTCAGCCCCGACACCCGGGTGACGCGCCGCGAGATTGTACTGGCGGCGGTCCGGGCGCTGGGCAAGGAGCCGCTGGTGGCCGGGAGCCGCCAGGTGCTTGAGAACCCAGACTGGGCTGGTTACCCCGCGTGGCTGAAGCCCTACGCGGCAATCGCCGTGGGCTCCGGCATCGTGACGGGTTACGCCGACCGCACCCTGGGCCTGGAGCGAAACGCCACCCGGGCTGAAGCGCTGGTCATGGTCCAGCGGATTCTGGGTCAGGTGACCGTCGGCCTGACCGCCGAGGCCGGGTCGGGCGATGCGAATGCCATCCGGCATCCCGGGGAGGGGGAGCCCACCTGGACCTGGCGGGAGGCGGCGCCCGGGCGCCCCGTCATCAGCAACGGCACCCTTGATCAGGACTATCCGTTTGGGGAGGCTGTTTCCGGGCTGGTGCTCATGCCGGCGCCGGTGAAGGCTGCCTGGGTTCGCTATATGTCCGGCACCACCGGCGTGGTGGCCCGGCTCTCCCGGGGGAAGCTGACCGAGGTGGCCCGCTATCCCGGGGCGACGCCCGAACCGCTTACGGTCGATGATGATGGCTGGCTCTGGTTCACGGACGGCGCATCCCGGCTGCTGGTGGCTTCCCCGGTTGGCGAGGTCCTCCCGGTGGAGTCCATCTCCGACCGGCTGACCACCGGCGCCATCGACTGGAACGGCCATTTCTGGGGCATCGGCTCCTCAGGGACGATCTGGCGGGTGACGTCTGATCTGGCGGCCATTTCGTACCCGCTGGAGATGCGCCCCGATCAGGTGGCCGATTTCTCGGCCATCGCCGATGATGGCTCGCTCTGGCTGCTGCTGAAGGGCGCCTCCGCCGAGGGCGGCGCCAAGGTGGAGGCGGTCAAGCTGGCGTATGGCAAGGTGACGAAGCGGGTCTCGCTGCTGGGGCCGTACTTTGGCGGGGTTGCCGGTCACGCCCGGGTCCGGGTGGTGGGCCGGTCCGGGCCCTTCCTCTGGACCGAGGCCCGGGTGATTGGCCCGGACTTCGCGGAGCGAAACGGCGGGCTTTACCGGCTGAACCTGGAGACCGGGGAGTTTACCCGGGTGGTTCTGCCGCGGGATGTGGCCGCGGCGATGGAGCCCGTAAGCGCTGCCGATGGTGGTGCTGTTCTGCGTGATACGGGCGGGCGGTTCTGGCGGATGCTGCCTTAGCGGGCGTGCGCTGCGGCCTGCCGCCGGCGCCAGAACGGCGCCGCCGGCCAGCGGGTCTCGGTGCCGTACCACTGCGCCCGGTGGCGCTCATAGGCCGCCACAATGCCCTGAATCACCCCGGCATACGTCGGCAGGGCGCCCGCATCGCCGCTCAGGTACCGGTCGGCTGCCTCGGCGGCCGCCAGCCCCGTGAACAGGGCATTATGCAGCCCCTGTGACGACAGCGGGTCGAAGCCGGTGGCCGCGTCGCCCGCGGCCAGCCACCCCGGGCCCGCCGGGGGCGCCAGGACCGCGCTGTGCGCGGCGGTGGTCGCCACCGCGGACTCCGGCACAAACCCGGCATCCGCCAGGATGGCGGCAAGCTCCCGCACGGCTGCGGCCCGGCGCACCAGGTCGCCGCGCTCCCGCACCACCGCAGCGGCGGGGAGATCCGCATCCGTGTGAAAGGCCAGCACCCGCCGGCCGCCCGGCAGCGGGGCCGTATACCACCAGCCATCTTCCACCGCTTCAATGTAGGTCATGCCCCGGCGGGCGCCGGGCCGGTCCTGCCCATAGACCCAGGCACAGACCAGCCGGTCCAGCGCCTGCTGGGCAACACCCAGCTTTCGGGCAATGGGCGCCGACCTGCCCCCGGCGTCGATCACAAGACCGGCCGAGAGCGCAAGCGGACCGTGCGAAGTCGACAGCGCCACCTGCCACCGGCGGCCATCAAACGCCAGTGATTCCACCACAGCCGGCGCCAGCAACCCGGCACCCCGCTCCACCGCCACCCACCGCAGCCATGTCTCGAACCGGGCCCGATCCAGGTGCCAGCCGTGCCCGTCGGGGTCGCGCAGGAAGTCCGTCTCCTGCGGTTCGGCCCCGCCCCACACGGCGATGTTCCCGTACCAAGGCTCATGCCCTTCCGCCACAAAGCTCTCCCACAATCCCATATCGGTCAGCAGCCGGCGGGCGCCCGGCACCAGCGACTCCCCAATGCGGGACTTCACCTCGGCTTGCCGGTCGACCAGCAGCACCCTCCGCAGCGGGGCCAGGTTCAGGGCGGCGGTGGCGCCCGCCGGCCCTGCCCCGACGATCAACACATCTGTTTGCAACAAATCACGGCCTCCGCTGCAGCCGCCGGACCTTGTCGATCTCGGTCAGGTCCACGTTGTCTGCCAGATCTTGATGCGACCCGTCCCGGTGGCTGAGCACCGGCCCCTGCGCTTCCTCGTCCGGCTGCTCCTCAAACCGGGGATGCTCGCGGTGCCGATGCTTCGGCCCGAGCTGCTCCACCTGCATGACCGGCGGGAAGTGCGGGCTGTCAGGCAAGCCCGGCAGCACCTCGACCAGGCCCATCCGGCCCCAATCGTGGATCATGTTATTGATCTGGTCGGTGTAGCTCTTGGCGCCCAGGGGACGGACCCAGGAGGCCCGGTTGGCAAAGGCCGCCAGCCGGTCGCCGAGCCGCCGCTCCACATCCATCACCACGTCGTAATCTTCGCGGGTTAGCACCTGGTTGGGCACCCGGGCCGGCCAGAAGGTGGGCAGGTAAGGGTCGTACGACTTCAGGTAGCCCGAGCGGCAACTGGCCGTGTCGGTCTGCCAGGGCACCGCCATCCAGCGGGTCACGCCGCCCGGCACCTGGCCGGCCAGCGGGCCGTTGGGCAGCGACAGCGTGTCCTGCGTCAGCACGGTGCCGTAGCTCGGCTCCTTCCAGCCGTGGGGCGCATGCTTCAGGCGGAAGGGCGCCATGTACATAGAAGGGGTCCGCATGGGCCAGGTCATCTCGCAGCCGGGATGGAACGCATCGGCCAGGCAGAACTCCATGGCGGCCCGGTCCAGCATCGCCGGCTGGTCGGCCACGGGCACCTCATCGAGGGAGCGGGGCGCCTGGCGCCGGGGGTTGTAGTCCGCCTCGAAGTTGCCGTCTGCCCACTGCTGCAGGAACCAGAGCTGCGTGTCGGTCAGGGCGGCGTTCTGGCGAGGCGTCTCGGCGGGGGGAATCGACATGGCGTCGCCGTAGAGCCAGGGCCAGGGCGTTGGCGACCAGGCGTCGCGATTGAAGTCACGGAAGTGGTTGGCAACAGTCCGCCGCATCTCCCGCGCGTCGGGAGAGGGGTTGGCCAGCTTCAGCATCAAGTCGGGCTGGCTGAAGTCGTTGGGCGAGTTCCAGCCAAAGGCCGCCGCAAAGCCCGCATTCACCCACTGCAGCGCAGCCATGCGCTCAAAGATCGGGCGGATATCCTGATCGAAGGACGGGCGGGCGGGCCGCTGGAGCGTTTCGGCGCCAATGGCCACGTCCCGCATCAGGTCCCACATGGTCCGCACGGATTTCTGGGCGGGAGCGTAGTTGGGCGGGGCGACCACGACCCAGGCCGGGTCAACCTCCAGCTCCCGGCCCTGGAAAACGACCTTGGCCGTCACCGGCCCGTCGGAGACATCATCGTGCCAGCCTTCGTTATTGCCGAAGGTGACCACCTTGCAGCCGTCATAGGAGCGGGAGACGCCACGCCCGCCCAGCACGACCAGCCGGCCGGCCTCATCGGTGCGCAGTTCGCCCAGGTAGACCGCGTCGCCCATGAAGGTGCCGGTGTCAAACGCCTTCGCATGCCGGTTTGCCCCATGGATGTGCCGGACGCCGGGATCGATCGCCAGCTGCGACCGGTCGCCTACGTTGCCGTTGCGCAGCAGCGAGGGCGGTGCCTGGGCCGCCTCGGGAATGTCGAGCGCCAGCTGGAACTGGTACCAGGCGGACTTCTTGTTGGCCAGGTGGACCGTCCAGTGGATTTCGGCGTCGCCAGCGGTCAGTTCGGCCACCGCCTTGCCTTCGGCGTTCAGGCCGTAGATGCGGAAGCGGGCCGCCTGTCGCTTCAGGGCGCCGGCCTGGTCACGGTAGAAGCCGGGCTCGGCGGCGGGCGGTTCGTTCACTTCAGGTCCGATGAAGAACTCGTCCTCGCTGTTGCCGACCCGGGCCACGCCAATGGCCGGGTAGATGGCAGCCCTGACGATCTCGTGATCACGGGGGTGGGGCAGGGGGGCAGCGGGGCGCGGGTCGCCAGGCTCCCGGGTGGGCACGCCGTTAACGTCGCGCCGGACCTGGGCGCTGGCGGCGTAGACCACCTTGCGCGCCTCGGAGATGCTGCCCTGCGGCTCATGCTCCGGCAGGCTGTGCCACGGGTTGAAGGCCAGATTTTCGCCGTAGGCGGCCTGGCCAAGGGTAGATATGTCCTGCTTGGGCAGAACCAGGGTCGCCACATGAATGGGCGGGCTCTCCTGCTCACTCCAGCGGACCGTGGCGCGGTCCAGCGGCATCGTCCCCGGATCCGTCTGGAACTGGAGCATAAACTTGAAGCGGGCTTCGCCGGTGAGCAGCCGGCGGGTCAGGTCGGCGGTCAGGTAGTCGGGGTCGTCGATGGGCGGCTCATTGCCGTCCGTCTGCTCGGGCACCAGCTTGTACTTCACATAGCGGCCCCGGCCGAAGGCGTAGGGCAGCACGCTCCAGTAGGTGGTGGTGAGCACGCTCGGCTCGACCTTCTTCATCTCGCTCAGGATCTCTTTCGTGCGGGGATGCTCCCGCAGGTACGGCTTGTAGTCGCCGTCGATGACGCCGGCCTTCGTGAAGGCGGCCATATCCTCCGCCGTGTCGACGAAGAAAACGTCGTGGTTCTGCAGGATGAAATCCTGGGTGGTGCCGTCGCCCAGGAGCTTGTCGCCGTGCACATCGAACAGCTTGATGCCGATGCCCAGGGTCGACTTGAGGTCGGGGTAGGAGGGGAGGGTGTCGCTGGAGAACCGAACCCAGGCCGTATGCGGCGGCTTGCGGACGGCGAATACGCCGACCCGGAGGTCGGCGGGCAGGTCTTCACGCACTTCAAAGTAGCCGCTGGCAACACCGTGCGGCTTCAGGAAGACGGGGCGCTTCGCCGGGAGAGTGCCGTGCTCAATGCGGCGTGTCTCCACGATGTCCACGAACATTTGCTTCAGCTTGTCGGCCGGGTCTTTCTGCGATTCCCAGTCAGGCATACTGATCGCTCCTTTAAGGCGGGGTCAGGTGAAGGGGCTGGTGTAAAAATTCTGGCTTATGGCAATCCGATCCTTCTTTTGTGAACTATAGATAACACAAAGTTTATGATGGTAGGATGATGCCGCGCGAAGAACCCCTGACCAGTGCCCACGGTCAGGGGTGATTTGGGTGGGCGCCCGTGGCCGGGCCCCTACCCCAGCGCCTTTTCCCAGCGCCGGAAACGCATTCCGATGTTCGCAGCCTCGCCCCGGGCCTGGAACCGGCGGGCATAGTAGCGGTTCAGCCCCTCGTTTTCCGCCACGCAATCCAGGCGCAGGAACTGGCCGCCCTCAGCCCGCACCCGGCCCTCGGCCCAGTCCAGCATCGCCTCACCGACCCCGGTCCCGGCCGCCGCCCGGGCCACCGCCAGCCGGTGTACATAGCCAGCTCCGCCATCCGCGGCCGCCTCGCCCCAGATGACCTGGTCCCATTCGCTCGGCAACATCGCCAGCGAGATGGTGCCCACGGGTGCCCCTTCCCGCATGAACAGATAGACTTCACCGCGTGAGATCGCTTCTACCAAATCAGCCTTCCCGCTGCCGTCCAGGTAGTGTGTCCACTGGGTAATCCCCTGGGTGGCGATCCACTGGGCGGCGCCCACTAACATGTCCAGTACAACATCTACATCCGAAGCAGTTGCGCGTGTAATCAGCGTTGGTCCTCCTCTGCACAGGGCCCGTGAACCGATGGTCGGGCCCGTTCATACACTGCGAGCAGGGGACAGGTCTCATAAGAGAGGGAAGAGCTGCATGATGATGATGCCGCCCAGGGCAAATATCCTCGGCAATCGGTTCTTCGGGAGAGGCTGGATCGATTGTGAGGGATCGTCGAACGAAGGCTTTGTGTTCTGCCTGCTGGACCCGGATTCCGGTTCCAGACTTGCAGACCTTGTCGTTCCACCGATGCGTCAGAATGAAATCCAGATCCTCACGGCCGTCGCACGGAGGCAGATCGAGACAGGCGTCTCGGGCACCATCCTCAGCACGCCGTCGGCGATTCGGCCCAGGGTGGAAGTCGAAACCGTGTCAACCGCGTTCATGATGAACCCTGCAATAAACCCCATGGCCGCCCTCGCCCAGATGGCGCAAGGCCCCACAGTCGTCGTCGAAAGACCAACGCCTCGGCCGCAGCCGGCGCCAAGACCGGCGCCGGAGTCGTACGGTGACTGCGTGCTCAGGTGCATCGCCAGCAAAGTGCCGGGCATCACCGTTGAAGAGCTACTCAACCTGCCATGCAATATTGGTCTGCTGGCCATGGGCGCCCTGCCCGCTGTGACTGGACCACAGGCGGTTGCCACCCTGCCAGCCGCGGTCGTCGCACTTGCCTCCTGCGTGGCTGCTACCTTTGGTTTGACCGTCGGCGCTATCCTGGAGTGCTTCATTGCCTGCGCACCCGGCGGCCGGCTCACCCCCGAGTTCCTTGAAGATGACGACGACGACAACGGCAGCGGCGGTGACCGTGCCCGCATGGAGATGATGACCAGCATGGCGGCCGCCGTCTACCGGGAGGCGGCAAGGCGGGGCGTCCGGCTCACCCAGGCCCAGGTGGCCGACATCGTGCGCCGGCACTGCCCGCCGGCGAGGCCGGTAGCACCCGCCCGGTGCAATTGCCGCCGCTAATCAGCACCATCCTCATCCCATTGCCGCTGCAGTTCCTGGTACGTCGCCGGGAACTGCGGGGTGTACCGGAGGTAGTTCGGAATCGGGTACCGCACCCCGCCCTTATGCGTCCCATCCAGGCCCTCCAGCAAATCGCCCACCTGCGCCCAGGGCAGGGTGAACGCCATCTCCCCGTCCTGGGTCTGCCCAAAAATCCGGTCGCCCAGGCAGGGCAAAATCACCTGGGGCTTCCCTTCCCGGGCCGTCCGGATCACAATATCCGCACAATCCGCCCGTCCGGTGGTGGTTGACGTAACCGCCCCACCGGTCTTCCAGAGTGCCCCGGTCACGGCCCGCATCACCTGCGCCGAGTTGCCGTAGACCAGCAACGTCTCCGGCTCAAAGTTGCACCGGCTCAGGGGCGCTACCACCACTACACCCGCTTCATCGCTGGAGAACTTCGGCACTTCCGCCTCGGTCAGCGCCCCTTGCCCGCAGGTCTCCACGTACATCCCCGCTGCCAGGTTACCCTCCGTATAGAAGGGAATTGCCGGCTTGAACCCAAAGGCGACCTGTGCGATGGGGCAGATCAGATCCTCCGGCCCCATGGCCACCGACCAGCCATAGCGCCGGGCCATGCTGATGCCCTGGCAGATGCTGACCTGAATCCCCATCTCCTTCAGAGGCCGCCGTGCCTTGGCCGGCACCGCCTCCCCGCCCCGCACCACCCGAATCGCCAGCGGAAACGAATCGGTCCGCAGATGTTGATCCAGGGCCGCCGCCACAACCTTGGGTTCAAGCGCCATCCCAAAAACCTCCCCCATACGCCGACAAGCCTCAGTGTCCCAGCCGGCTACATTCCCAGCCGATAGACCGGCAGCAGCCGCTCCATAACCTCCCGCGCCAGACCAGCGAACCCGGCGCCTAGCCCGGCAGCCTCCGCTGCCGGGACCGACAGGCCGACCATGCAGTCGGCCTCTTTGCGCGTCATCAGCCGGGTGGCGATGCGCGCAAAATCATGCGCCGTCATCTGGCCATTCCCGATGCCGTCAGGCCGCACATAATCCTCCAGCCACCGGTACCCGGCCGGCAGCGATGCGGCCAGCGCCTGCCCGGACTCCAGCAGCCGCGCCCCAAACGCAGCCTTCGCCGAAGCCTCATAAATCACCCCAGCCTGGATAAAGGCATGCGTATGCCAGAGCCCCACCTGAAAATGCGGCAACATCTTATAGCCCCGCTTGTTGGCGCTCCAGGCGACCCAGGTGTCATCCGGCGGATTCACTTTCCGCCGCATATGCTTGGCCGTAATCGGGTAGATCGGCTGACCCGTCAGTTCGGTCAGGAAGGGTGCCAGTTCCTGCCCCAACGCTTCCAGCTTCGGCCGTAGGCCATCTTTAATGAACGCCATCCGCTCCGCAAACCCGGGGAGACGTAGCCCGGCGAAGTCGTCAGCGGTAAATCCCGTGAACGCAGTCATGATTATCTCCCTCCCGGAGGAGGTAATTCAACAATAAAGTTCCGCCTCCTGCATGACGTCTCCCCGGGCCTTACCCCGGCAGGTGTCATCCATCGCACGGAGAATTGACGTAACGGTGCAATAACTCAAGCGCTGAGGTGACCCGCCATGCCAACCCACGCTGTCACCGTTCCGCTCTACCTCGAACAGGACCGCCCCTTCATTGACATCACCCTGACGGGACCAGACGGACGAACTCGTACGGTCCGGTCCTGGCTTGACACCGGTGGCGGCGCCATGATGGTTGCCGAAACCGTCGCACGCGACCTGGGCCTGACCTGGTCAGACCCACTGCCAGAGAACCCCGCCTATGCTCCCGTCACCATCCCCGGCGCTTGCGTCGGTGACTACCCGCTCGACCTGACCGGCGCCCGGGTTGTTGTGCAACTCGGTGGCCCGATCGCGGCCGGGGTCCGGGCGGAGGCGTTCATCAGCGGACAGGTCCTCGCCCGGAACCACGTCATCTTTGACTATCCTGACCGGACTTTTACCATCGCACTGCCCGGGGCGCTGGCGCCCCGGGGCCTGGCCGTACCTACCCCGTTTGCGCCGGGCCAGTGTTTCCCCCGTATGGAGGTGCAGATTGACGGCGAGCCGCACGGCCTCCTGCTCGACACGGGTGCCACGTGCAGCATGCTTTCTGTCACGTTGCTCAGGACCCTCATGGAAAAGCACCCCGATTGGCCCAGGACCACCGGCGCAGCAGGAGTGGCCAACATGATCGGCGCCCCCGACGTAAACGTGCCGCTCATGCGGGTTGCCAGCATCGCCGCGGGCGACCTGTGCTTCGGTGATCTCCTGGTGGCGGGGCGTGGTCCGGGGGTCTTTGAATCGTACATGAGCAGCATGATGACCGCGCCCATCGTGGGGGCGCTGGCCGGCAATGCGCTCAAGCAATTCCGGGTCGAAATCGACTACGCCAACCAGACCACCTACTTCGAGCATCTTGCCGGGCCCGACCCGGGCGAGATGGACCTGGTCGGCGTAATTCTCCAGGCCCACCCGGACGGCAGCTTTACGCTCTGCGGAACCGCCAGGGCTTGCGGCTACACGGAGGGAACTGTCCAGCCCGGCGACCGGTTGCTCGCTGTAGATGATCATGCTGTCGAGGGCCTGTCTCGGCCGGAGGTGCTCGCCCTGCTCCGAGGCGTACCCGGGGAGCTGCGCCGCCTGTCCGTGGAGCGAGGCGGAGTGAGGGTGGCGGTCGCGCTGCCGGTGGTCAGGATGCTGTAGTTCGGTCCAATCTCGATTGCATAGGCGGTGTCCCGCTCCGGTAGAAGAAGCAGGCCCTGATCAGGTGGTTTACAAGCAAGTCATGTCCCTGCAGATCCCGCAGGGGCAGCAGACCGCCAACCTTTGCTCGGATGGCATCCAGGCTCAGGTCCTCGGCGTGGAGGATGACCAGCCGGATACCGCTGAGCAGGCAATGACCGGCCTTGAGCAGGTCCCGGACCTGCTGCGCCTTGACCTCCTCCGCATCCGGGAACCAGTCCGTCGTACCGTAGTGCTGGGCGCCGTTGAATTCGAGCGCCACCCCTGCTGCGTAGTAGCGGTCGAAGCGCAGAAGTTCACCGGTCGCTGGATTTACCATAAACCCGGGGGCGTCTTCGTCTGAGAACTTGGTTGACTCCACCAGGAGCGACAGCAGTTCACGCATGAGCGCCTCGCCCGGGTAATCTTCAGCCACCCGGCTTGACGCAGTTCTGTAGCTGCGATTTGCATGGTGATGGAGCAGGCGCCGGCCAACTGGCCCAAGTCGTGGTAGGTGAGGGCGGTCTGGCGGCCGTCGAAGCCCGGTGTGAGGTGCAGCATGCCAAAGAGAACCTTAGCCATGGCACCGACTCGGCGATTGACCAGCAGGTCGGCAGGGAGGGAGATGGCTGGTGTGGCAGCCGAGGGGGCGCTGCCAGCGGCGGGCCACCCGGCGGCCGAAAGTTCGGAGAGTCCACGGCGGATCGAAGTGGCGGAGATGCCGCCGGTGGCAGTTTGGAGGTTGGCAACGGTCAGGGGCGAAACCAGGTGGGAAGCAAGCCAGATGACCTTGGCCTTGGGGGAGAGGCCGGAAGCCAGCAGCAGGGAAGCGGGGGCCGCAACTGTGATCATCCGGGAGCTTCCTCCTATGACTGTGGTGATCATATGTTCGCCTTGTTTGATGGAAAATCCTGGTTTGTGGCGAACTGTTCTGGGAAGTGTCTGGCGCCCGGCTGGGCAGGGTCCCCTGTGCCAGGCCCGGGCGCTCGAGCCCAGGTCGCTGGCCCTGTGCCAGGCCCGTGGGCGCAAAATCAATATTTGGTGTTACTAACGCCCGAATGGCCCCGCCAGAATTTGTGGTCAAGGCTCCCTCCAGGCTTCACTGGTCCCCCCTGGGGGTTGGACGCGCCCTCCAATCCAGGTGAAATGGCCTTTTTTGGCCCAGAACCGGGGGGGAAGAGGGTGCTTTTTGCACGTTGGCGGGGAGGTACAACAAAATTTGGCGACCATATTCGAGCCAGTGCGCACCAAATCTTGCTGCAAGTCCCATTTTGTGCCTCA